>JBELMB010000079.1:2118-21777 GCA_042088665.1 Sagittula sp.
ATGCGGGGCAACTTGCCCCGGGGCGCCCCTTACACTAGACACGGATCAAACAATCGGGCCCTTTCTCCATGCGCATTCTCCTTACCAACGATGACGGCATCAACGCGCCGGGATTGACCGTTCTCGAAGACATCGCAAAGGCGCTCGCGGGCCCGGGTGGCGAAGTCTGGACCGTGGCCCCTGCCTTTGAGCAATCCGGCGTGGCACACAGCACCTCTCACGCGCATCCGACACTGATCGCACAATTGGGGCCTCGGCGGTTTGCCGCCGAAGGCAGCCCCGCCGACTGCGTTCTGGCAGGCATATACGACGTACTGAAAGGTGAGGCCCCTGACCTTGTGTTGTCCGGCGTCAACCGCGGCAACAACTCTGGCGAGAATGCCGCCTATTCCGGTACGCTCGGTGCGGCGATGGAAGCCGCGCTGCAAGGGCTGCCCGGCATCGCCTTGTCGCAATACTATGGGCCTGAAAACGCCAAGGCCGAGAACCCTTATGACGCCTCGGCCCAATTCGGCGCAGAGGTCGTCCGCAAGATCCTGGCCTTTGACACGGCGCAAGACGACGGGTTCCGCACCTTCTACAACGTGAATTTCCCGCCCGTTCTGGCGGCAGGCGTGAAGGGGATCAAAGCCGTGCCGCAAGGCCTGCGCAAAGACACCCGCCACTCTGTCGAGGCCCAGATCGCGCCCTCCGGCCGTCGGTTCCTGTGGATCCGAGGAGGCGGCCAGCAAGCCGCGGCAACCCCGGGATCCGACGTGGATGTGAACCTTGACGGCTATGTCTCGATCACGCCCATGCATGCGGATTTCACCGACCAGACAGCGCTAAAGGCTTTGAAAGCCTCACTTTCATGAGCTTTGACGCAGAGGCCAAGATGCAGTTTGTCTTTGCTCTGCGGTCCAAGGGCGTGACTGACAAGATCGTGCTTTCGGCGATGGAACGCATCGACCGTGGCCTGTTCATCCAGGGCTATTTCGAAGACCGCGCCTATGAGGACATGCCCCTGCCCATCGCCTGCGGGCAGACCATCTCGCAGCCTTCTGTCGTGGCGCTGATGACGCAGGCACTCAATGTCGGCCCGCGCGACAAGGTGCTGGAGGTCGGGACCGGCTCCGGCTATCAGGCGGCCATCCTTGCCTTGCTGGCCCGGCGGATCTACACGGTGGATCGGCACAAACGTCTCGTCACCGCGGCGCGCCGCGTCTTCGAGACACTGGAATTGACCAATATCACGGCCTTCACGGCGGATGGATCGTTTGGTCTGCCGGACCAGGCGCCGTTTGATCGTATAATCGTGACCGCCGCAGCCGAAGACCCGCCGGGGCCGCTCTTGGCGCAGCTCAAGATTGGCGGTATTATGGTCGTGCCGGTGGGGCAGTCCGATGCCGTGCAGCACCTGATCCGGGTGACGCGCACGCCTTCGGGCTTTGACTACGACGAATTGCGCCCGGTGCGCTTTGTTCCGCTGGTGGAAGGCCTGGGCAAAGACTAGCGCTTGGCCGTCGGGCAGCCTAAATCAATGACGCTCCGGCGATAAGGAGCGCACCAGAGGTGATCGAGATGACACAGTCCCGCGACACTGTCCGCGCCCCGTATTCAGCCATGGCGCCTGCCTTTGCTGGGCGACGCGCGCGCCCATTGCTGCGCTCCATCGCGCTTTTGGCCGTGACCGCCAGTCTGGCCGCCTGCTCTGACACGCTGGATCTCGACCTGCGCGGGGCCATCGGTGGATCTGTGGACACATCTGATGCCGCGGTGCGGGCGACGGGCAGCCGCCCGGACCCGGACGCCCGCGGCGTCATCTCTTACCCCAGCTACCAGGTGGCCGTGGCCCGCCGCAACGACACGGTGTCCGAAGTCGCCGAACGTGTCGGCCTGCCCGCTGAAGAACTGGCCCGGTTCAACGGGCTGCAGCTCGACGACCGGTTGCGCCGAGGCGAGATCGTGGCCCTGCCCCGCCGCGTGGCCGAGCCCAACACCGGGCGCAGCGCGGATGTCGACGTGGCGACCTTGGCGGGCAATGCCATTGACCGCGCCGCAGATACGACGCCCACCGGCACGGGACAGTCCGGCACGACGAATGACGATGGCGGCGTCGAACCCGTCCGCCACCAGGTGGCACGCGGCGAGACGGCCTTTACCATCGCGCGGCTCTATCAGGTGAGCCCCCGTTCGCTTGCGGAATGGAACGGGCTGGACAAGGATTTCGCGGTTCGCGAAGAGCAATTCCTGCTGATCCCGGTCAAGGCCCAGACGCCGACGCCCAGAAGCCAGACGACGGATGTCACGGAACCCGGTTCCGGTTCTCCGACGCCCACACCGCCCTCTGCGGCCCAGCCCTTGCCGACGGTTGCGGTCACGCCTGCCGTGCCCACCGCACCCGCGGTCGAGGCCCGGCCCGTGGATCCTGTCACGCCCACAGCGCCCCCTGCCCCAGAGGACCCGGTTGCCGACATTGGCCAAGACGCGGCCCCCGCGGCGCCGCCTTCGGCCTCCATGGTGATGCCGGTGCAGGGAGCGATTATCCGGGAATACGCCAAGGGCCGCAACGAAGGGATCGATATCGCCGCGGCCCCGGGGCAGCCCGTCAAGGCCTCGGCCTCTGGCCGCGTTGCATCGATCTCGACGACGACCGAGGGGGTGAAACTGTTGTTGATCCGGCATCCGAACGACGTGATCACGGTCTACACCCATATCGACGACATCTCTGTGGCCAAAGGGGACGCGGTGAGTCGCGGTCAGTCCGTGGCCCGCGTGGCCTCAGGCAGCCCGTCTTTCCTGCATTTCGAAGTGCGCAAGGGCTTCGACAGCACGGATCCGATGGACTATCTGCGGTAACTCGCCTTTTCCATCGGGACCGCCATGGACGTAAGTTCAACCGCGGCACAAGCCAGCGGATTTGGAACATCTTCGCTGGTGAGGGTGCTACGAGGCGCGCGGGCCGAGAGATCGGGCAGCACGCTGAATTTCGCGGAAAGAGTCAGGTCAAACCAAGGGTGCGCCCGATCTTCATCAGATCGGACCTGGCGATGCCTATCCCAACGCAACGAAGCGCATCACGTGAGCGGCACGCCCTTGCGTCCGGCCAGATCGACAAAGAACTGCCAGGCCACGCGCCCGGAACGGGCACCGCGGGTGGCCTGCCATTCGATCGCCTGTCGGCGCACCTCTTCCGGGTCGGCTTGCACACCATAGGCGTTGCAATAGCTTACGATCATCGAAAGATAGTCGTCCTGCGAACAGGGATGGAACCCTAGCCACAGGCCGAAACGATCCGACAAGGACACCTTTTCCTCGACCGCCTCAGAGGGGTTGATCGCGGTTGAGCGCTCATTTTCGATCATCTCGCGCGGCATCAGGTGCCGACGGTTCGAGGTCGCGTAGAACACCACGTTGTCAGGCCGTCCCGCAACACCACCATCCAGCACCGCTTTCAGGCTCTTGTAGTGTTCGTCATCATGGCTGAACGAAAGGTCATCGCAGTACAGGATGAAGCGGTAGGGCGCATCGCGCAACATCGCCAGCAGCCGCCCGACCGTGGGCAGGTCGTCCCGCATCAGTTCCACGAGTTTAAGGCCCGGCACCTCTTCGGCCACGGTGCCATGCACCGCCTTGACGACGCTGGACTTTCCCATCCCACGCGCGCCCCAGAGCAAGGCGTTGTTGGCCGGCAACCCGCGGGCAAACTGCCGCGTATTGGTCAGGAGCGTGTCGCGCGCCCGGTCGATGCCAACCAGGAGGATCAGTTCCACGCGGTTGACGCGCGGGACCGGTGTCAGCCGGTCCGGCCCCGTTTCCCAGACAAATGCCTCTGCCGCATCGAAATCCGGCGCCCCCAGCGGTGCGGGCGCGAGGCGCTCCAGCGCCTCGGCAATCCGGTCAAGGGCGTCAGTCACGCCGGTGCGCTCCATCAGGGCGTTCATCTGCGTCATCCTCGTCAAACTCGTCCGCCAGCGGATCATCGTTGGTGTCTGGTTCATCTTCGAACCACAGACCCTGCTCGCGCAGTTCGGCTTCCCGCTTCTTTTCTACTCTTGCCACCAGGAAGATGGAGACTTCGTAAAGACCGTAGACCACAGTAAAGAGGATAAGCTGCGTCACAACATCCGGAGGCGTTACCAAGGCGGCCAGCACGAGGATCCCGACCATGGCATATTTGCGCACGTTTCCAAGGCCTTCGGCGGACACGAGGCCCGCCTTGCCCATCAGCGTCAACAAAACGGGCAATTGGAAACACAATCCAAAGGCCATGATGAAGACCAGCGAGGTCGCCAGGCTTTCGTTCACCTTACCAAAGAAGGTGATCTGGATCCCTTCGCCCGTCTCTGGAATCGCAGGGGCGGTTGCCTCTACGTCGAGAGACAAAAAAGGCAGAATGCTGGTTGAAAAGGAGAAATCCGCAAAGCCCAGGAAGAAGGCCATCGCCAGCGGCGTCACCACGAAATGGGCAAAGCTAGCGCCCAGCAGAAACATCAGCGGCGATGCGACGATGAAGGGCAAAAACGCATTTTTCTCGGACCGGTAGAGACCCGGCGCCACGAAACGCCACATCTGGAAGGCAATGACCGGAAAGGCCAAGGCAAAGCCGAACACCATGCTGATGCGGAACAGGACAAAGAGGAATTCCTGCGGGCTGGTATATTGCAGCGTTGGCGAGGGATCCCCGAGGGCCCGCAGCGTCTGCTCGATCGGTCCCAGCAGAAACTCCAGGATATGTTGCGCGATGAAATCGCCACCGATCGGAATGAAACAGACGCAGATCCCGACCAGAAACGCCACCACGGAGCGGATGAGCCGCGTGCGCAACTCCGCCAGATGCTCGATCAGCGGGGCGGCGCTGTCATCCATGTCGTCTTGCTGGCCGGCATCGCTCATGCGCTGTCCCCTTTGGGTTTGTCGTCCGCGGGCGCGGCGCTTTCGGCCAGCGACTTCTCAAGGGCCTGGGCGCGTTCGCGGGCCACTTGCGCCTCGCGCTCCATCCGGTCTGCCGACGCGCGGGCCGCGTTGGCCTCGATCTTCTTGCGCGCGGCGTCACGCTCTGCCGAGAGTTTGCCGGTTTCGCTGGTTGGATCCACGTTTGTCATGGATTTCGCAGCGTCCTTGATCCCGTCCATGGCGCTGCCCATGGGGTTTGTGGCGGTCTTGAAGGTTTTGGCCACATCCTTGACGCCCGCCTCATCGGCGGCATCGTTCATCGCACGGCTGAACTCCCGCGCCATGCCGCGCGCCTTGCCCATGAATTTGCCGACGTTTCGAAAGAGCACCGGCAAGTCCTTGGGACCCACGACGATCAACGCCGTGATCCCGATGACCAGCAGTTCCGCGAATCCAAGATCGAACATGGCAGGTTACGCCTTGTCCTTGTCGCCTTCCGGCTTGTCCGCCGCCTCGGGCGTCACGTCCTTGGCCTCCTCGGCCTTCTGGTCTTCAAGCTCCTGGCCGCCGTCGCTGACGCCCTTCTTGAAGGCCGTGATGCCCTTGCCCACTTCGCCCATCAAGGCAGAGATCTTGCCACGGCCGAACAGCACCAGCACCACAACTGCAATCAGCAAAATACCCGGAAGGCCAATGTTCCCGATACCCATTGTCGTTCTCCTCATCCTCGTCGCCGCACAGCCGGGGCGATCTTGCATGAGGGTATCTAGTCCCCGCAAGCGTCGCGGAAAAGCACCAAAACACGACCAGAGAGCGGCATATTTGTCATGAGCTTGTCAGTTGTCAGGATTTTGTCAGTATCGGTGGGGGTCAGGGCACGAATTTTCGAAAATTCGTGTAAAATTCTTTGAAAGAATTTTGCGCCGCCTCCCGCGTCGCGCCACCGCATGGGAACCGATATGAATCGCAAGGACCGCCTCTACGCCCTGACCCAACGCATGCGCGACGGCGAATTGCATACGGCCGAAGCGCTTGCGCAGGACCTCGGCGTCTCGGTGCGCACGATCTACCGCGACATGGACACGCTCGCAGCCTCTGGTGTGCCCGTCGCGGGCACCCGTGGCTACGGCTACACCGTCCAGGCCGCCATCACCCTGCCGCCACTGAACCTGACCGAAGGCGAGTTGACCGCGCTGCACCTCGCCTTGGCTGCGCTTGGCGCCTCTGATCTCGAGGAAGAGGCCGTGGCCGCACGCGCGCTCGCCGCCAAGATCGACGCCGTCCTGCCAGCCGAATCCGGTCCGGCCCCGGCCTCCTTCGGATTTGCCACGGATGCTTTCTCCGAAGCAGCCCTTGGCTTTGCCTTCATGCCCGCCATCAGACGTGCGATCCGCGCGCGCCAGAAGGTTCAGGCGGTGCTGAACGACCGGCGGCACGACCTGCGGCCCTTGCACATCGACTACTTTGGCCGCGTCTGGACCTGCATTGCCTGGAGCGAAACCACCGGCGATTTCCTGAGCTTTCGCATTGACCGGATCACGGATTTGCGGCTGCTGCCCTCGCTCTTTACCGATGAACCCGGACGTGGCCTTGCGGATTGGCGCAGCCGAACCACCGGTTGACGAGGGCGCGGGCCTGTCAACGCTGTCCTGACACACCCGCCCCAAGCCAGTCCTGCCTGCGCACAGACCCGCACTCCAAACGAACCCCGGTAAACGACCCTCAGTAAACGACTCCCGCCCCGTAAACGACTCCACCTCGTAAACGAAAACCCCCGGTGCCGGAAAACCGGCCCCGGGGGAATCTGCCCAGAACACAAGGGAGGAAGGGTGCGGGGGATCAGGTGTCCTGGAAACCGCTGACGATGCAGGACCAGGCCGCGTTGGGGTTGCCGCCGGTGCGCATGATTTCCCGCGAGAGCGCGCCATACTGTTGGGTGGTGGAGGCCCCCGCGTTGATGTTCTCATGGCACTCCATGTGACCAATGTAGGCGTTGTTCCAATTGGCAAAGCCGTATTCGGCAAAGGCCGCTTGGGTCCAGGTCTGGATCGTCACCATCTTCGCGTGCTGGCGGCTGTCGCCATAGCCCAATGCGGTGACCTTGGTGCCCTGTGTGGCCTGCGCAGCGGAGGCTGTCAGAGCGGCGGCGATGAGAGCGATTTTTGCAAAATTTGTCATGGTATCAGTCCTTTTGAGATCAAGTCGTTTGGTTTTTTTCGCGGAGCGGTGAGCCGTCTCACTCTCCATGAAAAGACAATACTCCGCGGCCCCACCCTCCCGCGATGAGGGAAACACCCCAATTGAACCGCGCCGCGCACGGCGGGCCGATTGACACCCGTGCCAAGGGGGACTAGGAGGATTGTATCCAACCGGACACAAGACTATGCCCTCATCCAGAAACTCTCGCGAAGACGCAGCCCGGAACGCCGCCAAGGATACTGCCAAGGATTCTACCAAGGATACTACCAAGGATACTGGCCGCTCCAGTGGCGCTGCCGCCTACGAGGCGCTGATCGCGGCCCTTCGCGCCGGGACATTCGCGCCCGGTGACCGCCTGCGCGAAGAGGACGTGGCCGCGCGGCTTGGGCTGTCCCGCACGCCCGTGCGCGAGGCACTGCGCCGGTTGGAAAGTGACGGCATCGTCGAGCACCGGCCCCGCATTGGCGCGGTGATCCGGGAACTGGCCCACAACGAGCTGGTCGAGCTGTACGAAATGCGCATGGTGCTGGAACGCACCGCTGCCGAAATGGCCGCGCAACACGGTGCAGAGGCGGAATTCGCAGCGCTTCAGGACCTCAATGATGCAATTGCTGCCGCGCGCAGCGATCCCGCCCGGGGTGCGGCCATCAACGTGGATTTTCACCGCGGTCTCTACCTTGCCGGGCGCAACCGCTTCCTTCTTGAGGCAGCGCGGGCATTGAACAACGCCCTGATGCTGCTCGGCCCCACGACTTTCGTGGACCCGGCGCGCATCGATGTGGTCGTGACGCAGCACCAGACGATCATCGACGCGCTGCAGGCACGCGACAGCGAAGCCGCGGGCGCAGCCGCAGAGGCGCACCTCGCCACCTCCCTGCAATTTCGGTTGAAAGGAACACTGGCGTGATCCCGATCCTTGCCGCTTTTGGAAGTGCGGCGATTGGCGTGGCGCTGTTCCACGCGCTTGCCCTGCCCCTTCCGTGGCTGCTTGGGCCGATCTTTGCCTGCCTGACAGCCGCGCTCTGCGGTGTGCCCATGAAGGGGATAAAACCGCTCAACGACGGCATGCGCACGATCCTGGGCGTGGCGGTCGGGGCGACCTTGACCCCGGCGGTTCTGGCCAGCTTTCCCGCCATGTGGCCGACGCTGATCATGGTGCCGGTGATGGTCGCGCTGATCGGGCTGATCGGCGTGCCCTTCTTTACCCGGGTTTGTGGCTATGACCTGCCGACGGCCTATTACGCGGCCATGCCGGGTGGATTGCAGGACATGATCGTCTTTGGCGAGGAGGCCGGGGCCAACGTGCGCTCCCTCAGCCTGATCCATGCCACGCGGGTCATGGTCATCGTCGTGGCGCTGCCCCTCTTGCTGAAGGGCATCTGGCAAGCGGAACTGTCCAACCCGCCGGGCCTGCCCGCGCTGACCGTGCCGCCGCTGGAACTGGGCCTGATGGTGGTCTGTGCGCTGGTCGGCTGGCAGGGGGCAAAGCGCATCGGGCTTTTTGGCGCCTCGATCCTTGGACCGCTGATCCTGACCGCTGCGCTGACGCTGGCCAACGGGTTGCACAACCGCCCCCCGGCCGAAGCCATCTGGGCCGCGCAGTTCTTTATCGGGATGAGCATCGGCAGCAAATACACTGGAATCACCATGCAGGAAGTGCGGCGCGATCTTGCGGCGGGCCTCGGGTTTTGCGGCGTTCTGATCGTGCTGACCGTCATCTTTGTGGAGACGATCTATGCGCTGGATCTTGCCCCGGGGATGGAAGCCCTGCTGGCCTTCGCCCCCGGTGGACAGGCGGAACTGACCGTTCTGGCCATCATCGTCGGGGCCGATCTCGCCTTTGTCGTGGCGCACCATGTCTTGCGGATCTTTGTCGTGATCATCGGCGCGCCACTGACGGCGCGGCTTATCCGGTCGCGACCTCCGGGTTGATCACGTGGATCGGCGCGCCCGCGGCATAGGCATTCACCTGTTCAAAGATATCAGTGAATTGCAGGTCGAACTCGTCCTCGGTGACATAGCCGATATGCGGCGTCGGCAGCACGTTGGGGGCGGTCAGCAAGGGGTGATCCGCGTCGCGCAACGGTTCGGTGTCGAAGACGTCGACGGCGGCATGGATGCGGCCCCGCGCCACTTCGGCCTCCAGCGCACCGGGCGCAATCAGCCCCGCGCGTGACGTGTTGACGATCAACGACCGCGGCGCCATGGCCGCCAGATCCTCTGCGGTGACAATGCCGCGTGTCTCGGGCTTCAGCCGGACATGCAGGCTGACCACGTCGGAGGTGGCAAAAAACGCCTCCCGGCTTTCGGCGAGGGTGACGCCATCCGCCTTGGCCCGGGCACGCCCGCCGTCCGAGGCCCACCACTGCACCTTCATCCCCAAGGCTTCGGCGTAGCCCGCAACGGCTCCGGCGATCCGGCCATAGCCATAAAGCCCCAGCGTCCGGCCCCGCAGCGTGCGCCCGACGCCGATCTGCCAGCGGCCAGCGCGGGTCGCAGCGACCTGTTCGGGGATCTGGCGATAGCTGGCGAGGATCAGCGACAGGGTCAGTTCCGCGGCGGCATAAGACGGTGTGCCGGAATGCATGTTGGAACACAGGGTCACGCCGTTCCGGGTGCAGGCCGCCACGTCGATATGCGGATAGACAGAGCGCTGGGACACCAGCTTCAGCCCGGGCAGCCGGTCCAGCAGATCGGCGCCAACCCTGGTGCGTTCGCGAAACAGCACGAGCGCCTCTGCCTCGGCCACCCGCTCGGCGAGGCCCGCGGGGTCTGGCTCATGGTCGGTCCAGACGGTGACGTCATGCCCTTTGAGCAAGTCGAAACAAGGCAAGCCACGCAGCGTGTCGAACCAATCGTCAAGAATGTGCACTTTCATCGGATGTCTCCTCCCCCCTCCCGGGGTCTGTCCCCGCGCCAGCGCGACGCTGTTTGCGCGGGGTTGAATTCTTTGTCGCAAAGGCCGGAGCAAAGGGTCCTGCGCGCGCAGCGACGCTCCGGAGTGCGCCCCTTGTCGGATGACCTGTCAAAAACCGCGCCCAGCCTGCCCCGAAAAGATAGCGTTTGTGCAGGAAACGCCCAGTTTCATACTTTTCTGGCTCATCCCATCGCGGTCCTGCCACGATGGGTCCTGCCGTGAGGACCGCCCGGGTCAGGGCCAGATTCTGGCCCAGATTCAGGCCCGGATTCAGATCCCGATTCAGGCCTCGATTCAGGCCTCGATTCAGACCCCGGACCAGACCGATTTCGGCACGAACACCTCGCCCGCGGCCAGTTTGCGCGCCGTGCGGACGAGACCGGCAGAGATCACTTCCAGCCCCTGCCCGGACAGTCGGTAGTCCATGACCACTTCGAGTGTGCCCATGGGATGCTCCAGCTGCATGGTATGCGGGCCCTCGTCGGGCAGCTTTGCGATGCCCTCGGCCACGGTGCCCGGGCTGATCAGGCAGGCCGACAGACATTGCGAGCCGGTCACCGCGAGGCTGGGATGGCACTTCCACGGCATGAAATAGCGCACCGTGGCGGTCCCGCCCTGCGACGGCGCCGCCAGAAGGCCCACCTTGGGTGTCACGGATTTGGTGACATCCCCCATGCCCATCAGTTTCCCGGCCTTGATGCGGATCGGCTCCATCCGGTCATAAAAGGCGCGGTTGGCGTCCATCTCGGCGGCGCTTTCCAGCCCGGTCAATCCGAAATCCGCGGCGCGCGCGATCATCATCGGCATGGCCACGTCGAGGCAGGAGACCTCGATCCCGTCGATCACATCGATCCGGTTGCCGGTGGGAAACAGCTTGCCCGTGGCGCCCCCCACCACATCCATGAAGCTCAGTTGGACCGGTGCAGCCCGTCCCGGCACGCCATCCACCGACGTCTCGCCGTCGTAGACCACACCCTCTGGCGACGTGACCACCTTGGACAGGACCCGCGCGCCGGTGTTCACGGCGCGGATCTTGACCTCGGTCAGGTCCCCGGTGGCGGGCACCAGCCCCATCTCGATGGCGGCAGGTCCCACACCCACAAGGATGTTGCCACAGGTGGGTTTGAAGTCCACGGCGCGTTCCTCGACCCCGACCTGGGCAAAGAAATAATCCACGTCGGCCCAGGTGTCATCCGAAGGCGAAAGCATCGCCACCTTGGTGGTGACCGCCGTCCCGCCCCCGATGCCGTCGATGCACCAGGTGTGCCCGGCCCCGACAAGCGACATCAGCGCCTCGGCGAGGGTCTCGCGGTCTTCGGGCAGATCGGTGCGGCGCATATAGGGCCCGCGGGACGTGCCCCCGCGCATGAAGAGAAAGGGAATTGCGGTCTGGGTCATGACAATGTCCTGCGCGGTCTCAAGAGTGGAATACATCCCTGTATGGGCCGGATCAAACCTCTGTTTCGCGAGGCAATCCGGTGGCCAACAAAGCGCCCGCCAACAGTTTCACGGGGTCGGGCGATCTGTCGGCACGAGGCTTGAAAGGCACCTTTCCCCTCGCCCGCGGAGGCCGGTGTCACGGCCCCCGGGACAAAGACGCCTCAGCCCGGATCAGCCGAGCGGCCAAGGCAGCTTTACATACTCCTGCAACAGGCCCGGCGGGAAGTCGCGGTTCAGCATCCCGGCCATGAAGCACATGAAGGCGATGCCCCCCGCCGTATAGGCCGTGGCAAAGCCCCATGAGCGCCCGGACCGGAACCGGATGAAGGCAAACAGGAACAGGGTCAGCGCAATGATAAAGCCGAACAGCGCCGTCAGGCCCAGCAGCGCCGCAAACCATGCCAGCGTCGACCAGAGCCCATAGGCATTGTCGTCATCGGACTCACGATCCGCAAACAGCGCATGCGACTCCGGCTTAAGCATCATCTGCACCAGCACGATCACGCAGGCCACGATGGCAACCGCAGAGACAAAGCGCGGGAACACGCGGTCCGCTGCGGCGTAGTCCGGGATCATCGCCGCATTGGTGAAGGCCACCAAAAGGTAGGCCAGCACTGCGATCAGGAAGATCATCGGCGCGCGCTTGGCTCCCGATTTTACTGCCCCTTCCGCCATGATCGTCTTGGCCTGACGCAGCCCGACGACAACCGAGATCAGCGTGATGATCACCAGCACGATGACGATCGGCGAAAAGATGTACTCAAGCCCCTGATCAAAGCCCTTGCGGAACCGCGAGGCCGCGATCTGCACCGCCTGGTTGGCATAGGTCTCTGCCGGATTCGACAGCACAAAGCCGATCAGGAAGGCCGGACGCGACCAGTCGAAGCGACGCATCAGGATGCCCAGCAGGCCGATGCCAAAGAGCGCCACGAGATCCATGATGTCCTGCCCCGACTGAAAGGCGGCAAAGGCGATGATCATGAACAGGAACGGTGCCAGAAGCGCAAAGGGGATCGTGGTCAGCCGGGCGATCCCGCCGGAGGCCGCGATACAGATCAGCGTGCCCACCACATTGGCCAGGGCCAGCAACCAGACGATGGCATAGGTGATGTCGAGGTTGTTCTTCAGCATCGAGGGACCCACCTCGATATTGCCCGACCCAAGCAGGGCGATGGCCCCGATGAAGATCGCCATCGACCCCGATCCGGGGATGCCAAAGAGCAGCGTCGGCACAAGGCCCCCGCCCTCCTTGGCGTTGTTCGAGCTTTCCGGCCCGATCACGCCGCGCACTTCGCCACTGCCAAACTTTGACTTGTCCTTCGAGGTCTGCACCGTGTGGCCATAGGCGATCCAGTCCACGACCGACCCGCCCAGACCCGGGATCACACCCACAACCACACCGATGATCGAACAACGCACAGAAAGCCAGATATTGGCGAACCAGTCGCTGACCCCTTTTGACCAGCCGCCGCCCAGCGGTTTGCGGTCAGAGATGGCGCGATCCTGGCGCAGCAGTGCGACGATCTCCGGGATGGCAAAGATGCCAAGGCCCACGATCACCAGTTTCAGACCGTCCACGAGATAGGGCATGTCGTAGGTGGCCATTCGCAACTCGCCCGCGCTGTCACCCTCCCCGATGGTGCCGATCATCATGCCAAGGCCCGCCGCAGCGATCCCCTTGAGCGCGACGCGGCCCGCCAGAATACCGACCATCGACAGGCCGAAGATTGTGATCATCAACAGTTCCGGCGTACGGAACTCCAGCACGATGGGCCGCGCAATCAGCACGAAGACCGTCAGGAAGGCGGCACCGACAAGGCCACCAAAGAGCGACGAGGCAAAAGCCGCCGACAGCGCCCGCGCCGCCTCGCCCCGCTTGGCCATGGGAAATCCGTCAAGCACCGTGGCCTGACTGGCCGATGACCCGGGTATCCCCATGAGGACAGAAGCAAAGGTGTCCGAGGTCGGGACCACTGCGACCATGCCGATCATCAGAGCCAGACCCAGCATCGGCTCCATGCCAAACATGAACGGCAGCAAAAGCGACAGCCCCGCAATCCCGCCAAGACCCGGGAAGACCCCGATACACAGGCCCATCACCACGCCGAGGATCAGGTACAGCATCACGATAGGCTGGGCGACCAGCGCGGCGGCATCCGCAAGGGCTGGAAGGGCGATGGAGATCACGTCCATGAGGCAGGGCCTTTTTCGTTCAGGAAGCGTTTCATTGAGGAAGGCGGCACCCGAAGCATCGGCCCGGGCCATCACCAAAGCACATCATTTGTCTGCGCCGGGTCACTTATCTGCGCCGGGAGGGTCAAACACCACCAACAAGCACCAAGGACCATACGCCCGGCAACGCATTGTGGGGACACACCCCGTGCACGCTGTGCGGGTGTCCGGACAGGTGTAGAACCGGTCTGCCCGGCTCAAGCGCCAGACCCACCATGCTCACCTTGTCCAGATAGACTGGGCCGGATCGATCACCGCGACAGAGAGATCGATCCCGGTGTCAAAGAAAGGTCGCGCCCCCGACCCTGACCGGAGCGGGGGCGCGCCACATCTTACTTCAGCGTGACACCGTAGCGGTCGCTCAGCCAGCCAGTGACAAAGTCCTTGGCGGCCTGCGGCACGGCGGTGGCGCTTTCGAGGGCGCCGGTGGCCTCTTCGCCGGTCATCTGCGGGTAGACACCCAGACGGCCCTTGGAGATGTCGCCGAAATCGGCGCGCGCCTTCACGGCTTCAAAGGCCTTTGTGTAGGTCACGATGGCGTCGTTGGACGCGCCCGCGGGCAAGAAGACCATCTTTTGCGCCGGGAAGCCCGCCACGAAGAAGGCTTTCCATGCATCCCACTGCTCACCAGAGGTTTCGCAACTCGGGGTCGCATCGCAGACTTCCTTGAACGTCGGCATGTCCGGGAAGGTCGGATCGCGCACGATGTCGCCAGCCGCGTCAAGCGCGCCCCAGGACATCATCGGCACGGCTGTGCCTGCTTCGACCAGCGGGGTCACACCCTTCAGGTAGGACGAGGAGGTCTGGTAGTCGATGTTGGCTTCGCCACGCTCGAACATCAGGCGACCGTCGCCACGGCCCTTGATGCCAAAGACCGGCTCGACGTTCAGGCCCAGCATTTCCCATGCGAGAAGCGGCACGAGGTCAAGACGGGTTGCGCCCTGCGAGCCGTAGATGAAATCCTCGCCCTGCAGTGCGGTTGCGTCGAGGCCGTCCATCTTGGCGGACAGTTCGGGCGGCAGGTAAGCCACACCACCGGTGCCGGAGGCCAGCACGACGTTCCAGTCGCTGTACTCGTAGCGCACGCGCGGATCACCCAGCAGGTAGGGGAACTGAGTGGAGCCGGAGGAACCGAAGATCAGCGTGCCTTCGCTGTCGTCAAAGCTCTGCTCCTGGAACCAGTTGGCGCCTTTGGTGGAACCGGCACCCGGCATGAATTTCACGACGACGGTGGGCTGGCCCGGCAGGGCCTCGGACAGCAGCGGTGCGTAGAAGTTGGCCCATTTGGCAGAGCCGCCGGTCTCGGAGAAGGGAATGACCCATTCAACGGTCTCGCCGGTCAGGTCGATGCCGTGACCGCCAGCGATGGCCTGAGTCGAGAAAGAGGCCGCGGCAGCGGCCACAAGGCCAAGCGCCACGCGGCGCGTGGTTTCAGTAACGTTCATGATGTCCTCCCATGGATGCCGGGGCGGCGCGCCCCGGGCCAGAACGATCGAGCGGGTGATTCCCGCTTCCGTTCGCGCAGTCTGGCCCATGAACCTTGCACAAAGCCTTCATCGTTGAAAGAAAGAAGCCATGCGGATCGTCCTGGTCGAAGACAACACCAGCCTGCGCAAGGGCATCACCTACCGTCTGCAAGACGACGGCCACAGCGTGGATGCGATGTCCGACGGGCTGCAGGCGGCGGATTTCCTGCGTCAGGAGGGCGGCGATCTCGTGATCCTCGACATCAATCTGCCCGGCCAGAGCGGACTGGACATCCTGCGCGACATGCGGCGGCGCGCCGATCCGCGCCCGGTGATCCTGCTGACGGCGCGCGCCGCGACAGAGGACCGGGTCGAGGGGCTGGACGCCGGGGCGGACGACTACCTCGTCAAACCCTTTGCGATGGACGAACTGGCGGCACGCGTGCGCGCGCTGGGGCGGCGCAAATCCGTGGCCCCGCGGCGCGCCCTGACGCTTGGCGCGCTGGCGCTGCACCTTGACCCGCTGGAACTGACCTGCGCCGAGGGCCCGCTTGACGTGCCCCGGCGCGAACTCAGCGTGTTGGCCGCGCTGGCACAGGCGCAGGGAGCCGCGGTCAGCAAGGAGAGCCTGCTCGACCATGTCTACGGGGCTGGCAGCGCCACCGACGAAAAGGTGATCGAGGTCTATATCTCGCGGCTGCGCAAACGCCTTGCGCCGCATGGCGTCAAGATCGCCGTCAAGCGTGGGATCGGCTATGCACTGGCCCTGCCCGGATGAGCCGCGCCGCCTCGCTTCGCCTGCGTCTGACGGTGATCATCCTGACGCCGGTGCTCTCAATCGCAGTGATTGCCGGGCTCTGGCAATTGAACAATGCCCGCGCCACCGCGACCGAAGTCTTTGACCGCAGCCTGCTGTCTGCCGCGCTCGCCGTGGCGCATGACGTGGCGATTTCGGAGGGCGATGCGCTGTCCGCGCGCACGCGGGACATTCTGGCCAGCACATCCGGCGGGCAGGTGTTCTATCACGTCTATGCCCCGGACGGGGTCATCGTCGCGGGCTATGCCACGCCGCCCGTGGGGATCCCGCGTCCGGAAACCGATCTGCCCGAACCGCTCTATTTCAAGGCGCGCTACCAAAGCCGAGCCGTCAGCGGCGTGCGTTTGCAGAACCGCGCAGAGATCGATGGGTTCAGCGGCACTTTCACCACCACCGTCTGGCAGGATCTTTCGCTGCGACAGGTCTTTGTGCGCGACCTGATCCTGCGGACCTTCGTGGTGATTGCCTCGCTGACGCTGTCACTGGGCCTGATCGTCTGGTTCGGCATTCGCATCGGCCTGCGCCCGCTGACCAACCTCGAAGAGGCGATCGCCGCGCGGTCGGGCACCGATCTGTCGCCCATCCAGCGCTCTGTCCCGCCAGAGGTGCAGGGCATCGTCGGACGCCTGAACCTGCTCTTTGGACAGGTGAGCCAGACCATGTCGGCCCAACGCAGCTTTATCGCCAATGCCGCGCACCAGCTGCGCAATCCTATCGCCGGGGTGCTGTCACTGGCGGAATCCGTCGCCAATGCGCCCACGGAGGCCGCCGCGCGCAGCCGCGCGCAAGACCTTCTGGATGCCGCGCGCGAGACCTCCGCGCTGAGCCAGAAGCTGTTGATGCTGGAACGGGCAGAGGCGATCAGTCCGGAGGTGGCGCAGGATTCGGTGGATCTGGGGGCCATGCTGCCGGTGTGGACCGAGGGGTTGCGGCAGGGTCTGCCCGACAGCGTCGAACTTGCGCTGAGCCTGCCCCAGACCAGCACGCAGGTGCGCGGTGAGGCGACCATGTTACGCGAGGCCCTGCGCAACCTCGTGGACAATGCCGTGTTGCATGGCGGACCAGGGCTGCGGCAGATCACCGTGGCGCTGCAGCAGGCAGAGGGCACGACGCGCCTGAGCGTGCAGGACGATGGCCGCGGCCTGCCCAGCGCGGTTCAGGCCAAGGCGCTGGAGCGCTTTGGCATGGTCTCGGAGACATCGCGCAGCGGGCTTGGCCTGTCGATCGTGCAGGCCATCGCCCGCGGCCACGGCGGAGAGGTGACCTTGACCACCGGGCATCCCGGTCTGAATGTCACGCTGAGTTGGCCGCAATAGGGCTGATCTTGTCGGCTGGTCTGCATGTTCGGGCTGCCAGTAAGGTCTGCCAGTGTGGTCGGCCAGTGTGGCCTCGCGGATTGCCCCGTCGTTTGACTTGTCGACCCTTGATGGGCCCCTGCCCCCTTTGCCCGCGACGCGGATCTGCCCTGCGGATGTGCACCCTCCCCTGTCACTCCGACGCGCAAACGCGCGCCCCGGATCGATCAGCTGGCACTTTTCCCGGACGCACAAAGATGGTTAGCTTTGGTCAGATCACGGGAGTTGCCAGCGGTGCAGATCGACATGAGCGGAAAATGCGTGCTGATCACCGGCGCGGCGGGCGGCATCGGCAGGGCCACCTCCGAGCTGTTTCGCGCCGCCGGTGCGACGCTCTTGCTGTCGGATCTGAGCGCGGATGCCCTCCCCGAGGGCGAGGATATCTGCGCCGTGCCCTGTGACGTCACCGATCCGGGCTCCGTCAGGCACATGGTGCGGGCTGGCCTCGACCGGTTTGGCCGCATCGATGTGGCGATAAACAATGCCGGGATCGCTGGCCCGCGCGGAAGGCTGGCCGATTTGCCGGAAGACGCCTGGCACCAGTTGATGGCCGTCAACCTCACCGGGCTCTTTCACGCGCTGCAGGCGGAAATTGCCGCGATGACAGGTGCGCTGACGCCCGCCGCCAAGGTCGATGAGGGGCGCATCATCAATGTGGCCTCGCTGGCCGGGGTCGCAGGCGCGCCCGGGCTGGCGGCTTATGGCGCCACGAAACATGGGGTGGTTGGACTGACCCGGTCGCTTGCCCATGAGTTGGGCCGCGCCAACATCCGCGTGAACGCGCTGTGCCCCAGTTTCACGGATACGCCGATGCTGGACGCCATGGGGGCAGACAAGGCGAAACTGCATTCCCCTCTCAATGCCGTCGGGCGCTTTGGCACCGCGCAGGAGATGGCGCAGGCGCTTTTGTGGATGGCAGCGCCGCAGAACAGCTTTATGAATGGGCAGTGCATGACACTGGATGGCGGGATATCGGCCCTATGACGGAAGACAGCCCTGCAAAGGGGTGCTGCGCACCCAGCGCGGACCGCATGCCCTCAGCCTTGGCGCGGGATCAGGGGATGGCCCCGATCGCTGCCCCTGTGCGGGGCGCGCCTCGCCCTGCGCGGGACGCTGTCGAGATCCCCGGAGGCTCTGCGTTCGTGGGCACCGCCAACCCGGAGCTGGCCATGGACGGCGAAGGGCCGTTGCGGCGCGCGAAGGTCGCGCCTTTCCTCCTGGGGGCCACCACCGTCACAAATGCGCAGTTCCACGATTTCGTCACCGCGACCGGCTATGTTACCGAAGCCGAGCGTTTTGGCTGGTCCTTTGTCTTCTGGTCCCGCGTGCCGGAAGCCGTTGGTGCGACGCAGGCCGTAATGGGCGCGGAATGGTGGCGCCGCGTCGAAGGGGCCACCTGGCGCGCCATCGATGGCCCCGGCACGGAAGCGGCCTGGGACCCGGACCACCCGGTCGTGCAACTGTCGTGGAGTGACGCCGCTGCTTATGCTGCCTGGGTCGGGGGACGTCTGCCCTCCGAGGCCGAGTGGGAGCACGCCGCGCGTGGTGGTCTGGGCGATGTCCCCTTCCCCTGGGGGACAGACGAGCCTGACGACACCAACCACATGCCCTGCAACATCTGGCAGGGCCGGTTTCCGGAGAACAACACCGGCGCGGACGGCTATGCCACAACCGCCCCGTCCCGGAGTTTTGCGCCCAATGGCTACGGGCTTTACAACATGTGCGGCAATGTCTGGGAGTGGAGCGGCGATCCTTTCAAGATCCGTTCCCTGAAGAAGCAGGCGAAGGTCCGGATGCGGGAAATGCGGGGCTACAAGCTGTCGAAGGGCGGATCCTTTCTGTGTCATCGCAGCTATTGCTATCGCTACCGCATCGCGGCGCGGATCGGCAATTCGCCAGACAGCAGCACACCGCATCAGGGGATGCGCGTGGCATGGTCCCTGAGCACGCGCGGTTGACCAACCGGCTGGGGGCGCTGCCCCCAGACCCCCGGAGTATTTTTGAAACAAAGAAGCACAGCGAGCGGGTCAGTAAGGGACTGGTCTGAGCGCCTGTTTGCCTGCGCGGTGTCGTCTGGCGTGTCCTCTGGGGTGTCCTTTGGGGTGTCCTTTGGGTTGTTGCCGTCAGGGCGCTGGCGGTGGGATCTTGCGCAGCAGATAAGTGTCCATGACCCAGCCATGCTGCTCTCTGGCTTTGGCACGTGTTTCGATGATCCTGTTGCACAGGCTGTCGAGGGGGCCGTGATCGAGGATCTGCTGTGGCATGCCGAGGAAGGCCCCCCACCAGATCTGCAGCCCCTGCCCAGTGAGATGCTGGAAGCTGCAAGCACCGTCCAGCACGACGACGACGCTTTCGGCG
>JBELMB010000080.1:0-21617 GCA_042088665.1 Sagittula sp.
CGGCGGTTTCCATGACCACTTTCGGCCCGTCCACGTGGCAGGTGATCACGTCGCAGCCCTGGTCGGCCAGCGCGTTGGTGGCTTCGGCCTCTTTGACCGCCAGCGACCATTCGCCGGTAAAGATGACCTGGCAGGTGATCTCCGGGTCGACCTGACGGGCGCCCAGCAGGAAGGAGTTGATGTTCAGCAGCACTTGCGGGATCGGCTTGGCCGCAACAAATCCGATCTTCTTGGATTTGGTGGCATGACCGGCGCAGATGCCATTCAGGAACTGCCCCATGCCGATGTAGCCAAAGTAGCTGCCGACGTTCATCGGGTGCTTGTCCGCCGACCACAGGCCCGCCGCGTGCTGAAAGCGCACGCTGTCGTATTTCGGTGCAATCTCGAGGATATGCGGGTCAAAATAGCCGAAGGACGTCGGGAAGAGCAGGTTGGCCCCGTCAAAGTTGATCATCGATTCCATCGTGCTTTGCACATCGACGGTTTCGGCAACGTTTTCTTCTTCGACGACGGTCACGCCGGACATGGCCTTGACCGCGGCAGCGCCTTCGGCATGGGCCTGGTTATAGCCAAAGTCATCTTTCGGCCCGACATAGATGAAGCCGATGGTCAGGTCGCTGGCCAGCGCCTTGCCGGGCAACAGCGTCGCCGCTCCCAAGGCGGCGGTGGAGGCCAGAAGGCCACGGCGTGTGAGGTTGGACTGCATTTGGATCCCCCAATCGGATTACAGAAACAGATCTTCTTTGAAAGAGTAGGGGCGCGCTGCGGTGCTGACGTCTGCTATAATTTCGCAGGAGCGGTGCAAGTTTTGCACCGGCTGGCATGCGCGGGTCACCCCTTTGGCCCCTCAGTACCAAACAAGGGCAGGGCGGGTGATACCCCCGCCCCTTGCCGGTCACGAAAACCCGCCTCGGCGATGCCTGTCGTTGAGAGCGCTTGCCATGGCCCGTGTCACCTGACTGACCGCTGGATCAGGGCGCAAAACGCGCCATGGCCAGCGCCAGTTGCTGTGCGAACTTGGCCGAGGCCACGGGCAGCGACCGCCCTCTGAGTTGTCCCAGCAGGAGGTTGCCGGGGCGCACTTCGCGCGTGGCCAGCGGTCGAGAGACAAGCCCCGCCTCGCGGTCAAGGTCCAGCCCGATGGGAAACTGGAAGCCGATCATGTCCTCCCAGGCACCGTAGTGGCGCATGAAATCAAAGGATTCGCTTTCGATCATCGGGTCGATCTTCACCGAAGAGAACTGGCTCGCGGCCTGTTCCAGCAAGTTGCGCACGGCGAATTTCTCTGCCGGGGCGCTGTGCGGAAAGCGCAGGCAATCGCGCAGGCGCACTTCGTTCTGGTGCGCGAGGGGGTGGTCAGCGCGCATGATCGCGTGGATCGGTTGCTCGACCTGCGTAAGCACTTCGAAATCGACCATGGTCTTGGGCTCAAAGACCAGCGCGATGTCGCTGGCAAATTCGGCCAGTTCCCGTTCCGCCGCGACGCGGTCTCGGGCGTTTACCGTAAAGGTCACACCCGGATGGATTTCGCGATAGCGCGACACCTCTTGCGGCAGAAAGAAGGGCAGCAAGGCCTGTGAGCAGGCGATGGACACATGGCCCCGCCGTTCCCCCGACAGATCCGCGACCTGCGATTTCAGGCGCGCAAATTCAGAACATTGCGCGCGCGAGTAATGCAGCAGCATTTCGCCTGCCGGGTTGAGCCGCACCCCGCGCGGCAGACGTTCGAAAATCTCGTAGCCAAATTCCTCTTCGAAGCGGTTGATCCGACGGTTCAGGGCCGAGGCCGTGATGTGCATGTCCTCCGCCGCCTTGCGGATGGACCCCGCGCGGATCACCCCTTCGATGAATTCGAAGTCCTTGAGATGCTTCATGCGGTCCCCACCCATCCAGCGGTGCAAAAAACGCACCGCTTTTGTGAATTCATAGCATTTGTGTAAGCGCCCCCGTTGGCAGAACCTGCGGGTCGAGTGGACGTGGAGGGCAAAGATGTACCCAACGATGGGTTTTTCAGCGTGAGCGGCGCAATTCCTCTCACTTTGAGTGCGCTACGCGAGGCTTATGCCGCGGGGACTGGCCCTGTGGCCGTGGTTGATCAGGTTTTTGCGCGCATTGCCGAGGTCAACGACCCGGGCATATTCATTGATCTTCTGGATCACGACGAAGTGCGCGCGGCGGCGCAGGCGCTGGGCCCCTATGATGCGGAACAGCCGCTGTGGGGGGTGCCCTTTGTCATCAAGGACAACATCGATGTGGCAGGGCGCGTCACGACAGCGGGCTGCCCGGCTTTTGCCTATGACGCCGAAGACACGGCGGTCGTGGTGCGCAACCTTCAGCGGGCGGGCGCATTGCTGATCGGCAAGACCAATCTCGACCAGTTTGCAACCGGACTGGTGGGCGTGCGCACACCTTACGGCGCGCCGAAAAACGCATTGGATCCGGATATCGTGCCGGGTGGCTCATCAGGTGGCTCTGGCGTCGCCGTGGCGCAGGGCATCGCCAGCTTTTCGCTGGGCACCGACACGGCAGGGTCGGGCCGCGTGCCCGCCGCGCTGAACAATATCGTCGGGTTGAAGCCCACGCTGGGCGCGCTCTCGGCCCGTGGGCTGGTGCCAGCCTGCCGGACGCTCGACACGATTTCGGTCTTCGCGCTGACGGTCGAGGACGCCTATACCGCCTATAGCGCCGCGGCCTCCTATGACCCGGAGGACAGCTATTCGCGCCGGATCGCAACGCCCGCGCTGACGGCCGCACCAGAGCGCCTCGTGCTGGGCATCCCTTCGCCTCAGAGCATCCAGTTCGAGGGCGACGCGGCGCAGGCCGCCTCTTTTGACGGGGTCATCGCGGCGCTGCGCGCGCAAGGCGCGGAGATCCGCGAACTGGATTTCGCGCCGCTCTATGCGGTGGCAGAGATGCTGTACTATGGCCCCTGGGTGGCAGAGCGCTGGGCCGCGACCGAAAGTCTGATGACCACGCAGCCCGACGCCATGTACCCGGTCACCCGCAAGATCATCGGGATGGCTGAGGGGATCTCTGCGGCGGAGACCTTCAAGGGTATGTACCGCCTGAAGGATCTCGTGCGCGCGGCAGAGCCGCTGTTGCAGGGGTTGGATGCGATCTGCGTGCCCACGATCCCGACCTTTTACAGCGTCGCGGATCTGGAGGCCGATCCGGTCGGGCCGAACAACAAGCTGGGCACCTATACCAATTTCGTGAACCTGATGGACATGTGCGGCATCGCCGTGCCCGCGCCCCAGCGCGCGGATGGGCGTCCGGGCAGTGTCACCTTCCTTGCGGAGGCCGGTGAAGATGCACGGGTCGCAGCCCTCGCGATGCGGGTCGAAGCGATGGGCACGCGCAGTCTGGGGGCGACTGGCTGGGACCGTCCCGCGACGCCGGACCTTCCGCCCCCCGCGGACCAGACGATCCGTATCGCCGTTTGCGGCGCCCATATGAGCGGCCTGCCCCTGAACAGCCACCTGACGGAGCGCGGTGCCCGTTTTGTCACGGCGACGCGCACAGCCCCCGAGTACCGCTTTTTCGCGCTGCCCGGCGCCGGGGTTGCGCGCCCCGGTCTGGTGCGCGTCGCGTCGCAGCTTGGCGGGGCCGTCGCGGTGGAGCTTTGGGACATGCCGCTGAGCGCCTTTGGCAGTTTCATGAAAACCATCCCCTCACCGCTGGGCATTGGCACGCTGCGGCTGGAGGGGGGCCTTTCGGCGCAGGGGTTTCTTTGCGAATCCGCAGCCGTAGACGGCGCCCGAGACATCACCGAGGTAGGCGACTGGCGGGCCTTTCTCGCGCAAGAAACCTGATCCAACGACACATAGAATTGACACGCGCACCCGAGACATCCCCACGACAGACACCCGGGGCGCTTTCCAACAGGAGATGACAGATGACCGAGATATCCAGACGATCCTTCATCAAGGCGGGTGCTGCTTCGGCGGCGGTCTTGCCGTTCTTGCGCGCGCTGCCCGCTCAGGCGCAATCCAGCGATGTGCTGGTGGCCGTCAACGGGCAGACGATCAACAGCCTTGACCTGCACCGCACCGGAACCAACCGCCCCAGCTATCAGGTGGCGATCAACTGCTACGACCGGCTGGTGTCCTTTGGCACGAAGCCCTCTTCCGGTGGCGGGCTGGAGTTCGACTACACCAAGATCGAGCCGGAACTGGCCGAAAGCTGGACGGTCTCCGACGATGGCATGGTGCTGACCTTTACCCTGCGGGACGCTACCTTTCAGGATGGCAGCCCGGTGACCGCAGCAGATGTCAAATGGTCCTTTGACCGGGCGGTCTCGCTGGGCGGGTTCCCGGCGGTTCAGATGAAAGCCGGTGGTTTCATCCGGCCAGACCAGTTTGCGGCGCTTGATGACAAGACCTTTGAGATCACGCTGGACTTCCCCTCGAAACTGGCGATCCCGGATCTGGCCGTGCCGATCCCCTTTGTGATCAACTCCAAGGTCGCAATGGCCAATGCCACGGCGGATGACCCCTGGGCGACAGAATATCTGCACAAGAACACCATCGGCTCTGGCGCGTACAAGGTGATCCGCTGGAACCCCGGCGAGCAGCTGGTCTATGAGCGCTTTGATGACTGGGCCAGCGGTCCGGTGCCGGCTTACAAACGGGTGGTGATCCGCGAAGTGCCCTCTGCCGCGACGCGCCGTGCCCTGATCGAAAAGGGCGATGTGCAGCTGTCATTCAACATCCCCAGCAAGGACGCCGCGGAACTGGCGGAAACACTGACGGTGAACTCCACACCGATCGCCAATGCGATCAACTGCATCGGCCTGAACACCAACTTTGCGCCGTTCCAGGACAGCGACGTGCGCAAGGCCGTGGCCTATGCCATCCCCTATGAGGCGATCTTCGAGGCGGCGGCCTTTGGCCGGGGCAACCCGCTGTGGGGCGAAGAGACAGAGCGCTCCGACATCGCGTGGCCGCGCAAGTCCGGCTATATGGAAGACCTCGAGAAGGCCAAGGAGCATCTGGCAAAATCCGGCTACGCGGATGGTTTCGAAGTGCCTTTCTCGATCAGCCTCAACCAGGTCGACTGGATGGAGCCAACCGCCCTGCTGATCCAGGAGAACCTTGGCAAGATCGGCATCACCGTCACCATTGACAAGATCCCCGGCGCCAACTGGCGGACGGCCTCGCTGGTCGAGAAACGGCTGGCCTTCCACCTCGAAGGCTTTGGCGGTTGGCTCGACACACCGGACTACTACTTCTTCTGGGCGTACAAGGACGGGCACCTGTTCAACTCGTCCAACTATCGCAACGAAGAGATCGAGATGCTGGTGGACACCACGCTGCACATCCCCGTCGACGATCCCGCTTATGAGCCCAACATCAAACGCATGTTCGACATTGCCCTTGACGAGTTGCCGCGCATCCCGCTCTGGCAACCGGCGCTGAACGTCGCGTTGAACGGGTCCACGGATTACGAGTTCTGGTTCCACCGCCAGCTTGATGTCCGTCCGGTCAAGCCTGCTTGAATGGCAACCCGCGCTGCCCTTGTCGGTTCGCGCCTGTTGCAGGCCATCCCGGTTGTCATCGGGGTGGTCGTCATCACGTTCCTGCTGACGCGCGCGCTGCCGGGGGATCCGGCCGCGTATTTTGCCGGCGATGCCGCCGACGAGGCCTCCATCCAGCAGGTGCGCGAGGCGCTTGGCCTCGACAAATCCCTGCCCGAGCAGTTCCTCGTCTATGTCGGCAACCTGCTGCGGGGTGATCTTGGCGTGAGCCTGTCCACCGGTCAGCCGGTGATCGAGGATCTCTCGCGTCGGTTGCCGGCCTCGCTTGAACTGACGCTGACGGCGCTGGTGTTGTCCTGTGCCGTGGCCATTCCGCTTGGCGTCATGGCCGCCACGGCGCCCGGTTCGTGGAAGGATCACCTGTGTCGCATCTTTGTGACGGCGGGCGTATCGCTGCCGACCTTCTTCACCGGGATCCTGTTGATCTACGTCTTTTACTACCTGTTGGGCATCGCGCCATCGCCCTTGGGGCGGCTTGATTTCATGTTCCTCGAACCCGATCGGATCACGGGCTTTTATCTCATCGACAGCGCGCTTGTCGGCGATTGGGAGGTGTTCGGGGCCACGGCAAAGCAGCTGGTCCTGCCTGCCTCGACCATGGCGCTGTTCACGCTTGCGCCCATCGCGCGCATGACCCGGGCGGCCATGCTGCAAGCGCTGAGCTCTGACTACATTCGCACCGCGCGGGCGGCGGGGCTGTCGCGGATGACGATCCTTTACCGGTACGCGCTGCGCAACGCGATGCTGCCGGTGGTGACCACGCTTGGCATGGTGTTTTCCTTTGCGCTTGGCGCCAATGTGCTGGTCGAAAAGGTCTTTGCCTGGCCCGGCATCGGCTCTTATGCGGTGGATGCGCTTGTGGCGTCGGACTACGCGGCGGTTCAGGGCTTCGTTCTGTCGATGGCCCTGCTGTTCGTGACGCTGAACCTCGTGATCGATCTGGCCTATGCGGCGATTGATCCCCGCATCGGGTTTGGTGATCCATGAGCCTCGCCGACGACAAGACCGACAGTTTCCTGGCCCATGTGGCCTATGTGATGCGCCGCAACCCGGTCACGCTGTTCGCGTTCGGGATGCTGGGGGTGCTGATCTTTTGCGCGGCCTTCGGGCCTTCGCTGGTGCCTTACGACCCGTTGGCCTCCGGCAAGGAGATCCTGCAACCCCCCAGTGCAGCGCATTGGTTCGGCACGGATCAACTGGGCCGCGATGTGTTCAGCCGGGTGATCGTGGCGACCCGCCTTGACCTTGCGATATCGATCGGCGCGGTGGCGCTGTCCTTTGTGGCAGGGTCGATCCTTGGCTGCATCGCGGGCTTTTGGGGCGGATGGTTTGACACGGTGATCAGCCGTGGGCTGGACATGATCATGGCCTTCCCGCTGTTCGTGCTGGCCATGGGGATCGTGGCGGCGCTGGGCAATACCGTTGAAAACGTCATCTACGCCACCGCCGTCATCAACACGCCCTTCTACGCCCGTGTCGTGCGCGCAGAGGTGAACATCCGCCGCAACGCGGGCTTTGTTCAGGCGGCCAAGCTGGCGGGCAATTCCGATCTGCGGATCCTCGCGATGCAGATCTTTCCCAACGT
Organism: Sagittula sp.; assembly: GCA_042088665.1. Lineage (GTDB taxonomy): Bacteria > Pseudomonadota > Alphaproteobacteria > Rhodobacterales > Rhodobacteraceae > JBELMB01. The sequence goes on from JBELMB010000080.1 coordinate 7,122, forward strand.
GCTGCCGCCGTTGATGGTGCAGGTGTCGCTGAACCTTGGCTGGGCGGTGCTGAACGCCGCCGGGCTGAGCTTTATCGGCCTTGGTGTGCGCCCGCCGACGCCGGAATGGGGCATCATGGTCGCCGAGGGCGCGGGCTATATCATTTCCGGCGAATGGTGGCTGGCGATCTTCCCGGGGCTCTGGCTGATGCTGGCGGTCTTTACCTTCAACCTGTTGGGAGATGGCCTGCGGGACATGGTTGACCCGAGGCAACGCCGCTAGATGCTGAAAATCCGCGATCTGAAGGTGAGCTTTGACACCAGAGACGGCCCGGTCGAGGCCGTGCGTGGCGTCGACATCGACCTCGCCAAGGGCGAGACGCTTGGTCTTGTGGGCGAAAGCGGGTCAGGCAAATCGGTGACCGCCTTCAGCATCCTCAAGATCCTCGATCAGGGCGGCCGCGTCACGGCACAGGATCTGGTTTACGCCGGGATCGACCTTGCCGGGTCCGGCGAACGGGCGTTGAACAATATTCGCGGGCGCGAGATCTCGATGATCTTCCAGAACCCCCGCGCCGCATTGAACCCGATCCGCAAGGTCGGCCACCAGATCGAGGACGTGCTGCGCCGCCATGCGCAGGCCTCCCGCCAGACCGCAAAGGCCAAGGCCATCGAGGCCCTGAAAGAAGTGCGTATCAAGGACGCCGAGGCGCGCTATCACGCCTATCCCTTTGAGCTGTCGGGCGGGATGTGCCAGCGCATCGTCATCGCATTGGCGCTTGCGTGCCGCCCGCAACTGCTGATCGCGGATGAGCCGACCACCGGGCTGGATGTGACCACGCAGAAGGTCATCATGGACCTCTTGCGCCAGTTGGCGCAGGACCGCGGCATGGGCGTCATCCTGATCACCCATGACCTTGGGCTGGCGCGGTCGTATTGCGACCGCTTTGCCGTCATGAAGGACGGTGTCGTGGTCGAGAACATCACACCGGAACGCCTCTCGCAGGGGGCCGAACACAGCTACACCCGTCGCCTGATCGCGGCCACGCCAACGGCCGGCAAGGCGTTGCACGATCTGATCGAGGGCGGGCAACCACATCCGCCACCGCTGGTGCGTCCCGAGGTCGGCCTGTCCGTGCGCGAGCTGGAGATGGTCTATCCCGGCAAATCCGGTCCGGTGCATGCGCTCAAGGGCATCAGTTTTGACCTGAAATGGGGCGCGTCGCTGGGATTGGTGGGGGAAAGCGGATCGGGCAAATCCACCGCTTCGGGCATCATTGCGCGTCTTCTCGACCCCACCGGCGGTGAAATTCTGTACGACGGGGCCTCGATCACCGACACTCCGGCAAAGAATTTTGCCCGGGATCCGCGGCGACGCGAGATCCAGATGATCTTTCAGGACGCCACCGATGCGCTCAATCCGCGCTTTACCGCGGCGCGGTCCATCGACGATCCGTTGCGGCGGTTCATGGGGCTCGACCAGAAGGCCCGCAAGGCGCGCACGCTTGAGCTCGCCGAGCGCGTCGGCTTGCCCGCGCATCTGCTCAGCCGCTTGCCGCATCAGTTGTCGGGTGGCCAAAAGGCCCGGGTGGGTATCGCGCGGGCCCTCGCGCTGGAACCCAAACTGCTGATCCTTGATGAGCCGACCGCGGCGCTCGATGTGTCGATCCAGGCGGTTGTGCTGAATCTGCTGGCGGATCTGCGGCAAAAGACGAACCTGTCGTTCCTCTTTGTCAGCCATGATCTCGCGGTTGTGCGCCTGTTGTGTGACGAGGTTATCGTGCTGCGCAACGGCCAGATCGAAGAGGCGGCCAGCGCCGAAGAGGTCCTGTCCAACCCGCAAAGCGCCTATGCAAAGACCCTCGTCGAGGCGGCGCATGGCTTGATCTGACGGGTCTGCCTGGGGGCCGCGGCAAACGTGCTGCGGCAGGTCGCGCATGGGCACAGACCCCGCGCCCGGGCGGTTGCCGATTATCGGGGGGACAAGCCCGGCAGGCGTGACCTTTGGTGAAGGGAAATCCGAGGTTGGCCACATAACCCAGTGGGTGGCAGGCGTACCAAGCCCGGTGGAGACATAAGGTGCGGGCCCCGCCGTGATGTCTTTCGGCCAGCCGCCGATGCGTTCCCGGGTCCAGTCGACGTGGTGGTGCAAAACCCGTTTGGCCATCGCCACAGCCAAGGCCACCGGCAGACCGGCGCCCGCCTTCACGCATCATTTGCACAAGGCGCCTAGCCGTTGGCTGACGCCTCTACCCATACCATCGCCGTGCTGGCCGCAGTGACCGGATCGACCACAGGCACGGGCAGCGCCTCGCGCAGCAATTGCGTCACATGCACCATGCCCGCGCACCCAAGGATCACCGCATCAATGCCATCTTCTTCAACCGCTTTTCGGGCTTCTGCGAGGATGGCCTTGGCCGAGGCGTCGCGGTCTGTTTCCAGTGCCAGCACCGGCACTTCGGAGGCGCGGACACGCGCGGTGTGACCCAGCAGACCGTAGCGGGCCAGATTGTCCTCGATCACCGGCACGGAGACGGACAGCGTGGTGACCACGCTGAAGCGCCAGTTGCGCAACGCGCAAAAGTGAAACGCCGCCTGGCCGATGCCGATCACCGGGCAAGCCACGCGCCGCGCCGCCTCTTCAAGGGCGGTGTCATCGAAACATCCGATGATCACGCCATCGGTGCCCGCTGCAGCGGCCTTGTCGATCAGCGTCAACAGCGGCCCTGCCGCCAGGTCGCCATCGGACGCGCCCTGAATCGAGGGGGGGCCGTCCTGCGAGGTCCAACCGTCGATCTCAAGACCCGGCGCGGCCACCCGCGCGGCGTCCAGCATGGCATCCGTCATCGCCGACGTGCTGTTGGGATTGATCAGCGTGACCGGCATCTAGACGAGGCCCTTGCCAGCATCCGATCCCTGCCGCTTCTGCCGCCGTCCCATCAGCCAGACAACCAGCAGAAAGACCCCGATCACCATAAAGGAGAAAACGGTCGTCAAGGTGCCAAGCGCAAAGATCACAGGCGTGGTGACATTGGTGGTCATGCCAAAGATTTCCAAAGGCAAGGTGTTGCGGCTGCCGGAGGTCAGCAGCGTGCGGGCAAATTCGTCATAGCTCAGCGTGAACCCGAACAGCGCCACACCGATGAGCGAGGGCGCGATGATCGGCAACACAACGTGCCGGACCACTTGCCACGGAGAGGCACCCAGATCGCGCGCGGCTTCCTCGTAGCTGCGTTCGAACCGGTTGAAGACGGCGAACATGATCAGCAACCCAAACGGCAGGGTCCATGTCAGTTGCGCCCCGAACCCCGAAGTCGCCCAATGCACGGTCAACCCGGACTGCGACCAGATCAAGCCAACGCCCAGCGACACAAGGATCGAGGGGATCACCAGCGAGGTGATGATCAGGTAGAACAGCACACTGGAACCGGCGAACCGCTTGCGAAACGCCAGCCCGCCCATGACCGAGACCACGACCGTGGTCACCATGACCATCAGACCCAATACGAACGACCGTCGGAAAGAGCCCCAGATGTCGCCTACGGCCTGTTGCTCGAAGAGGTCCAGAAACCAGTGCACGGAGACGCCCCGCATGGGAAAGGTCAAACCGCCGCCCGGCCCCTGAAAGGACAGGATCGCGATGGTGATGGTCGGCCCGTAAAGAAACAGCAGGAACAGACAGAAAAAGCCCGCCAGCAGGTAGAAGGACGTCGGTCTTGGCTCCACGTCACAGCTCCTTTCGAATGTCGACGAAGCGCAACAGGAGGCCGATCACCATCAACACGCTGATCAACAGGATCACTGCAGTCGCCGAGGCTGATGGATACTGCAGGAGCGCAATGTCGTTCTGGATCATGCGGCCGACATTTGCCGATTGCGACCCGCTCATGAACCGCACGGTGATGAAATCCCCCATCACGAGCGTCACGACAAAGATCGTGCCGATCATGATGCCCGGCTTGGTCAGCGGGATGATCACATGCCACAGGGTCTGCCAACCGCTGGCACCTGCGTCCGTGGCGGCCTCAACCAGCGATTTGTCTATGCGCATCATGGTGTTGAAGATCGGCACCACCATGAAGAGCGTATACAGATGCACAAAGGCCAGGATCACGCTGAAATCGCTGAACAGCAACCAGTCCAGCGGTTCGTCGATCAACTCCCAGGACATCAATGTCGAATTGGCCAAGCCATTGCGCCCCAGAAACGGAATCCAGGAGATCATGCGAATGATGTTCGAGGTCCAGAATGGAATGGTGCACAGCAGGAAAAGCGCGATCTGCCAGGTCAGCGACCGCACATGGAAAGCCAGGAAATAGGCCACGGTAAACCCGATTGTCAGCGTAAAGGCCCAGGTGATGACCGCATATTTCAGCGTGTTCAAAAACACCCGGTAAGTCACTTCCGACGTCAGAAGGAATTCATAATTGTCCCAGAGAAACGCGGGGTAGATAGACCATTCCGTCGCCCCCCAGAAACTGACCACGACAATCATTGCAATGGGCAGCACCAGAAATATCGCCAGCACCAGCGCCAGTGGCGCCGCCATGAGCCAACCCGCAAGATGCCTGTTTCCGAGCACGTCTTTCACATCAATCCTGCTGCTTCTTTGTTTCAAAAATACTCTCGGGGGAGTTCGAGGGGGCAGACAGCCCCCTCGAGTGCGCCGCGGTATCGCCCGCGACCCCTTGCCCGGAACCACGCGAAAACAGGGGAACTGATTTCCGCGGCCCGGGCATGGATGATCATCCACCTCAGGCGGCGATGAACTCGTTCCACTTGCGGACCATGTACTGGTTCTCGTCCATGACAGCGTTCCAGCAGGCCACGGCCCCCATACGGTCGTAGAAGGACCCACCGTCGCGCACCGCGCCGGCTTTCTCCATGACCTGGCCAAACGGGTTGGCGATATCGCCTTCCGCAGGCTTGCCTTCGAACCAGAAGCCCCACTCGTCCGCGGACATGAACTCCTTGGAGGTCTCCGGCACGGCCGAGTAATAGCCCTGGCGCATGAGGTAGCCGCCAACCCAACCGGAGAGGTACCAGTTGATGTATTCATAGGCGGCGTCCAGCTCGATGCCGGACAGGGACGACGACAGGCCGATGCCGCCACCCCAGGACCGATAGCCCTCTTCCAGAGGCTGGTAGACGCAGGGAATGCCCTGGCTGCGCACTGCGGTGATCGCCGGCGACCACATGGACTGGATGACCACTTCGCCCGATGCCATCAGGTTCACGCTCTCGTCGAAGGTCTTCCAGAAGGCGCGGAACTGGCCGTTCTTCTTGGCCTCGGTAAAGATGCCCAGCGTCAGGTCGATCTCTTCCTTGGTCATGTTGCCCTTGTCGGGGTAGGTGTATTCGCCCATCGACTCGACGACCATCGCCATGTCCATGATGCCGATCGACGAGATGTCGAGGATCGAGGCCTTGCCCTTGAACTCGGGGTTCAGCAGTTCGCTCCACTTGCTGATCGGGCGGCCGATCAGGTCCGGACGGATGCCAAGCGTGTCAGCGTTGTAGATCGTCGGGATCAGCGTCATCCAGCCAGATTCGTTGTCGACGAAATCGCGGCCATTTGCGCCTTCGACAAAGCCCACGGAGTGCGGCGCGGTGCCCTGTGCGATGGTGCTTTCCGGGGTCAGCTTGCCGTCGCGGAAGATGCCGACAATCTTGTCGTAGTTCGCGATCTTGGACGTGTCCATCGCCTGCAGGTTGCCGGTCGGCCAGACCTTCTTGCAGATCCAGTACTCGATGTCGGCAATGTCGAAGCTGTCAGGCTGCGTCGCCGCGCGCTGTGTCACGCTGTCGGAATCGAGCGCGGTCATCTCCAGCGTGAAGCCGAGGTCTTCTTTCACCTTGTTGGCCACGTCATTCAGGTTCGACACGCCGGTGCCGAACTGGCGCAGTGTCACGTTCTTGATTTCCTGGCCCCAGACCATGGGAGCTGCAAGCGTGGTGGCCGCTGCGGCCGCCGTTCCGGTCTTGAGGAAAGACCGGCGAGAGTAGCGGATCTTCGAGATGGTTGTCATGATACCTTGTTCCCTGTTCCTGTTCTGGTCGTCTGTTAACGTGAGGTCAGGCAGAAAGCGCATGCGCGTCCTGACTGTCCCAGTCGAGACCAACGGCCTCGCCCATATCCTTCGGCGCACCGAAGAAATCCCTGTCTGTCAAAAGGGCGGTGACCTCCTGGTCGTCGTCCAACGCGGCGGTCAGCGCGACATGGGTGCCCTGGTATTCGATGTTGACGATGCGTCCCTGCAACCGCGTCGCGTCCGGCGCGCCAAAGCGCAGGGCATCGGACCGCACGGCCACCTTGCCTTCGGGCAGGGCGATCACGTTGTGCGAGCCGAGAAACTTCGCCACGAAGGCGGTGGCCGGTGCCTCGAACACATTGCGTGTCGGTCCGGCCTGTTCGATGTTGGCGTTGTTCATCACCACGATCTCATCGGCCAGCGCGAGCGCCTCGTCCTGACCATGGGTGACATGAACAAAGGTGATGCCCAACTCCCTCTGCAACCGCTTGAGTTCTGCCCGCATCCGGATGCGCAGGAACGGATCAAGCGCCGAGAGCGGCTCGTCCAGCAAAAGTACTTGTGGTTCGGTGATCAGGGCCCGGGCAAGCGCCACGCGCTGCTGCTGCCCACCCGACAGCTGCGCCGGAATTCGGTCGGCAAAGCCGCTCATGTCCACCAGTTCCAGCATCTCGCCAGCGCGTGCGCCGCGCTTGGCGGCGTCGACGCCCTTCATCCGCAGGCTGAAGGCAACATTGTCGGCCACAGACAGATGCGGGAACAGCGCGTAGTTCTGGAACATCATCGCGGTGCCGCGTTGCGCGGGCGGCAGCCCGGCAATGTTGCGCCCGCTCAGCAGGACAGAGCCCTCGCTGACCGACTCGTGTCCGGCAATCATCCGCAGTGTCGTGGATTTACCGCAGCCGGAGGGCCCCAGTAGGCAGGCATAGGTGCCTGCTGAAAACAGGTGATTGATGGCGTCAACAGCCACCACATCGCCGTACCGTTTTGTCACGCTGACCAATTCGAGGTCGAGTTCGCTTCGCATCACACGTCCTTGCTACCTTGAGACCACCCTGCGCATGGGGCGCGCCGGGGGCCGATTGTTTTCTGCAATCGGCGTGAGTTAATCCTCTTTTCTGCCAGTGTTGTGGGCAAAGCTATTTATGTTTGTTCAAAAAGCAGGCGAAGATTGTATACGATCTCGTTGCGCAAGGGCGACCATCTTGCCGGGGTCGCGCGGCTCTGGCAAAGGTGCGACAAGGAGACATTCCGTGAAAGACAATTGGCCCAACAAAGTGTCCACCGCTGACCAGATCGTCCTGAACCTGACCGAAGCCGTCCATGAACACCGTGTTCTGCCGGGCATGAAGCTGAGCGAAGACGAGGTCGGTGAAATCTTTGGCGCTGGACGCACCGTGGTGCGTAAAGCATTGCAAACTATGGCATATTCCGGGCTTGTCACGATTGAACGCAACCGCGGCGCCTTTGTTGCGAAACCCTCTGTCATAGAAGCACGCGAGGTTTTTCAGGCGCGCGCCCTGCTGGAGCCGCAGACCGCGCGCGCCGCGGCGGAGCGGACAACAGCGCAGGATGTGACCTTGCTGGAGACTCACATCGCGCAGGAACACGCGGCGCTGGATGCCGGCGAGGCGGGCCGCGCACTGAAGCTGTCGGGCCAGTTCCATCTCGAAATCGCGCGGATTGCCGATCAGGCGACCATCGAACGCTTCATTGAACAGCTTATCTCGCGTTCGTCGCTGGTCATCGCTCTCTATTGGCAACGGCGGAACGCCCTGTGCGAAAGCCACGCGCACCATGCTTTGGTCGCTGCGCTGCGCGACGGCGATCGGGACCGCGCAGAGGAGTTGATGAAAGGACATCTGGTCGATCTTGTCTCGCAGCTCGATCTGCGCGAGATGCCGGAAAACAGCGTTTCTCTGCGCGATGCGTTGGTGCGATGATCTGCTGCCGCACCGCAACCCGCGATGAGGTGCATCTGGCACTGGACTGGGCGGCTGACGAGGGATGGAACCCCGGTCTGGACGATGCCGCAGCCTTTTATGCCGCCGATCCGGAGGGGTTCTTTGTCGCGACCGAAGAGGGGCAGCCGGTGGCAGTGATCTCTGTGGTCAATCACACGCAGGATTTTGCCTTCCTCGGATTGTACATCGTGCGCCCGAACCATCGCGGCCGGGGGATCGGGTTGGCGCTTTGGGAACACGCGATGCGTCATGCCGGATCTCGTACGGTCGGCCTTGACGGTGTGCCGGACCAGCAGGCCAACTATGTCCGATCCGGCTTTGTCCTGACGGGACAGACCACGCGTTTCGAGGGCGAGATGCCTGCACAGATCGCATCGGACCTGCGTCCCGCCGGGCCCGAGGACTTTGCCGCGCTTGTCGCACTCGAAGCGGCGGCGTCGGGAATCTCCAAAGCTGCCTATGTGTCCGCATGGGTCGCGCAAACGGCGTCGCGCCGGACCTTTGTCGAGACGGGAGAAGACGGGATCAACGGGGTCGTCACCCTGCGAAAGTGCCGGAATGGCGTCAAGATCGGGCCTCTGATCGCGCGGGACACCGGTCAGGCGGAAAAGATGATGCGCCATGCCGCTGCCCAATTCGATGGCCCGCTGGTGATCGATGTGCCGGAAAGCGCGCCGGAACTGGCGGCGCTTTGCACGCGCCGGGGCTTTGTGCCCAGCTTTGGCACTGCCCGGATGTACCGCGGCGAAGCGCCCACCGCGGGTTCGGGGATCTACGCCGTGACCACACTGGAACTCGGCTGACGCCGGGGCTGTCCGGATGTCCCTCGTCGGGTGTCACGTGGTGCCCCCCGAACACGTTGATAGTGTCAAAGCGCAGGCCCGCGTCCAGCTGTCGGTCATCCACGGTAAAGGGCCCGTGCTTTGAAAGCCCATGTTTGCAGGTCAGCAACCCTCCCGGCTTGGCGTCGCCCGGTGATGCGATACATACCTTGATGTGCTGTCCGTTGCAGCCGCTGGCCTCAGTTGATCAGAAGCGAGACACAGGGCCGAGGCGCGGGCCTGTGACGCGACATGCCAGCGCTTGGTTGACCGCAGCGGCGGGGTCCACCCGCTGACGGCCCCCCGGCGCGGTTCACCGCACCTTTTGTCGTCAGATTTCGAGGTCGAGTCGCGGCTTCCAGAAGGGGCGGAACAACTCGATCTTCGGGCAGCGGTTCATGACCACCTGCAAGCCCGCGTCTTCGGCCAGTTTGGCGGCGGCATCGTCGTAGACACCGATCTGGCCCCAAAGCACCTTTGCGCCGATGGCGATGGCCTGCTCGGCGATGCCGTAAAGCTCTTCTTTCGGGCGGAAGACCTCGACCATATCCACGGGGCGGTCGATCGCTTCGAGGCTGTGGTACACCTTGATCCCGCGGATCTCTTCGAGATGCGGGTTCGGGTTGACCGGGATCATGTCATAGCCGGTCTCATGCAGGACCCGTAACACGCCGTAGCTGAACTTTGTCTTGTCCGCGCTGGCACCCACCATGGCGATAGAGTGCACGGACTTCAGGATCTCGGCCAGATACGCCGGATCGTAATCATAGAGTGTGTCCAATGCGGTGGCGGGCATGGGTCAGAGCTCCTTTTCGGGGGCAGAGATTTCCGGGGCAGCGTTTTGTGGTGCCGACCGGGCAGGCGCGGGGCTGGCGATGTCCGCTTTCAGCTCATGCGGCTGGAGCGGATCGCGGAAGGGATTGCGATAGAGGCGGTCGTGGCTTTCGACGCCGATCTCCAGCGTGATGTCCGAGGTCGGGCGCGCGACGCAGAGGATCACATAGCCATCGGCGATCTGGCGGTTGTTCAGCGCGACCTGTCGGCGCTGGTCGACCGCGCCCGAGGTCAGCTTTGCCGCGCAAGTGATGCAGCCCCCGTACTGGCAGCCCCACGGCAGATCGACGCCCTTGTCGCGCAGGCTGTCGAGCAGGGCGCGGCGCGCCTCCACCTTATGCGTGGCGCCGCCGCGGTTGGCGAGGGTGACCGTATACATCGTCATCACGGAGCCGTCACAGCCAGATATCGGAGGTGCAGTCGCCCCCGGGATAGCGCGCCTCGTGGCAGCGGGAGGGACCGTTTGGTTCCTGTCCGAAATCGACGATGAAATCCTCTTTGATCTGCATGCCACCGTTTACCGGGTCGCAGTCGATCTGCACCATGACACCGCCGCGTTCACGGATTTCCGGATAGAACTGGTTGTCCCAGGTCGAAAACAGCGAGGTCGTGACATAAAGCCTGCGCCCGTCAAGGCTCAGCTGGAACATCTGCGGGCCACCGGCCATGGTCACGCCGTTGACCACCGGCGCCTTGCCCAGAAGCCCGCCCATGTAAACCTGTCCTGTCAGCACCGGATTGTGTGGATCGCTGATGTCGTACTGGCGCATGTCGCCATGCAGCCAGTTGTTCAGGTAGAGGTACTTGTCGTCCATCGACACGAGGATCGCGGACATCACCCCGGGAATGGGAATGGGCCATTCGGGATGCGGTTCGTTCTCGACGTCGATGATCTTTTCCCATGTCCATTTGCCGGTCTCGGTTTTCCAGAAATGGATGACATTTGCGCTTAGCGCCGCGCCGCAGAATCCATGCGTGCTATCCGGGTCATGGTGGAATTTTACCTCCAGCGGGATCAGCCCGTCTTCGCCGAGGTACATGGTCTCGACCGGTTTGCGGGCTTCGAAATCCCAGATATGCAGCCGGCGTCCGTATTTCAGATGGCCCACTTCCTCGAGGTCAAAACCCGGCATGAAGGTGTTGGGCGCCGCCCATTCAGAGCTGACCATCACGTTGTGGCGCGGCTGGTACCAGAAGTCATAGCCAAAGGGGATATCGCCCATGGAGGCCTCCCAGCGGCCCATGATCTCGAAATCCTTGTTCAGATGCAGGTAGCCGCCCGGGGCCTCGCCCATGGCATCGCCCAGCATCGAGATGATGATCTCGCTGCCGAGGCAATGCACGGTGTGCGGACCGCTGAGGTTGGTGCGCGACTTGATCTCGGCGCCGTCGATGACCTTGTGCAGGCGGGGCGCGCGTGGGTCCGTGCCCGTGTCGACAATGTGTATATTGTTTGACCGGACGCCCGGCAGCAGCAGGTATTTGCGGCTCATGGAGCTGTCGTCGAAACACGACGAACAGGCGTTCCAGCCCATGTGGTGCAATTCATCGCCGATGCCGGGCATTTCAAGGCGATGGATGACCTGCGAATAGGTCGGACTGTCAGGATCCACATCGACAGTGGCGAGGTAGTCGGGTTTTTGAATGCCCGTGCCGGTGTAGATGGCGATGGTGTAAAGCAGCCTCTCCTGCGGGGCCTTGATGGCCTCCGCGGGGGAGGCATAGCCCGGTCCGCAGCACTCCATGGTCACACTCCCATCCGGTCGGCGATTGCGACGATCCTGTGCATCTCTCGCAGGACCGGTTTTTCGATCAGTTTGCCGTCGATCACCACCAACCCGGTGTCGGCGGCCTTGAACTCCGTGATGATCCGCCGCGCGCGGGTGATTTGCGCCTCAGACGGGGTAAAGACCGCGTTCAGCGCGGCGATCTGCCGGGGATGCACCGCGCCTTTGCCGGAAAACCCAAGCTGTTGAGCCTGTTCGGCCTCTATGCGCATGCCGTCCGGGTCATCGAGGTCAAGGTAGGGCACGTCGATCACATCCAGCCCGGCGCTGGCCGCCGCATGCACCACGCGCGAGCGCGCATAAAGCAAAGGCGTCCATGCGTTCAGACAGCGCAGTTCTGCGGCCATGTCGACGCCGCCAAAGAACAGCGCGTCGATCCGGTCCGAGCAGCGTGCGATGTCAAAGGCCGCTTCGAGTCCCTGGTTGGTCTCGATGATGACGTGCAGGCGCGTGGCATGGCCTGCCTCGGTCAGCAACTGGTCCAGCGTGACCACTTCGTCGGGGGTCTTGACCTTCGGCATCATCAGGGCGGGGGGCGGTGTGGCCGAGGCGAGGATCGCGTTCACATCCTCGATGCCGAACCGTTCGCGCATGGCATTGATGCGCACGATCCGCTCGACCCCGTCGTCCGCCTGCGGGGTGTCGAACAGCGCCAGCGCCTTGCGCCGGGCCTCTGCCTTGTCCTTTGGCGCGATGCCGTCCTCAAGCTCGACACAGACGATATCCGCGCCGCAGGCCAGTGCCTTTGGGAACATGTCCGGCCGCAACCCGGGGGTAAAGATAAAGCTGCGGCGCGGCCGCGGTCTGCGTGGCGTCAAGGTGTCTCTCCCGCGACCGGTTCCGGTCCTGACCTTCAGTCTAAGCACGCAGAACCCCGGCGCGAAAAGAGCAAATCGGCGTGAGGGCCGTTCAGTCGAGGCTGCGCCCCTCGGCGGTCAGCTTGCGGTTGAGGATCTGTCGCACCTTGATGCCTGCGCCATCCGCACCCAGCGTCACTTCGAGAAAGTCGAGCCCGCGGGGGTCGGCCTCGATGCTGGCCTGAAGTTTCTCCAGCAGGTGCTTGTCCTCGTCAAAGGCGGCAGTCACGCTCTTGCGCGTCTTCTCGGCGACGTCATCGGTCAGGGATGGCACGTCAAAGGCCGCCATCCAGAAGTAATGCGTCTTGCCGCGCTGCGCCGGTGTCACGATGTGGCAACCGCGCACGATGAAATCAGAGCGCCGTCCCGGTTCCGGGGCCGGGTCGTGCACGTTCCAGTCCGAAAACGAGATCGCCAGCGAGGGCATCCGCCCTTTCTGGACGCGCTTGATCGGCTTGTCCTCCGGCAGACCCATCCCCGCGCAGAACAGGGGCGAAAGTGGCGCAAGGTCGAATTCCTGCTCATAGCAGACCGTTTCGCCCTCCATGTAGGTGTCGGGGGCGGTGATCCAGTCGTTCTGCTTGAAGGTGTTCTTGTGCAGAAAGGCGATATGCGTGAGGTCCAGCACGTTCTCGCGGATCAGCACCCAGTTGGCGGCAACCTCGTAGTAGCCATGCACGGGCGTCCAGTCCGGATCGACCTGATAGCCGACCTCGGGCGGATCGCAGTCGATGGCATCCTGATCGCCCATCCAGATCCAGACATAGGCCCCGGCCTCGCGCACGGTGAACGCCGGGATCTGTGCCGTCTTCGGCTTCATGTGCTGGGTCGGGGCCTTGGTGCAGGTGCCCGCGGTGTCGAATTCCATGCCGTGGTAGGGGCAGATGATCTTGTCCCCGCGCACGTGCCCCTCTGACAAGGGGGCCCAGCGGTGCGGGCAACGGTCATAGAGCGCCGCGGGTGTGTCATCCTCCAGCCGGTAGAGCACGACCGGGGTTTCCAACAGCCAGCGCATCAGTGGCTTTTGCGTGACCTCGTCGCGATGGGCCGCGACCCACCACATGTTGCGCGGTGCGTTGTCCTGCAACATGCCATTCGGAATGGTCTGGCCATTGTGTCCGGTGCGGTCGTCTTTCATGGCTCACTCCTCCCCGAGTGCGGCTTTGAGTTTGGCGATCTCTTCTGGCTTCATCTTGTAGCTGTGCTCGGCGTCCGGAAAGGTGCCGGCGCGCACGTCTTCGGCATAATCGGCAAAGGCCTGCGTGGCGATGCCAGCAATGTCGGCGTAGCGCTTGGCGAACTTTGGCTTGAAGGTGTCGAAGGCGCCGATCAGATCGTAGCCATTCAGCAATTGGCAGGTGCCCGCCGCGCCCGCGCCGATGGAAAAGGTAAAGATCTCGACCGCCGCGTCCACCGCCTTGCCGACCTCGTAGGGCATGGCCTCGATCTCCAGCCCGATGGCGCCGGCCTCTTCGATGGCGCGGGCGTTGTCGATGATGCGCAGGGCTTCTTCGGCCGTGCGGCCCTGCATCTTGAACCCGCCCAGCATGTGCACCCGGTGGGGCAGGAGGCCGACATGGCTCATCACGGGGATGCCCGCGTCGGCCACCGCCTTTATGGTGTCAAAGATCTCGCGCCCGCCCTGCAGCTTGACCGCATCGACGCCGCCCTCCTTCATCAGGCGCGTGGCGTTCAGGATCGCGAGGTCGGGCGTCGCGTAAGAGCCAAACGGCATCGACACGAGACACAGCGTGTCGGGTGCGCCCCGGCGCACGGCGCGGCAATGGTCGATCATCTGGTCGACGGTCATGGCCAGCGTGTTTTCATGGCCGTGCAGCGTCATGCCGAGGCTATCGCCCACGCCGACAATGTCCACCCCGGCGCGCTGGGCCCAGGCCGCGGTCATGGCCTCGCCCACGGCGACCATCACCAGCCGCTCTCCGGATGCTTTGCGGGCCTTCAGGTCGGGAATGGTCAGCTTTGCTCGATCCGTCATCTTGCGCACCTTTGTTCCATCTGGAACAAAAGACTAGTGAGGCAGGTGGGGCGTGGCAAGTGGCAAGTGACAAGTGTCAGGCGGGGCCCACGTTCAGGATCGGCGGTCTGAATCGGTGGCCAGGATCGGCGGTCTGGCTCCACAGGGATGGCGCAGAGAATTGGCGCGACGTAGTGTCCCAAGGCAGTGACCCGGGGACCGGGAACGGAGACCAGCATGAAGACTG
>JBELMB010000003.1:0-76574 GCA_042088665.1 Sagittula sp.
CCGCTGGCCGCCGGAGAAAACATCGCCGGATTTGAGGGCTACGACGCTTTGCTGAACGGCGGCTTTCTGGGTGTCGTGCAGCCGGATGTCATCAAATGGGGCGGTCTGACGGGATGCTACGCGGTGGCGCGGCACATTCTGGACCGGGGCACCCGGTTTTGCCCGCATTTTCTTGGCGGTGGCATCGGACTTGTGGCCTCGGCCGAGCTGTTGGCGGCGGTGGGGGGTGACGGCGTGCTCGAAGTGGACGTGAATCCCAACCCGCTCAGGGAAGCCTTTGAGGTTTGCCAAACTTGCCTGAGCGGCACCGGGTGGCGCGGTGGCGACCAGCCGGGGTTGGGCATCGAGGCCCTGCCCGAAGCGCTGACGCGCTATCAGACGCTTGCCGTTGACCTCCATGGCACGGCGCACGGCAGGTGATCCCCGATCAGGACGCCGCCGTTGCAAGCGTGCGATAGAAATCCTCGAACACGGCATCGCGGGCGACGTCATAGGCCTCCAGCATGGCATGGCGCGACGCATCCTTGTGCCAATACAGCGCCTCGTCCAGATGCGGCGAGGTCGTCATATGCGTCGGCACATAAGCCGCATCCAGCATCCAGGCGACATTGATGATGTCCCAGATCACCCAGGTTTTCGTTTCCGGCTGGGTGATGGCGTATTTCACGTGCAGCGGGTTGTTGGTGTAAAGATGCCAGAGATAGTCGCCAATTGCGCCGCGCCCTTTGACGAAAAGCTCCATCTCCGGGCGTGAGATCGTCAGCTGTGCACCAACGTGATAGCCGGGCAGATAGACATGCGGCACGCCGCATTCAAAGATCAGCCGGGACGACATCTGGTCCTGCACAAGGTTCAGCGACGGTTCGTTGCAGAACGGCGCATAGCTGGGAAAGCCCGAGGTCCAGACCACCACGATGTTGTCGATGATATCCGGAGCCATCAGCAGGGCAGAGCCGATATTGGGCAGCGCGCCCATCGCCAGAATGTAGACCGGACCATCCTCGCGGTTGCGGGCCTGATCGATGATGAATTGTGCCGCCTCGGAGTCGACGGGCGCGTCATAGCTTGGCAGATGTTGCTGCGACCCGCGAAACACCTTGCCTTCATGCGGTTGGTGGCAGGCGTCAAAGACCCGGATGATCTCTTCGTAGGAGCGCGCCTCGCCCACATCCGGGGTCACGAACTCGATGTCATCTGCCGTGCGTCCATCTGCCATCAGACGTTTGGCCCAACCCGCAAAGGGGCCAACAAACTTGCTGTCATGGTCGCCCGTGCCGCCGCCTTTCTGGAGCGCATCGACGGCCGCATGGAGCCCATCGCGGTGGTGCAGGAAGGAAAACGGGGCGGCGGTCACACCTTCCAGCTTGAGCCGGTCCTGTGACAGCAGTGCCCAGGCGACGGCGTATTGGTCGTCGATCTCGTTTGCCGTATCGGTGTCGATGATCACCCGCGGCATCGGGCCGGGACGGCCCAGACGGTCTGCCATCAGGGCAGGATCCAGCGGCGTGAACCTTTGAACGGCTTCCTTGAGCGTGGTCATTGCGACACCTTCCTAGTTTCCGAAGCCTTTGCCAAAGGCCTCTTCCTTGATGAAACGTTCCGTTATGAGCAACAGGATGATCCCCGGCACGGTCACCACCAGCGTGATCCCTGCCGCCGAGGCATCCAGCGTGCCACCGGAGATTTTCGAGAACAGCAGCGTGGGCAGGGTCACGATCTTGCCCTGACCCATGAAGAAGGTCAGCAAAAAGATGTTGGTGGAGACGAGGAAGGTGAACAGCGCCCCGGCCACGACACCCGGCAACAACATGGGCAGGGTCACCATGCGCATGATCTGCCAGCGGCTGGCACCAAGGATCATGGCCTGTTCTTCGAAATCCCGGCCCAACCCCTGATAGACGGCTGTCAACATGCGGATCATGTAGGGGATCGTGGGGATCAGATGGACGATGATGATGCCCGTGTAACTGCCCGCCAGCCCGATATGGATGAAGATCATCAATAGCGCGATGCCGATGGCGGCCTCCGGCACGATCAGCGGCATGGACAAAAAGAACTCGAACGCCGGTTTTCCGGGAAAGGTCTCACGCGCCAGCACGCGGGCCGCAGGCAGGCAGATGACAAGGCAGATCGCCGTCACCACCGTGCCGATGAAGACCGTGTTGACCGTCGCCTCCCAGACCTGACTGTAGGGCGAAATCACGTAGTCCCAGGCCAGCGGCAAGAACGATTTCTCGCGCTGTTCCAGCCACCAGGTGCTGGGCAATAGGTCCGGCCAGGCCCAGCGAAAGGCAAAGCTCTGGATGATGAGCGGGATGAACGGCCCGAGGATGAACCCGGCGATCAGCAGCAGGTAGAGCTTTTGGAACGGCGACAGGCGCTCGTTCAACGCGAGTGAAGACGAGTTGCGAGCCATCAGTTCCTCCCGATCCGGCGTTCGTACCGGCGGTAGACCGCGAGGTAGCTGTAGAGGATAACGCCCGCCACAAGCGCAATCGACACAACCGTCGCCATGCCCTGTAGCTGCAACGTGTAGTCGGCGTCATTGAAGTATCGCCAGGCGACGACGGGCAGCGTGTCGGGGAAACCACCGCCCAGGATGAACGGGGCCTCGAACGCGCCGATGTTGAAGGCAAAGATGATCAGCGTCGAAGAGATGATGCCCGGCAGGATCTGCGGCAATGTCACCTGAAAGAAGATCTGCCGCTTGTTGGCCCCGAGGATCGCCGCCGCCTCTTCGGTTTCGCGCCCGACACCCAGCAGAACCGCATAGATGGTCAGCGCCACAAAGGGCGTCTGTTTCCAGACATAGACGGCGATGATACCCCAGCCCATATGGGTCTTCAGGATCTGCGGGAATTGGCCCGGATCGTCAATCAACCCGGCAAAAGCCATCAATCGAGACAACATTCCGCCATTGCCCAGCATGATCACCGCCAGCGCGATGCCCACGGTGTAGGGGATCATCAGCGGCAGTTTATAAAGATACTTGTAAAGCGTCTTTGACGGGAAGGTCCGGACCATCGCCAGTGCCAGCAAGATCCCCATGACCAGCGAAATCAGCGTTGCTGCAATGGCATAATAAAGCGTCAGCCACAGCGATTTCCAGAAAGAGACATCTCCCCAGAGGGCGGCAAAGTAAGAGACATCGGGAAAGGTATTGACCCCGAACCACGGCGCAAACCCCAGCGATTGCGCGACGCCAAGCACAAGCGCTCCGCCAAAGAGCACGGTCAGCACCGTCATCACCGGCAAAAGCTGGATCCACATCCAGATGCGTTCGCGCTTGTGGCGCGCGAGTTCTTTTTGTCCCGACACGTGTCTCGCCCCGTTGGGGCCCCGGCAGTTGGCCAGGGCCCCGTTGCGCCATTTACTTGAGATTGGCGACCGCCGTCTCGACGATCGACGCGATGCTCTCAGAGCTGTCGCGCTCGATATACTCAAGCCAGGTCGCTTCGATCACATCCACCAGCGTGGCGTTGGTGTCGGGCGCCGTGTTGGCGTCCAGTTCGGCCTGCGTGACACCGACCAGACCCGGCGAGGCCGCGTCCAGCTTGGCGGCATCCGCTTCGCTCAGGGTCCATGGGTCGATGCCCGGCGGCATCCCGGCCACTTCCAGCTTTGTCGCTTGGGCATCTACCGAAGCCATGAAGTTGGCCATGACCATCGCAGCGGCAGGGTTCGGCGCATTGCCCGGGATCACAAGATAGTTCTTGTTCTTGATCATGTTCCCTTCGGGGAAGATGAACTGCTCTGCGCCTTCGGGGAATGTGCCGTCGCGCAGACCGGTCGCCACGCCGTAAAGGCCGAACTTGCAGGCAAAATCGATCTCGCCGTTCAGGAACAAGCCATCAAGCGCCTTGGGGTCTTCGGGATAGCGGGCATTGCCGCTCGATCCGCCCAGCAGGCTGGGCTCCAGCGCCTTGAGGTATTCCATGCCCGGGGTGATCAAACGTGCCAGTTCGGCAGCGCCCAATTCGTCGATGGACGACTGGAAAGGCACCGCGCCATTGCCATCGGGATTATGCGCATAGACTGCGGCCTGCACAAAGGTGTTGCCGAGGAAATGCGGCGGTTTCACATAGCTGAACTTGCCGGGATTTGCCTCGAGATAGGCCTGCATCTCGGCAAAGGTGCCCGGAGTGTCCTCCGCAGAGACGCGCGCCGTGTTGACCGCGCAGACGTATTGCTGGCCGGACCACGGTATCTCGGATGCGTTGGTTTCCACCCCGAAGTCGCGCAGGTTCAGCAGCGCGCGGGGATCTTCCGGGTTCCATTCGATGTTGCTGCTGTTGGGCAGCTTGTCGGCAAAGGCGCCCATCAGCGCGTCCTGGCGCTTGAGCGTCGCAAAGTTTTCGCCATTGACCCAGATCGCGTCAACGCTGCCTTCGCCCAGCCCCTTGCCGGAGCCCTTCTCGGCCAACACGAGGTCAACGGCGTCCTTGGTGCCCGTGATCCGAACCGGGTTCAGGGTGACGCCTTCGGCCGCCAGACCCGGCACGGCATAGCGGTCCATCCAGATGTTGATCTGGTCGCTGCCGCCCCAGTAGTAGAGATTGATCTCGCCTTCTTCCTTGGCCCGCGCCTGCACATCCTCCCAAGTGATGTCACCCGCGATAAAGGCATCCCGGAACGTGTCCGCATCCTGTGCGAATGCAACGCCCGCCATAAGGCTTCCGATTGCAGACATGCCTAACAAAGTCTTTTTCATGGTTTCCTCCTCCAGTGGTTCGTTCTTGGTTATCGTTTATTCTGAATGATCCAGATGCGATCCGGTTGGATGGTCAGCCAGACCGGTTGGCCGATGTCGATCATGCGGCGCGATTGTTCGGTGACCTGCAGCGTCTCGCCGCCGCAATCGACCGTGTAAGTGATGTTGGCTCCAAAGAAATCCCGCCCGGTCAGCCTGCCTTCGATGATGTTTTGCATCTCATCAGGCTGCTGCAGGTGCAGATCGATCGCCTCGCCCCGCAGCATGACGTGGCCGGGGCCGTCGCTTGCATCGGCCTCGAAGTCCAGAGACCCGAAACCGGCGGTGGCGGTCTTGCCCTTGATCACCGCATCAAAGACATTGGTCGCGCCCATGAAATCGGCGATCTCGATGCTGTTGGGCCGTTTGTAAAGCGCATCCGGCGCGTCGTACTGCGCCAGATTGCCGTCAAAGATGACTGCAACGCGGTCGGCCAGTTCCATCGCTTCGATCTGATCATGGGTCACGAAAATTGTCGTGATCCCAAGGCGTTGCTGCAAATCTCGGATGAACCGGCGCATTTCGCCGCGCAGCTTGGTGTCAAGGTTGGCCAGCGGCTCATCCATCATCAGAACAGACGGATTGGTGATCAGTGTCCGCGCAATCGCCACCCGTTGCATCTGACCGCCAGACAGTTGTGCCGGGAACCGGTGGCGGAACGCCTGCAACTGCACGACGTCAAGGATCTCTTCCAGTCGCTTGTCGATCTCCGCCTTGTCGGTGCCGCGCACTTTCAGGCCGAACATGACGTTCTTTTCGACCGTCATGTGGGGAAACAGCGCGTAACGCTGGAACACCATGCCGACATTGCGCTTTTGCACGGCGACTTCCGACACGTCTTCGCCATCAAAGCAGATCTGCCCGTCGGACGGCACTTCGAGCCCTGCGATCATCCGCAGGGTCGTCGTCTTGCCGCAACCGGACGGGCCAAGCAGCGCCACCAGCTCACCGGATTTGATGTCCAGATCGATGCGCGAAATGGCTGTGAAAGATCCAAAGTCCTTGCGGACGCCTTTCAACGCGACAGCGGTCAAACCGGGGCTCCTTCAGGCAAGCCATCATGGGCAGGGATCACCGGCAGCGCGTCCATTCCGCACCAGCCTGCAAATTCTTCGAAGACGGCCCGGTGACGTCCGGGCACCAGAATGAAGTGATGCTCCAGCCCGTGTTCCATCACGGTGGTCACCACATCGCGGGCCGAGCAAGGCCCTTGCGCGCTGGAAAAGTCGCCCACCCAGCCGCGGCACCCGGTAAAGCCCGGCGCAGGCCCTTCGGCGACAACGGTTTCAACGGCAAAGCGGGCGGAGCCGTGGCGCGAGACCCGCAGAACCGTTCCCGCCCCGTGGGCAAACTCATAGTCCGCGATGGCGCCATAGATCGGCCCCGCCTCGGTGCCGCGTCCAATCATCGGATGGTTGATCCATGCGACGCCGTCCCTGGCCATGTAGAGCGGCCCTCCGCCGCCATGCCACATCAGGATCTGGTCACGGGAAAAGTCGGGTGAGGTCATGTCCAACAGGCAGCCGACCCTGCCGGTCAGCGATTTGGCCACAATCTGTGTGACAGCGCCGAGGATATCGCCTTCGGACGCCACAGGCAGGCCGTCGTTCTCCTCAAGCCAGCTGAACGCAGCCCCGGGATGCATACCGGGCGTGTCCTGCAAGGCAGGCCAGTCCGACACGGCCAGTGCAGCATAGCCGCCGTCGCTGGCAATCGCCCGCAGCGCAAGGGAGGCGCGCGCTGTCAGGGCCATCTGCGCGTCAGACACGCCGCGCACCTGAGCGGCATGGGCCATTGCCGCGCGTTCCGCGGAGACTTCCGCTTCGGATTGCGCCGCCATCAGGTCGGTCATGTGGTGAATGTCGATGTGATCACACCAAACACCCAGCTGGCGCATCAACGCGTCGGTCGAAACCTCCATGTTGTAAAAGGTCATGGCAAGCCCGCCGATGACACCGATCCTGGCCCCCTCCAGCGCCTTTTTCGCCGTCAACGCCCGGATCGTCTGCCCCATGCGCGCGGCCAGCGCCGCCTCGCCCGGCGCGCCAAGGTACCACTGCACGGGATCGGTCGAGAGATCGCGCACCCCGCGCACGATCGACATCGACATGTTGAGCGACACGAAATTGTTGAGCTGGATATCGTCGACAAGTGTGGGTTCCGGCGTGGCCCAGATGCCCAGAGGCAGCGGCGCGCGGCCGATCTCGCGCGCGACATCCCCCATCGAGAACCCACCATGCAGAAGCAACAGGAAATCGGCACCCTTGTCCTGCACATCCATGACCGCGCGGCGCGCCTCTGCGCCGTTCATCGGGATGCCCTCGGCCACCACCACCTCGGCCCCCAAAGTCTCGGCCAGTTCTTCGAGCCAGCTTTGGCAGGCCTCGAACACCCCGTGTTTTTGCGGAAAGTAGCTGGGCAACGAGGCGTTGATCAGGCCGATGGTCAAAGGCATGTGCGGCTCCTCATGCGTCTCATGCGATCTGGCGCGGGGCGGGCCCGGCAAGGTCAAAACTGATGGGACCCTGACGGTACACCTGGTCGAAAAAGACCACGCCGCCCGCGTTGTCAAAAGCGGTGCAGGCCTGCGACAGGATCGGGGTGTGTTCCGGCACCTCCAGCACGTCCGACACATCTGCCGTGGCCAAAATACTGTCCAGCGTTTCGCAGGCGGTGGTCCATTCAAGCCCGAATTCGTGACGCAGGATGCGCAGGATCGATTGGTTCTGTCCCGTCTCAGGGAAATCTGCGGCACTCATCCGCGGCACAAGGCGTTGTGGGATCCATGTATGCGTCAACATGCGCGGCGCGCCGTCGACCGTGCGCAGGCGTTCGACCAGCGCCAGCGGCTCGTCAAAACATGCCTTTACCGTGGCAGGCACGTCCCGCGCAGGTGTTTCGATCCGCAACAGCCGGGCCCCCGGCACACGGCCTTCGAGCAGCACCTTGTCGGTGAAGCTGACAAGGCAGGTCGACGCAGGCGGTGAAAGCGTCGCCACGTTGTACCCGCTGCCCTGACGGGAGGTCAGGAACCCGGAGCGCACCAGCATTTCAAGCGCCTTGCGGACGGTCACGCGACTGACGTCAAAGGCGCGCGACAGCTCCTCTTCGGTCGGAAGCCGCATACCGATTGCATATTGCCCGGTGTGCAACCGCTGAAGGATCTCGTCGTGGACGATCTGATACTTCGGCGCTGTGCTCATGTGATGGCATCCTTCAGCCGGGCCAGCCGGTCGCGGCCCGTGGTCGCCATCCAGCGCGCCATGGCCGCCGGTCCCTCCGCGCCGAAAATGTCGATGGCGTTGCTCCAGATGGCGCGGCCACACATGAAGCCCCGCGCCTCGACGCCTGCGTCCCGCGCCATTTTCAGCGCATCGCGAAACTGCTCAAAGGTGACCCCGGCGCTGAGATACAGCAGTGGAATGCCCCCCGCCGCTGCTGCGGCCTGTTGAAACGCGTCTTTCGCCTGCGCTTCGGACATGGTGGTGCCGACATGCGCGATGCTGACGGGGATCTCGACCTTGAGGATGTCGATATTGAACTTGGGCGCTGCAAACCGTTCGGTCGCCGCACGCACCAAGCCGGGTTTTGCCAGCGCATAATCTGCCGAAGCGCCATCAGGGAGCGCCCTGTCATAAACGATGGGCTCGAACAGGAATGTCACGCCCTGCGCACGGCATTCTGCCCCGACCTGCGCCACCAGATCCGCTTTTTTCTGATTGAGCGCCTCCGGGTCGTTCGGCCCGTAGTACAAAAAGAACTTCAACACCGGCACATCGAGGCTCGCGTAATCGGAGATGCTCAGACCCTCGGGCAGTTTGGTGATCCGGTCCTCGTCTGCGATGTGATAGACGTCCGCCTCATAGGCCAGCATCCTGGTGCAAGAGGGATCATATGACGGCAAGAGGTCACGACCCAATGCCGCATCGACCAGCACGGTTGAGGCATCAGGGCTGAGCGTTTCCACAACGATCCTCTTGAAGATGAACAGATCATCGTCGCGCGCATCCGCGCCCCGCCCCTTGCGCAGGGCTGCGGCCAATCCGCTGCCCTGATCCACAGCGACGCCGAAAACAGGACCATCAAAGACCGTCATGTCGCCTCCATTTCGATCGTCGGAAAGTAAGGCGTGTCCGAGGGCGCACACCAGAGCGCCAGCATGTCATCGGTCGGTTCGAGGAACGAGATCGAAAAGCCGCCCATTTCCTGCGTCGTCACATAGCTGCCGATCATCGGGGCGATTGCCGTCACCCCGTTGGCTGCCAGCGCCTTGCGGGTCTCTTCCCAGAGTGTCAGCTGCTCCATCAAGGTGGTTCCGCCCATGCCATTGATGATGACGCAAGCGCGCGATCCCCGGGCCATCGGGCGGTCCGCAAGCAGCTTTTCCACCATCTGGGTCACCAGATCGCGCACCGGCCCCACTTTGGCGCGGCCAACACCCGGTTCGCCATGCACACCCATACCAAGGAAAATCTCGTCATCCGGCAGGCTGAACATCTTTTGCCCGGTCAGCGGTGACACCGGCGGAGATACAGCAGCGGCCAGCGTCACCAACCGGTCGCGCACCGCTTCGCCCAGGGTCATGAGGTCCTCCAGCGACCGGCCTTCCTCGGCGGCAGCACCGAGGATCTTGTAGATGAACATCGTGCCGGGCGCGCCGCGACGGTCCTGCTTGCGGTCCGGCGGAGCCGCCGAGATGTCATCGTACATCGGCAAGGGCACTGTCTTCAGCCCCAGATCCTGCGCCATCATCGTCGCAGCGCGTCCGTTGATCATGTCGCCGGAATGCTGCGATATCAGCAGGATAGAGCCCGCTTTTCCGGTCATCTCGGTCAGCCCGTCAAGGATCAGGTCCGCCGATGGCGCGGCAAAGACATCGCCCACCACATTGGCATCCAGCACGCCCTGCCCGACAAAGCCCATGGCAATCGGTTCGTGCCCCGATCCGTTGCCGATCAGCAGTGTGACCTTTTCATCGGGGTTCTTGGCATTCCTCGCGCGCTTTATCACGCGCGGATCATGGGTTCCGCGCGCCACCTGACCAAAGGCACTGACAAAACCGTCGAGCATGTCATCGACCATCGTCTCGGCGCTGTTGAAGAGCTTCTTCATCCAGCCACCTCATTCAATGTCTCAAGGAACAGCACCACCGAGACCGCGCCCGGATCGACGTGCCCGCGCCCGCCGTCCTCGACGTATTGCGCGCGGCCTCTGCGGGCGCTGAGGGGCTTTGTGGCGTCGCGCCCCCCCTTTGCCGCAGCAATCGCGGCCTTCAGCCCGCCGGTTTCGAGGGCAGCAATCGCCGGGCTCAAGGCATCCACCATGCTCTTGTCGCCAAGACGCACCTCGCCCAGATCGCAGATCCTGTCGCAGGCACGGGACAATCCCTCCTGCAAGGGGGCGCCCGTCTCAAGATGCGCTTCGATTTCCAGCAGGATCAATCCAAAGAGCGTGCCCGACGCGCCGCCAGAGGCGCGCATGAACGCCTTTGCGCGCTTGCCGTTGCCTGCCGCGACGGCTTTGGTCAGTCCGCGCTGCATCGTCGCCCCATGATCGCCATCGCCAATGGCCGCATCGAGCGCGTTCAAAGCCTGCGCTTCTTCGACGAAACGCGCCGCGAGCGTCGAAAAGAACGGCTCAGCCGACATTGCCAAAGACCTCTTTGATGTAGGCCAGCGTCTTGATGGCCGCCTCGGTCGGGTCCGGCTCGATGTCGCGCCAGATGTTCAGATCGCGGCTCGACGCGTGACCGGCCATGACGAACATCTCGGCCACAACCCATTTGTCGTAGCCGATCTCGGCCAGCGCCTTGGCATCGGCGGGGAAATCATAGCGGCCAGCGCCCGGCTGGCCCCGGTCATTGTCGGAGACATGGTAGTGGACCAGCGTCTCGCCCGCCGCGCGCAGGGCCGCCGGAGGGTCTTTCTCTTCGATGTTCATGTGAAAGGCGTCGAGCAGCACACCGATGTGATCCGACCCGCAAGCGCGCGCAATCGCGCAGGTCTCCGCTGCGGTCGAGGTCAGATCGCTTTCGAAGCGGTTCAGCGCCTCGATGCCCAACGTGACGCCTTCGTCGCGCAGCACGCCATCGAGCCGGGCCAACGTCTCGGCGGACCGCGCCGCACGGGCCACCTTGTTGGCGGGATCAAAGACACCCCATGGCGCGGCAACCACCCCGGCAAGCCCCGCCGAGCCCAACCTTGCGGTGACCTGAATGGCTTCGGTCAGAACGGCAACAGCATTGTCTCTGACGCCCGGGTCATCGGATGTCGGATCTGCGTCCGGGCCCAACCCGGTGGAGCAGGTCAGCTCCAGCCCGCAGTCTTTGGCCTGCGCCCGTATCTGGTCTGCGCGGTCCGGCCCGATGCCCAAAAGAGACAGCTCGACGCCGTCATACCCGATCTCTGCGGCGGTCTTGAAAATAGGCGCTGGATCATCCGTCCAGGCTTTCATCCAAAGCCCTGCGTGAATTCCGAATTTCATCGCTGCGCCTCCCCCGGTTCGCGATACATCACATTAGTAATGACAAATTGAACATGTCAATGTTCCACTTCGGCCCCGTCGCGCTTTGCAAAATGCAGCACGAGTGACAGGCTGAGCGCGGCCAGCGCGATGCAGGCAATGAGCGAAGGCCGCAAGGTTCCGCTCGCGTCCAGCAGCCATCCTGCGGTCCACGGCCCCACCAGCCCGGCAACACCCCAGCCGGTAAAGACCTGGCCAAAGGCGCTGGAAAACGCAGGTTTGCCGACCTGTGACGCCACCAGCAGGGGGGACGTGGCCGCAATCTGACCATAGGCAAACGCCACGATGAACAAGAGCGCGACAACCAGCACCGGCGCGGTGACAAGGATCAGGCCGGTCAGCGCGATCATCGACAGGACCAGCGCCCCCGCGATGCCACGCGGCGGTCCAAAATAGCCCGCGGTCAAGGCCGCAGACAGTCGCCCCAACGTGTTGCCGACGGCGGCCAGAAAGATCGCAAGGCTGGCCAAACGCAGCCCGTCCGCGCCCTGCGGCAGGATCTGCGCCGCAAACCCCAACACAACGAGGCCCGAACAGGATCCAGCGGCCATGATGACCCAGAGGCGCACAATCGTCTTGTCCGGCTTCACGATGGATGCATGGTCTGCGCGTTTTGACTGCTTCGCTTCCTGTGGCGCAGGGATGACGAGTGCAATGAGGGCCGTGGCAGACAGGCAAGCCAAAGCGGGCAGGTTGGACCAAAGGGCCCAGCCGGACGCTGTCAGCCAGACATGGATCGGTCCGAACACCGCGCCTCCAAGCCCGAAAGCCGCGACGCTGACCGGCACGAGACGCGTGGCATTTTCCGAGGCAGAGGCTTGCGAGAGCGCATAATTGTAGAGCGCGCCAGAGGCAAAGCCAAAGCACGCGCCATAAGCCACCAAGAACCCCGCAAAACCTGAACTTGCACCCGAAAAGCCAAGGCTGATCACCGCCAACCCGGCAAGCACAGGCAACCGGAACCGCGGCAGAACGCGTGACATCAACATCGGCGCAATCAGGACCCCGAGCGTAAAGGCAACCAAGGCCAGGGAAAAGACCATCGACGCCGCAGCATTGCTGACACCGAACGCGGCGCGCACGGCAGGCAGGTAGCCGGACCATCCATAGAGGCTGCCTCCGCCGAAACATCCGAAGATCGTCAGCACAACGCGAAACCTGTGTGCAGCACGCGACATGTAGGAGCGCCCCCAATATGCTATTACAGACTTGTAGGAACAAATTAACTGAGTCAATCTCTGCCCGGGGAGGATGGCGCAGTTGGTTCTTGTTATCGGGGCTGCTCTGACGCCGTTCAACCGGCGACGCGACGGGTCGGGATTTCGCGACTGGGCGGCAGTGGCCTTTGACGCGGCGCTGGCCATGTCGGAGATCGCGCGCAGGGATATCGACGCCTTGATCGTCGCCTCGGAAAGCGATTTTTTCACGCTTCAGCTCAACCCCGCGTCTGTCCTTGCGCAGGATCTTGGCCTCATTGGCGCCGCGACCTTGCGGGTCGAAGGCGGCGGCGCGACCGGGCAAATGGCCGTGCACGCAGGCGTGGAACGGATCCTGTCCGGGCGCGCGCGCCATGTCGCCGTGGTTGGCGTCGATCCCTCTGCCAGCGCCTTGGCGGGCGACAGCATCCGCGAGCTTTACAGCTACTCCTTTGACTTCTGGACAGAGGGTCTCGGCGGTATCACGGCCACCAGCCTGTACGCGCTGTCCTGGCAGGCCTTTGCCGCCAGCCACGGCGGAACGGCGGATGACCTGAATGCGGTCACGATCAAGAACCGTGGCAATGCAATGTCCAACCCAAAGGCGCATTTGCCACGCCAACATGAGGCCGCCGAGTTTGCGGCTGCCCCGATGATCGCCGCGCCCTATTGCCGCTTGCATTGCTCGCCCCTCAGCGATGGGGCGGCGGCCCTGATCCTCTCTGCGCCTCAGGCAACACCTGCGTCCCGCCGCAAGATCGCGTCCCGGATCAGTGGGATCGGGGCCGCATCGGACCTGCCGGGGTTGGGTCACCGGACCGACCCGGGCCAATTTGCGGCCAAGACCAAGGCCTGCCTCGGCGCGCTGAACATGGCCGGGATCGCCCCCAGCGATATTGCGCTGGCAGAGGTCTATGACGCCTATGCAGGCGCCGAGTTGCAAGCCATCAAGGCGCTGGGTCTGGCGGATGACCCGGTCCGCGCCCTGCGCGATGGCACGTTTGAGGCGACAGGTCGGTGCCCGGTCAATCTGTCCGGCGGGCTGTTGGGACAAGGCGCCCCCGTGGGAGCGACGGGTGTGGCTCAGACCGCGACCTGTGCGCTGCTGCTGGAGGGGGCCTATTACCCAGAGCTACAGCCGGATCATCCCCTGCCCCATGCCATGGCCGACACCCATGGCGGTGTCGGAACCTCCTGCGCAGTGACGGTCCTGAGCGCGGGGGTCACCGCATGAAACGCCGCGTTGCGCTGGACTACACCCTTGGCGAAGGCTGGCTGGCCCCTTGGCGCGACGGCCTGCGGGAGGGCAAGGCGGTCGCCTCCGCCTGCTCTGCCTGCGGTACGGCGCAGTTCCCGCCATTGCGCATATGCCCTGCCTGCAGCACGCCCTCCGATGGCTGGCGCGCCCTCTCGGGCGCTGGCGATATCCTGTTTCGCACAACAGGCACCGACGGCGATATCGCAATGATCCGCTTTGACGGATCAAGCGGTTCCGCCATTGCCCGCGCGGACGCCCTGCCCAAAGGGGCCACGCGCGCCACGCTTGCCCCCTGCCCTGACGACCCTCCCATCCTCGCCCTCACAGCGGAGCCCGAGACATGAGCGACTATCTTGAGACCCTGAGCCCCGATGCGCTGGCCGCCCTGCACCTGTCCCGCAATGCCAAGGGCAGCTATGACATCACATGGCCCGACGACTACAACATCTATGCCGCCACGGTGGGCCGCTTTCTGGGCCCGAATGATCGCGACAAACCCGCGATGATCTTTGAGGCCCCGGACGGCAGCGTCACCACCATGAGCTTTGCAGAGGTCGACGCGGCAGCCACCGGGCTGGCCGCTGAGCTGCGGCGGCTGGGCTATGGCAAGGGGGATCCGGTGGCCCTGCACACCGGCCAGCATCCCGATACCGGCATCGGCCATATGGCCATCGCCAAGATTGGCGGCGTCGCCGTCACGCTGTCGCAGCTTTACGGACCGGACACGCTGTCCCACGCGCTGAATGATTGCAAGGTCGGGATCATCCTGACCAGTCGGGATGCCTGGGAGCCGCTGCGGGACGAGAATTTCCCCCATCTGCGCCACGTGATGATGCGCGATCCCGGGATGGACGATCTCGATCTTGGTGCGGCCATGGCGACCCCGCCCGCAGAGTTCACGCACGCGCTGACAGGGGCGGATGACCCGGCCTTGCTCATGTACACCTCGGGCTCTACCGGAAAGCCCAAAGGCATCATGCATGGACACAGGGTGCTGGCCGCCTACACACCGTCGATCAATCTCTTTTTCAACCGCGCGCAAGACGACGCCGATGCCGTCTATTGGTCGCCCTCGGATTGGGCCTGGGTCGGCGGGCTTCTGGACATGTTGTTTCCGGCCTGGATGGTGGGTCGACCCGTGGTCACCTCGCTGGAGCGGTTCACGGCGGAGTATGCCTATGATTTCATGAGCCGTCACAAGGTGACGCATACCTTTCTGGCCCCCACTGCGATCAAACGTCTGGCGCAGCATCCCGATCCCCGCAGCGAACACGATCTGGCCCTGCGGATCATCTGCACCGGAGGTGAGGCATTGGCCGCCGAGACGCTCAGCTGGGCCGAGGACAAACTGCAGGTCATCTGCAACGAGTTCTATGGCATGACAGAGGTCAACCACCTGATCGGCAATTGCAAAGCGCTGTTCCCACGCCGGCCGGGCTCCATGGGGCGCGCCTATCCGGGTCACGAGGTGTTGCTGGTCGATGGAGATGGCCGCCCCGTTGACGACGGAGAGCCGGGCGAAGTCGTCACGCCGCACGCCTCCCCCACGCGGTTTCTGGGGTATTTCAACAACGCCGAAAAGACCGCTGACATGAAGCTGGGGCCTTACTGGCGCACCCATGATCTGGCCGTGCGCGATGAGGATGGGTATTTCTGGTACAAGGGGCGCTCGGACGACCTGATCAAATCGTCGGGCTTCCGCATCGGCCCGGCCGAAGTAGAGGAATGCCTGCTGTCCCACCCGGCCGTGGCCGAGGTCGCCGTGATCGCCAAGCCCGACCCGGATCGCGGCGCAATCGTGAAGGCCGTGATCAGCACGCGGCCCGGCTTTGATGGCGATTCGGGCTTGGCCCAAACGCTCAAGGACCATGTCAGGACACGGCTGGCGGCCTACAAGGCCCCGCGCGAAGTGGTCTTTGTGGACGGGTTTGAAATGACATCCTCGGGCAAGATCAACCGACGGGTCCTGCGCGAAGCCGAGATCGCCTTGATAGAGGCCGAGACGCCGGGCGCGTGACGCCAAAGACCCATCTCCGCCGGGTGAGAATTGCGGCGAGGCGTTTTGTACGCAGCACAGCCTTGGTACATTTGTCTGGGCGGGACACTGCGCGCCGCCGATCCCTTGACCTGGTGAACAAAACCTCGATGCGATTGTACTTTTTGACATGTCAGACGAGACGGATGTGACCCTTTCGCCCTTGCTTGCACAATCGCGCTCCCATGCCTTTCAACGCCCCAGTGAACAAAATTGGCGCCGTCGCATCGAAAAAGCGCAGCGGCCGCCGACAGGCTGCTGAACTGCCCCACTGGCGTCTTGTCCGCCACCACCTGTTCAAGCGTCGCCGCCGCCCATGATCGCCACCCGAACCGGACGCTGTGCGGCGGGCCCTCTGAAGGAAAAGCCCAGCGCACACCTGCTGTTCCCCGATAGCTGGCGACAGGGCTCATGCATCTCATGTGCAGGCAATCACTTCAGGGGCTTGAAAGCTCTTCGAACAGTCATTGGCGCAATCCGCAGCATTGGTCAAAGTGGGCACGAAGCCGACTTGGGATCCATCGCGGCGTGCTTGGGCTTGGCCTCTGAACGAATGGCGGATTTCGCGAGACCTTCTTCAAATCCACGCCCCCGCAGCGCGTTCTGACTCCAGCCCTTGAGGATCCAATCGACAAATGTTGCCGGGTCCACCTCCCATTTGGCAGTTTCGAGGCGACACAGCCCCACACCGTGAGATCCCCAGCCAGCCGACGCTCAGAACCGCTCCACCCAAGGCCGAACAGCCACCTCGTTTGTCCAGGCGCTGGGGTCTTGCTCCAGCAAATGGCGGTAGGTGCGGGCTATCGCCTGCGGGCGCAGCATCGAGCCCGGCCGGTCTGCCGGCTCAGTACGACCGGGGTTCAGGATCGCGCCGTCGATGTTGATCCATGCGACGTGGATGCCCTGCGGATGCAACTCACGCGCCATGCTCTCCGCCAAGCCGCGCTGCGCGAACTTGCCCATGGCAAAGGCGGCAGATTGCGGAAACCCCTTCACGCCTGCCGAGGCGCCGGTGAAGAGGATCGTGCCGCGCGTGCCCGCCACGACAGGTGCGTCCAGCATGCGGCGCGCGGCGTGTTTGCCCACGAGGAAGGCGCCGATGGCTGTCACCTCGACCGCGTGGCGCACAGCGTCGGCGTCCAACTCCGCGATCGGGCCTCGGACACGGGCGGAGGGGTTGTAGATCACAACCCGCGGCGCAGCGGGCAAAGCGTCCATCACCTGTGCGATGGCTGCCTCATCGGTGGCATCGAGCAGCGTGGTTTGCGCGCCGGTCTCTTCGGCCACGGCGCGCATCTTCTCGCCGCTGCGCGCGGCCAATGTCAGCGCATGATCCCTCGCGAGGTCGCGTGCCAGCGCAGCGGAGAGCCCGTCTCCGGCGCCAAAGATAACGGCTTGGGCTTTGGTCATGGTGAATTTCTCCCAGTTGGGGGGCTGTGATCTTGACCCCTGCTGCACGATATCATACGCAAGGGAACGCTGAGCGGGCGTTGTGTAATGGTAAGACCCTTGCCTTCCAAGCAAGAGATGCGGGTTCGATTCCCGCCGCCCGCTCCACCATACTCTCTTCCCTTGCTTTGACATTCAAGACCCGTGTTCGAGGCTCAATGGTCACCGCTTGTGAACAGGCGTCCAGCCGCCCGCTCTGCTTCGGATCGGGCCCATCACGAGACGTGATCGCGTCAGCCAATCAGCAGGGATTGGTTCCCGGACGGTCTTTGGCTGGATCTGGGTCGTGATGTATCTCGCGCTTCGACTCTTCGCCGCCAGATCGGAGCCACCGGAAGGACCGCCAAGAGCGCGAGACCCCAAAGCCCGACGTCAGCCCGCAAGAAGACCCGCAAGCGCATCGATTTCGACCTGGCGCAATTCGTGACCCCCCTCGTGGATCTGCGTGCTCACCTCGGCGCCCTGCGCCTCGAACCAGTTGATCAGCCGGGTGCTGGAAGCAAAAGGTGTGATCGGATCGCGGCGCCCGGCGGTCACAAGGATCTTGCGGCCTTCCAGTCCCGTCACCGGCTCTGGGTTCCAAGGGATCAGCGGATGCAAAAGACCGACGCGGTCAAACAATTCAGGCTGGGCCATGACAACCGAGGCGAGGATATTGGCCCCGTTGGAGTAGCCGAACCCAAAGACCGGACTGTCGGGATGCGCGGCCTTGTGCGCGGTGACATAGGCGACCATTTGCTCCGTCCGCCGGGCGAGGTCCGCCATGTCGTAGACACCCTCGCCCGTACGGCGAAAGAAGCGCGCCGCGCCACCCTCTGACACATCGCCGCGCGGAGAGACGATCCCAGCGCCGGGCACCATGGATCTGGCCAGATCAAAGAACTGCTGTTCGTCCCCGCCGGTGCCATGAAAGGCGAAAACCAGCGGCTTTCCGGCCTCGGGGGCAGTGGACAGCCCGTGGTAGAGGGTCGTGGACATGATATCTCTCCTGTCGGGCGAAACGCCCGTCGACGATGTGGTGTCGCGAAGTGCTGCAACCCTTGGCCGAAGCGCGTCAAAACCGCGCGTACGGCCAAGGGAACTGTTCCGGCGCCCGCTCAGGCGGCGAGACGGGGCAAGCGGCCCTCGATCTGGGCGCGATGGGGCTCATAGCGGGTTGGCAGTTTCAGGGCCTCCCCGAGGTGCGCCGTGTCTTCGTCGCGGTCAAATCCCGGCTCATTGGTGGCGATCTCAAAGAGCACCCCGCCCGGCGTCCGGAAATAGATCGCCCAGAAGTAATCGCGGTCGATCACGGGCGTGACCTGATAGCCGGTCTGCATCAGCGCCTCGCGCACCCGCAGTTGGGCGGCGCGATCCTCCACCGCGAAGGCGATGTGGTGCACCGACCCGGCCCCCTGACCCGCAGCGCGGGCATCGGGCATCTGCTCCAGATCGATCGTGTCCGCGGCATTGCCGCCCTCGACGATGTAGCGGGTCACGGCGCCTTCGGTCTCGGCCTTCTGATAGCCCATGTAGGTCAGCAACTCGCCGGTCGCAGCCGCATCGCGCAGTTGAAAGCGCGCGCCCCGGAACCCAAGGATCCCGTTGTCTTCGGACACACCGTTTCCGGTCCATGGCGTGCGCCCCTGCGCGGCGCTCTCGACCAGCGCAAAACCGTCGCCATCGGGTCCGTCAAAGCTCAACCGTGCCTCGCCAAAGGCAGTGGTCCGGGCCAATCCGGTGACACCCTGCCCTGACAGGTGCTCTGACCAGAACGGCAAAGTGCCCTTGGGCACGGCGAATTCGGTCACGCCGACCTCACCCGCGCCACGGTGGCCGCGCGGCATGTCGCCAAAGGGGAAGTAAGTCATCACCGAACCGGGCGTGCCGACCTCATCGCCGTAGTAGAGGTGATAGACCTCCGGCGCGTCAAAGTTCACCGTTTTCTTGACCCGGCGCAGACCCAGCGTCCGGGTGAAAAAGCTGTTGTTCTGATTGGCATCTGCCGCCATCGACGTCACGTGGTGCAGGCCTTTGATGTCCTTGATCATGTGATGATCCTTTCGCTGTCGTCGTTTCCGTTGACACCAAGGTAGGCCGCGATAGCCATTTCGTGAATGGCAATGGATTTGCATTTACTATTGCCTGAAATGCAACAATCATGCCTCCATGGAAGACCTCAAATCGATCCGCGTGTTTCTGGAGGTGGCCAGCCACCTCAGCTTTGCCCGTGCGGCAGAGGCACTGCGCATGACGCCTGCCTCGGTCACGCGGATCATTGCCCGGCTGGAGACGGATCTGGGCGTGCAACTTTTCGTGCGCACCACGCGACAGGTCTCCCTGACCAGTGCCGGGGCTGTCGTGGTGGCGCGCTACGGGCCATTGGTACGGGAATTCGACGCCGTCACGACAGAGATCACGCGCGCCAGTCGGCCCGACACCGGGCGGCTGAGGATCAACGCGCCGCTGTCGATGGGAATGCGGTTGATGCCCCGTCTGGTGGACAGCTTTCGCCTTGCCTACCCGCGCATCGACATCGACGTGCACCTGACGGATGCCCTCGTCGACATCATCGAAGAGGACAGCGATCTGGCAATCCGCGTCTCACAGGCACCAAAGGACAAATCGACGATCTGGCGCAAGATCTGTGAGATCCCGCGCCACGCTGTCGCGTCCCCCGCCCTGTTGGAGCGCATCGGCGCGCCCGACACCCCGGAGGCGCTCGACCCGCAATGGATGTTGTCCTACAGCGCTGACGCACGGGCCGAGGCATGGGCCTTTCGCAAAGGCGCGCAGCGCCGGACCGTTCGCGCAGGGCGGCACGTGATCTCCAACAATGGTGACTTTCTCTATGGGCTGGCGGCTGCAGGGGGTGGCATCTGCGTGCTGCCCGAGTTCATCGTGGCGCAGGGTCTGGCAACCGGTGAGGTGGTCATGGTGTTGCCCGATTGGGACCTCTCCTCGCTCTGGCTGACGCTGTATTACCCCCCGTATGAACGCCTGCCGCCACTGGTGGCGACCTTCACCGAGTTCTTCGAGGCCTATCTGCGGGACCTCGATGGCATGGTCTTTCTGAACGGCTGAGACCGCTAACACTGGCGCTGCCCCGATGCCTGTGGTCAATTGACGTGGCCACCACCCTAGGGAAAGCTGTAATGCATCGTATCGCCCTGCTCGCCGGAGACGGCATCGGACCAGAGATCACGACAGCCACGCGCCAGGTCATGGTCGCGGCCTCCGACCGTTTTGGACTGGATCTGCAGTTCGAAGAGATCAGCATCGGCTTTGAGGCGCTGCAGGCGCAGGGCGGTACATTCCCCGAGTCCGCCTATGAGGCGACCGCGGCCTGCGACGGCATCGTGCTTGGCCCGGTGTCGCACAATGCCTATCCGGGGCCGGAGGCGGGCGGGATCAACCCGTCGGGTGCGCTGCGCAAGCGGTTGGATCTCTTTGCCAATATCCGGCCAGCGCGCTCCCGGGCGAGCATTCCGCCCCGTGCGGGTGTCCCGCTGGACCTTGTCGTGGTGCGCGAGAACACCGAGGGCTTCTATGCCGATCGCAACATGCATCAGGGACCGGGAGAGATGATGGTGACCGAGGATGTCGCCATCGCGATCCGCCGGATCACCCGCGGGGCCTGCCTGCGCATCGCGAAGGAGGCCGTTCGCCTTGCCCAGACGCGCAGCAGGCGGGTGACCGCGGTCCACAAGGCGAATGTCATGCGCACGACCTGCGGGCTGTTTCTGGACTGTTGCCGTCAGGTCGCGGCAGACCATCCCGATGTCACCTACGAAGAACAGCTCGTCGACGCCATGTGCGCCCTGCTGGTGCGGGCGCCTGATCGTCACGACGTGATCGTGACCACCAATATGTTCGGTGACATCCTCTCCGATCTGGCCTCCGAACTTTCGGGCAGTCTTGGCCTTGCCGCCTCGCTGAACGCCGGGACCGACCGGGCGATGGCGCAGGCGCAGCACGGCTCGGCCCCTGACATCGCGGGCAAGGACATGGCCAACCCGGCGTCGCTCATCGGGTCGGCGGCGATGTTGCTGGACTGGATGGGACGGCACCGCAACGCAGAGCATTTCTGCCACGCTGCAGAGGCCATCGAGGTCGCGCTTGAGACCACATTGCGCACCCCGGGCAGCCGCACCCGTGATCTGGGCGGAACCTTCGGGACAGCCGAATTTGCCGCCGCGGTGGCCGCAAGGCTGTGATCTCGTGACACTTCCAGACGGTGCCTTGCGGCAACGGGTCCCTTGACCCGCCGGTCAGGCATGGCAAAAGGCAGTCTGAAAAAGCGTATGCACCTGCGACCAGCAAAGGCGCAGGCCGGGAGGAGACAAGATGGCCGACGGTACCGCACAAGAGGCAGAGCGCGCAAAGTCGCGCAACTTCGGCTCCTTGCGCGCGCTGTGGCCCTTCATGCTGCCGTACAAACTGCTGATGCTGGCGGCTTTGACCGCGCTTGTTGTGACCGCGGCGATCTCGCTGGTGCTGCCTCTGGCCGTGCGCCGCGTGGTGGACCATTTCAACGCGCCGGACGGCACATTGCTGGACCAATACTTTGGTGCCGCGCTGGCGATTGCCGGTCTGCTCGCATTGGGCACGGCGCTGCGCTACGCGCTGGTCACCCGCTTTGGCGAGCGTGTGGTGGCCGATGTGCGCATGGCAGTCTTTGACAAGGTCATCGGGCTGTCACCGGCTTTCTACGAAAAGATCATGACCGGCGAAGTGTTGAGCCGGATCACCACGGACACCACGCTGATCCTGTCGGTGATCGGATCGTCGATCTCTATCGCGCTGCGCAATATCCTTCTGTTCATCGGCGGGCTGATCCTGATGCTGTTCACATCCGCCAAACTGACCGGGCTGGTCTTGCTGATCGTGCCTGCCGTGGTGGTGCCGATCCTCGTGCTGGGCCGTCGGATGCGCGTGCTGAGCCGCGAGAGTCAGGATTGGATCGCGGCCTCTTCGGGCAATGCCTCCGAGGCGCTGAGCTCTGTGCAGACCGTGCAGGCCTACACCCATGAGATCCTGTCCCGCGGCACCTTTGCCGAGGTCACGGAAAAAAGCTTTGACGCCGCGCGCCGCCGGATCTGGACCCGCGCCGCGATGACGGTGATCGTCATTTTCCTTGTCTTTACCGGCATTGTCGGGGTGCTCTGGATCGGGGCTTGGGACGTGCGCGCGGGCGACATGTCGCCCGGCACGCTCATCCAGTTCCTGATCTACGCGATCATGGTCGCGGGCGCCGTGGGCGCATTGTCGGAAACATGGTCCGAACTGCAACGCGCCGCTGGCGCGACGGAACGGCTGGTGGAATTGCTGGAGGCCGAAGATGCCGTCGAAGATCCGGCCGAGCCCAAGGGCTTGATCACACCGGTGCGCGGCGAGATCACTTTTGACGACGTACATTTTGCTTACCCTTCGCGGGCGGAGATCCCCGCGCTGGATGGCGTCTCCCTGCACATCGAGCCCGGTGAAACCGTGGCGCTGGTGGGACCTTCGGGCGCAGGCAAGACCACGATCATCCAGCTGTTGCAGCGATTCTACGACCCCCTGTCCGGCCAGGTCACCATTGACGGCGTGCCCTTGACCGAACTGGAACGCGCCGAGTTCCGCAAGCATATCGCGCTTGTGCCGCAGGATCCGGTGATCTTTGCCGCCTCGGCGCGCGGCAACATCCGTTTTGGCCGCCCCGACGCCACCGACGCAGAGATCGAAGCCGCAGCCAAAGCTGCGGCAGCGCATGACTTTCTCACGGCACTGCCCGACGGCTATGACACATGGCTCGGCGAGCGGGGCGTGATGCTCTCGGGCGGACAAAAGCAACGTGTGGCCATCGCCCGGGCGATCCTGCGCGACGCGCCGGTGCTGCTGCTGGACGAAGCGACCTCTGCGCTGGACGCCGAAAGCGAGCGCGCGGTGCAAAAGGCCGTTGACCAGCTGGCGCAGGGGCGCACGACAATAATCGTCGCCCACCGTCTGGCCACAGTGAAAAAGGCCAACCGCATCGTCGTGCTGGATCAGGGGCGGATCATGGCCACTGGCAGCCACGACGCGCTGGTGGCTGAAGGCGGGCTCTATGCGCGCCTTGCCCGGCTTCAGTTCACGGATGGGATCGCCGCAGAATAAGGCGGACGCGGGTCACGCCGCTGGATCGGCGCTGAACCGATCACCGTGATGGTCCCGCCAGTGGGTTATCGCCTCTGACCAGCTTGGCGGCCTGTCGCTTTGATAGTGATGAAACACGCCCACCGCGCCCATGGCGTCAACCCGCGCCATGGCCCGGGCATGCGCGCCCGACGTGGCAAAGCGCTTCATCTCGACCGGGCTGTCCCAGGCTGTGAGCGAGAAATACAACTCCCCTTGCTGCGACACGCGGCTGTCGATCAGCCCCGACCAGCGCCGCACCTGCGCCAGCGACCGCAAGGTGTGAAAGCTGAATTCGGCTCTTGCCAGACCCGGTTGCACCGTGATCCCTCCGATTGCAATAAACATGCCTGCACTCCTGCGCGCCGCAGCCCGGTTGCCAGTACCACGCCGCCATGTCCGGCTCTGGCTCACTTGAATTGATACGCGTCAGGCAGACCTGCGGATCACGCGCCGCGAGCAAGGAAAAAGGCCCCCTCCAACCGGAAGGGGCCTCTGGTCCGCGCAAACGCGCCTGACCGGTCTCGTTGTGGGTTACTCGGCAATCACGGTGATGCGACCGTCGAGATAGGGCTCATAGGGGCCCTTTGCTGCGAGGAACTCTGCGGTGACATCGGCAAGGTCGGGGCCGTAGTCATAGGCGTTCATCGCGTCGACGAACATCTTGTATCCGTCACCGCCGTTGCGAACGTAGTTGTTGGACACCATGCCATAGACCTTTTCCATGTCGAGCGGCGCGCCACCCACCATGACCTCGGTGATACGCTCACCGGCGGGTTTTGTGACATCGGCGGTGAAGGTCATGCCCGCCACCTGCGGGAACCGGCCAGCGCCATCCTCGATCTGGCTCACACCGTTTTCCAGTGCGGCCATGACGGTCGCGCCCGTGACCTGAAAGGTCGACAGCGTGTTCTGGAAAGGCAGCACGGTCAGGACCTCGCCCATGCTGACATCGCCCGCGTCGATGGAGGCACGGATGCCACCGCCGTTCTGAAAGGCGATGTCGATGCCCTGATCCTTCACCCGGTCCAGCATGGCGTCGGTGATCAGGTTGCCCATCTCGCATTCCACGGCGCGGCAAAAGCTGCGATCGCCCTGAATGGGTGCCGCGGATTCGGCCACGATCTCGTTGCGGATCTCGTCCAGCGGAACGGCGGCCTCGGCGATGCGCGCCTTAACGGCTTCGTCCTGCGTCACCGAAGCGTCCATCAGGATCGGACCACCTGTGGCCGAGACGACATTGCCATCGTCGTCAAAGGTCACGTTCAGCTCGCCGAGGTATTTGCCATAGGCGTAGGCTTGCACGATCTGCACGCCGTTCTGCACGGTGGGATAGGGGCCGTCAGCCTTCTCGTCATTGCTGTTGAGATAGGTGTTGGTGTGGCCACCGACGATCACGTCGATGCCGGTGGTGGCATCGGCGATATATTTGTCCATCTCGTAGCCGGAATGCGAGAGCACGACGATCTTGTCCACGCCTTCGGCCAGCAATTTGTCGACTTCGGCTTGTGCGGCGGGCGCCGGGTCGCTGAAGATCACGTTCGGTCCGGGGGAGGACAGCTCTGCCGTGGACTGCGGTGTCAGGCCGACGAGGCCGATCTGCTCACCGCCCACTTCGAGGATTGTGGATTTGACAAGCGCATCCGCCAGCGCCGGTTCACCGGTGTAGTCGGCGTTCGACATCAGGACCGGGAATTCCACGGCGTCGATGAAACCGCGCAGCACTTCGGGGCCATGATTGAACTCGTGGTTGCCAACCGTCATGGCGGCGTAGCCCATCTGGTTCATCATCTCCGCGGCAAGCATGCCCTTGTAGTAGCTGAAGAACAGCGTGCCCTGAAACTGGTCACCACCGTCCACGAGCAAGTAGTTGTCCGCCCGGGCCTTGGCATCGTTGATGGCGGTCATCAGACGCGCCGAGCCACCAAAGCACTTTCCTTCGGCGTCGTCTTCGGCGGAACATCCCGAATCATACTTCGAGATCGGCTCAAAGCGCGCGTGAAAGTCATTGGTGTGCAGGATGGTCAACGTGAACTCTGCCTGCGCTGCGCCTGCAATCAATGCGGCGGCGGCGGTGGTCATCAGGAAACGCATCGGTCAAACCTCTCTGTTGCGTGTATTTTTTGGCCTTGCTGCGCTGCCGTCATGGCTGTGCAAAGCCTGACCGTCCTGTGACAGCCAAGAGTGACACTCGCATGACGGCTTGACCCCTCCAACGCGGCGGGGCAGTCCTTGGCGCATGGAAATCTAT
This sequence comes from Sagittula sp., assembly GCA_042088665.1. Taxonomy (GTDB): domain Bacteria; phylum Pseudomonadota; class Alphaproteobacteria; order Rhodobacterales; family Rhodobacteraceae; genus JBELMB01. Next base: position 25,597 of record JBELMB010000003.1, read on the forward strand.
AAGATATTGCGGGCGACCGAATGGCAAGCGCTGCGCGCCTCGGGCGAGACCCCCGGCGCCCCCGTTGACGTAGCGGATGGCTACATTCACTTCTCCACTGCGGTGCAGGCACGCGAAACCGCCGCCAAGCATTTTGCCGGTGAGGCAGACCTGTTCCTCGCCGCGCTGGAGAGCGAACGGATGGGCGACGCGCTGATTTGGGAACCTTCCCGGGGTGGCGCCCTTTTTCCGCATCTTTACGGGCCCTTGCGCCTGCAGGATGTGACATGGTGCCAACCCTTGCCGCTGGAAGAGGATGGTGCACATCGGTTTCCCGACGGATTCGCGTGATGGGTGGTACCCCCACGGGGCTGCCCCGCAGGTCGACATCGTCATGCGGCTGACCTGGTGGCGCCCGCTTGAGGCGCAATCTGCTGTGGCGCTGATAATCTGTGCAGAAACCGGCGCGCCTGGTGCGCCTGGTCCTGAGCAGGTGTCGGATCACCGTCGCCGCCGGCCCTTTCGGGGTGCCGCGAGAGGGCGCCCCTCCAGCTTTGCGAAGGCCATGGGGCGCGGCGCAGGCCCGCTACATCGGAGTCCGAGTGTGACGGCAAGACAGTTTGGGGAGCGGAAGCGATGCGCATAGTGGAACACGCCGGGCTGGCGTTGCTGCGCCAAATGGATCCCGAAACGGCGCACGGTCTGGCACTGAAAGCCCTGAGGGCGGGGCTTGCCCCCCTGCCCGGGGACGTCACATCGGATCGGTTGAAGACAAAACTGGCCGGGCTGACGCTGTCCAATCCGGTGGGGCTGGCGGCAGGGTTCGACAAGAACGCCGAGGCGCTGAACGGCCTCGCGCGGGCCGGTTTCGGGTTTGTCGAAGTGGGGGCTGCGACGCCGCGCCCGCAGCCCGGCAATCCGCGCCCGCGGTTGTTTCGCCTGACAGAGGATCAGGCCGCGATCAACCGATTTGGGTTCAACAATGACGGGATGGAGGCGATCGCCATGCGTTTGGCGAACCGCCCCAAGGGCATGGTGTTGGGGCTGAACCTTGGCGCCAACAAGGACAGCGACGACCGCGCGTCGGATTTTGCGAGGGTCCTGCAACACTGCGGTGGGCTGGTGGATTTCGCGACCGTGAACGTCAGCTCGCCCAACACGGAAAAGCTGCGGGACCTGCAGGGCAAGGCCGCGCTTTCGGCGCTACTGGACGGGGTCATGACTGCCGGGGCGGCGTTGGCCACACCCGTGCCGGTCTTTCTGAAGATCGCGCCGGATCTGGACCTGCAAGGGCTGGATGACGTGGCGGAGGTGGCCGTGTCCTCGGGCGTTCAGGCGGTGATCGCGACAAACACGACGCTGGCGCGCGACGGGCTGTCGTCTGCCGACGCGTCGCAGGCCGGCGGGCTGTCCGGCCAGCCCCTGTTCGAGCGGTCGACACGGGTGCTGGCGCAACTGTCAGTGCGGGCGCCGGACATGCCCTTGGTCGGCGTTGGCGGTGTCGCGTCGGCGGAGCAGGCCTATGCCAAGATCCGCGCCGGTGCCACGGCCGTGCAGCTGTATACCGGGCTGGTCTATGGCGGGCTGTCACTGGGCGCGCGTATTGCCGAGGGGCTTGATACCCTGCTGGCGCGGGACGGATTCGGATCTGTCACCGAAGCGGTTGGCACGGCGCGACAGGATTGGTTGGGGGACGCGGGGTAAACCCCGCGCTACTGGCCGTTGGGCCTAACGATCGAGGGCAGGGTCACCCGCCTTGAGACAGGTCCACTGCGTGCAAGCGAGGAGGCGCCGGGTGCGCCGCCGCGGAGAACGCAGCGATCTTGAGCGGGTCTTTCTGACCCGGCGCCGATTCGACACCCGAGGAGACGTCAACTTGCTGCGCGCCGGTCATGGCAATGGCCGTGCCGACCGTGTCGGGGGTCAGGCCCCCGGCCAGCATCCAAGGCTTTGCCCAGCGTTTGCCGGCCACCAGCCGCCAATCGAAAGCGAGCCCATTCCCGCCGGGCAGATCCGCGTCCTTTGGCGGCTTTGCGTCGATCAGGATCTGGTCAGCAACTTGTGCGTAAGTGCCAACCTTGGCGAGGTCTGAGTCCTCGCCAACCCCAACGGCCTTCATCACGGGCAAGCCGTAGCGTGCCTTGACCTCTGCGACGCGCTCTGGTGTCTCGGATCCGTGCAACTGCCAGATGTCCAAGGGCACCTGTGCCAGGATCTCATCCAGCAGGGCATCCGTTGGATTGACCACCAAGCCGACCTTGGCAATACCAACGGGCAGCGCCACGGCAAGCGCACGGGCTTGCGGCAAGGTCAGGTTGCGGGGGCTCTTGGGAAAGAAGACAAGCCCGGCGTAGGCCACCTTGGCCTCGGCCACTGCCGCGACATCCTGCGGTGTCGTGAGCCCACAGATCTTTACGCGAATATCAGACATGAGGCGGCACCGCTTTTTCGGGCTGCGGGCGGGCGCATGCGTGCCCTGCCCTCCCTGTTCACAGGTAGGATCAGCTGGCCTGATCGAGGATCGCCAGGACTTCGTCCTTGTCCTTGTCGCGCTCTGCCTGAGTCTTTTTCAGCTGGCGCTCCAACTTGCGGACCTCCGCCTTCTTCTCGGAGGCTTCGGAGCGGTACTTGTACTCGCGCAGCCATTCAAAAAGTTCGCCAAGGAAGAAGCCCAGAACCAGGCCGCCCAGCACAACGATGTAGAGCGGCAGCTCTATCGAGAAGGACAGACCGGTCATCCACGGAAAGGCCTGCACAAGGCCCTCCGGCATCGTGTTCAAGGTCACGTTGCCCCGGTTCGCGAGGGAGGCCGTGACCAATACCAGAATCACAGCCGCATAGATCGCGTAACGGATGAAACGAAAGAAACGCATAAGACTATTTTCCGTTCAAGCGGTCGCGCAGGAGCTTTCCGGTCTTGAAGAAGGGCACATGCTTTTCATCGACGTCCACCGCTTCCCCGGTCCGGGGGTTGCGGCCCGTTCGCGCATCCCGCTTCTTGACCGAAAACGCTCCGAAGCCCCGCAACTCGACCCGATCGCCCCGGGCCATGGCGTTTGTGATCTCTTCGAAGATCGTGTTCACGATCCGCTCTACGTCACGCTGATACAGATGCGGGTTCTCATCCGCAATCTTCTGGATCAGTTCCGATCTGATCATTTTCCACTTCCCCCTTCGCGTCCTCTCTGTTCAGAGACGCGTTAACGCTGGACTATACGCAAGACACGGTGTTTCGAAAACAGTCTAAAAGGTCAGAAAACACTGTTCCTGCAGCGGTTTGCGGGAAATTCACGCAGAAATGGTGTGGATATCCTCACAGAAATGGCATCGCGTCGCCCTTGACGGTCCCGCTGCGGTGCAGCGGCGGCGAGACGATTCGCGCAGGTCGTGCAGCTATTTGCAGACTGCGGCAAAGGTGCGCCGACCTTTTGAATCCGCCGCCTCGGCCTTGAAATAGACGAGTTGCCATCCGGCGCCCGCGCAGGTCTGTGCCGCCCGCGCGCGGACTTCGTTTTCCGACCATGCGCCACCGAAACGACCACGCAGCTGGTTCTGGCCCTGCACCGTATAGGGTTTCATCTGCAGCTCTGTCCCGACACCGGGCGCCAGTTGCTGCGCCGGTTGGGCGCCCAGCGGGGCCGCAGCAGCCGCACAGGCCAGAAACAGGGTGGCAAGGGAACGGCGTCGCATGGTCACTCCTTTGGTTGACGGCGCCAGTGTGACGTCCGCAGCGACGGAGTCAATTGACCGCTTACACCGAGATATCGACGGTGGCGCGGGCCAGCACCTCGACCTCGGCTTCGGCGGCTTCCTTGCGGTTCATCACAAACGGTCCCGACAGAATGCCCCCGGGTGCAGAGATCTGCCATCGGCCTTCGATTCGGGTGCCGTCGTTGGTCACAAGCCCGGCGTAGTCGACCGGGTACTCACCACCCGGCGGACTGTTCCGATAGGTCTTGCGAAAGCGCACTTCGCGCCCGCTGCGGGTGCCGCTGACATCGGCCAACAGGATTTTGCCGTCACCGGGGGCAAAGCTGTTGGGTTCTTCCGTGGTGCCCCAGACCGCGCCCGCGATGTCGAACAGCATGGCTGAAAAAGGCACCGCTTCGTCAAAGCCTTCGCCGTAGTCGTAGACGCCAGTCCAGTCGCCGCCGATTCCCGGTCCGTGCTCTGCCATGTTTGTGCCCCGCCTCTGCTTTGGGTCAAAGAAACCCGGACGGGGAGAAAGGTCAAATCAAACCGGCGCGCCCGGCCAGACGCGGGTGACGGATGCCACGGAAACGGGACAGGCCGTCCGCACCGCGTGTGGCAGACGTCAGAACAGCGGGCCGTACTTGCGGTTGTCGGCATCGGGCGTGACCGCGTCGAGGTCATAGCCCGCCCCCTGCAACCGCTTGGCAATCGCCAGCCCGTCGTCGGCGGCGCGGTCGATGTAGTCGCGGCCCAAGGCCTCGTCCTGCGCGATGCCGTGGCCGCGCATCAGGTTGAGCCCGTGGTTGAAGCGCCCGACCGGATCACCGGCTTCGGCCGCGCGCCGGTCCCAGTCGGCAGAGGCGTCCGGGTTGTAGTCGCCACCCAGGCCGTTGTTCTCAAGCTGGCTCATCCAGGTCATGGCCTTGGTATAACCGGCCTCGGCGCAGGCCTTGGTCAGCTTGCGGGCCAGCGCGTGGTTGTTGATCTTTGTGACATTGATGCCAAGGGAACAGGTGACGGAGTCGATCACCCCCATTTCGATCTTGCGCATCAGCATGGCCTGACCGGTGTCTTGCGGGTTCAGAATGCCCAGATCGTCCTCGACCGTGTCGCGGGTTTCGGCGGATAGCGCGGTCGCACACAACAGGGCCAGCGTCAGCCCGGCGCGTGCCATCCGCGTAGGGACGTGGTGGGAAAAATGGATCATCAGGGCCTCCTGCCGGGTAGCCTATACGGCAAGCGGCACGGAGACACCTGTGCAAGGGTCGTAGAGCGCGCCCATCAGCCCGCCCATCAGCCCGCCTGGCGCTCGTGTCAGGAGGCCAGCTGGCAGTACGCGGTCTGGTAGCGCAGAAGCGCGTCCTCCAGCGCCACCAGCGTGTCAAAGGCGCTGTCGCCGCGCATAAAGATCGACCCGTCCGCCGAAGGAAACCGCACCGCACCGGTGCCATCCACCTCGGTCGGTTCGCCCAGCCCGGCCTTCAGCGCATCCCGCGCCTTGTCGCGGTCATCGCGCTGCACCCGCATCAGGCCGTCTTTCGCGATGGCCACAAAGCCCAACGTTGCAGCGCCGGCCATGACGGTGACAGAGGTGCCGGGCCGCGTGATGTCTTTGGGCACGAAGGGATCTTCGGGATTTTCCTCAAGCAACGCCACACGCATGTCGATCATGACTTGGGTGGCGGGCGTCCGGTCGATGCGCACCCGACGCAGATCGGCCTCGTAAGCGCCATGAAACAGCAAGCCCCCTTCGGCATGGACGTGCAGGCGATGGTGAAAGACGCAACCGGACATATGACCGTCAAAGACGCCCTTGCGGTCCTCATGTGCGCTGAGTGTGGCAATCGTTTCGGCCAGCGGCGCCTGCGCCTCGTCCGCTGCCGCAGGCAACACAGGCAGCGCCACAAGGGCAAGGATCATCAGTCGGGAACAACGCACCATAGGCAAACCACACGCACAGTTGTCAGGTCAGACCATGCAAGCCACATGAGACATTGGCCGCGGGTCGGGCTTTGATTGAGTTCAGACCGGACCGGCAGCGCCGACACAGTCGCAGTAATCGGCGCGCACAGGCGGCGCGCAAAGGAAAAAGGGCCCCGACAAAGCGGGGCCCCTTCGGATTATTCGTCGCCGCCCTTGAGCGCGGCGCCAAGGATGTCGCCCAGCGATGCACCGGAGTCGGAGGAACCGTACTGTTCCACGGCTTCCTTCTCTTCGGCGATCTCGCGTGCCTTGATCGACAGACCCAGACGACGGGTCTTCATGTCGATGTTGGTGACGCGCACATCAAGCTTGTCACTGACGGAGAAGCGCTCGGGGCGCTGCTCGGCACGGTCACGCGACAGATCGGAGCGGCGGATGAAGGACTTCATGCCTTCGTATTCCACTTCGATGCCGCCGTCCTCGATGGCGGTCACTTCGACCGTCACGATGGAACCGCGCTTCACGCTGCCAGTTGCTTCGGCAAACTTGTCGCCGCCCAGCGCCTTGATGGAGAGCGAGATGCGCTCCTTGTCCGTGTCCACCTCGGAGACAACCGCCTGCACGACGTCGCCCTTGCGGTAGTTCTGGATGGCTTCTTCGCCACGCTCGTCCCAGCTGAGGTCGGAGAGGTGCACCATGCCGTCGATGTCGCCTTCGAGACCGATGAACAGACCGAATTCGGTGATGTTCTTGACCTCGCCCTCGACCTGCGTGCCTTCCGGGTGCGTCTCGGAGAAGAGCTCCCACGGGTTGCGCATGGTCTGCTTGAGGCCAAGCGACACGCGGCGCTTGCCACCGTCGATCTCCAGCACCATGACGTCGACCTCTTGCGAGGTGGAGACGATCTTGCCGGGGTGCACGTTCTTCTTTGTCCAGGACATTTCGGAGACGTGAACCAGACCTTCGACACCGGCTTCGAGCTCAACAAAGGCACCGTAATCGGTGATGTTGGTCACGCGGCCCTTGTGCACGGAGCCCAGCGGGTACTTGACGCCCACCAGATCCCACGGATCTTCCATCAGCTGCTTCATGCCGAGGGAGATACGATGGGTTTCCTTGTTGATCTTGATGACCTGGACCTTCACGGTCTCGCCGATCGACAGGATCTCCGAGGGGTGGTTGACGCGGCGCCATGCCATGTCGGTGACATGCAGCAGGCCGTCCACACCGCCAAGGTCGACGAAGGCGCCGTACTCGGTGATGTTCTTGACCACGCCGTCCACGGCATCGCCTTCCTGCAGCTTGCCGATGACCTCGGCGCGCTGTTCGGCGCGGCTCTCTTCGAGGATCGCGCGGCGCGAGACAACGATGTTGCCACGGCGACGGTCCATCTTGAGGATCTGGAACGGCTGCTTGAGACCCATGAGCGGGCCGGCGTCGCGCACGGGGCGCACATCGACCTGGCTGCCGGGCAGGAAGGCCACGGCGCCGCCGAGATCGACGGTAAAGCCGCCCTTGACCCGGCCAAAGATCGCCCCTTCGACGCGGGCGTCGTCGGCGTATGCTTTTTCCAGACGGTCCCAGGCTTCTTCGCGGCGGGCCATCTCGCGGGAGATGACAGCTTCGCCACGGGAGTTCTCTGCGGAGCGCAGGAAGACTTCGACTTCGTCGCCGACCTCTACCTTGGGCGCTTCACCCGGTTCTGCGAATTCCTTGAGTTCGACGCGGCCTTCCATCTTGTAACCGACGTCGATGATGGCCTGACCCGCTTCGATAGCGATGACGCGGCCACGGACAACGGACCCTTCGTCCGGGGTGTCCATTTCGAGGCTTTCATTAAGGAGGGCCTCGAATTCCTCCATTGATGCGCTTGGCATATGTACGTGTGTATCCTTGGTTTGGGTTTTCTGGCCGAACGGTTGGCTCCGCCGGTCTTGGGTTTGGTCAGTAAGCGTGCCGCAAAACAAAGAGGGCCGGATTGTTCCGACCCTGCTCGTCTTTGCCGCGGCCTTTGATGCCTTGTCGACGGGCGGGCGTATAGCGGATGCCGGGCGGAGGGTCAAGGGTCTGACAGGATTGCGCTGGTAGCCGGGCCTTAACCAGTGGCGCGCTAAAAGACTCGGCCTATTACGAGTGCACCCCGCAGAACCGCGCGGCCCCTGCCAATACAAGACACCGCCATGCCATTTCAGAACGTCATAGACGACTATTCCAACGGGGCCACCGGCACGATCATCACCCCCAATGGTGGTGAAATCGGATACAAAGTGACCGGTACCGCCAATACCGTCACCGTGGCAAATCACGGAACCGGTTCGGCACAGATCTATGGCTCTGGCGCCAACCATGTGACCGTGACGTTCGAGGTGCCCGTCGTTGGCGCGTCGATCACCTTTCAGGGCAGCAACTCAGCCGAGAAATACATGGTGCTCGTCGATGGCAAACAAGTGGATCTCAAGACCCTGATCGACAACGGCGATGCCAGCTTTGGCAATGTCGGCAGCAATGCGACCCACAAGATCAATGACGACGGGACCATATCGGGTGGCCACCACACCGATGGCAGCATCGGGCATGTCGTCTTTCATATCCCGGTGACCTCTCTTGGATCACGGGGGCATGACACGCACGGATGGGACGGGGTGGAGATCGGGATCGATTCCGTCGGTTTCTCGGCGATCTGTTTCGACGCGGATACGCGTCTTGCGGCAGGCCCGGGCCTGCCATCGCGCCGCGCGGGCGACCTTGAAACCGGGGACATGCTCTGGACGCAGGACGCCGGGTCGCAGACCATCCGCTGGGTCGGCAAGCGGCGGATCTGCGCCGCACAACTGGCCGCTTTCGACAATCTCCGTCCGGTCCGCATCGCCGCTGGCGCGCTTGGCCGGGGGTTGCCGCATCGCGACTTGCGGCTTTCACGACAGCATCGGCTGCTTGTGGACTCCAGGATTTCGCAACGGGTCTGCGGCAGTTCGCAGGCGCTGTTGCCCGCCATCAGCCTGACCGCGCTGCCCGGGATAGAGATCGACAGAGACGTGACCGAAGTGACCTATGTGCACGTGCTGTTTGACGCACATCACATCCTTTCTGCCGAAGGCGCGCCCTGCGAGTCGCTGCTGCTTGGCCCGCAGGCACGGGCCACACTGCCGCCGAAATCTCTGGACGAAATCCGGCTGATCTTTCCGCAGACGGTTTGGACGGGGCAGAAACCCTGCCTGCCTGCCCCGGATGGTGCTACCCGCAAACAGATCGTTTCCCGCCACGTCAGGAACCGACAACCTCTTTTGCAAGGCCACTGACCACGGTGTGTCTTACCCTTCACGAGGCCTCGTGTTGACCGTTTCCCGCGCGCCGCGGGGGCCGCGCCAGCAGATGGCAATCCAGGACCATGTCCTTTCCAGACGCGCGGGCCAATGCGCACCTCTGCGCCCGCGGTACAGCGAAGTGCCAGACAAAGGCCAGCAGCGCATTGGCAAGCGTGAAGACCCATGTCACACCTGTGTCATGCAGATCCGGCATGGGGCCGTCAGGAACGGAGGGTGTGATGAAGTTCTCCCGCTATGCCATTTATGTGACGGTGCCGCCCGGCCCGCTGAACGATTTTGGTGCGGCCTGGCTTGGCTGGAACGCAGCCACGGGCGAGCGCCCGGATGCCCCGATTGTCGAGGGTCTGCCCAAACCGGCCCACACGATCACCGCGCGCCCTCGCAAATACGGCCTGCACGGCACGATGAAACCGCCCTTTCGCCTCGCCGATGGTCACGACTTCGAAGCGTTGAACGCCGCGTTCGCCGACTTTTGCGCGCGGCGGGCGCCCGTGCCACTGGGCGGGCTTGCGCTGACCCGGCTGGGCCGCTTTCTTGCGCTGACACCGACCGGCGATCCTGCCGGTCTGGCCGCGCTGGCCTTTGCAGCCGTGAAGGAACTGGATGGGTTTCGCGCCCCGGCAACAGAAGCGGAACTGGACCGGCGGCGGCAATCCGGCCTGACCCCGCGGCAGGAGGCGCTTTTGCTGCAATGGGGGTATCCCTACGTGGGTGAAGAGTTTCGTTTTCACATCACGCTCTCAGGCCCCCTGTCCGAGGCAGATGCTGAGACGACAGCATCCGCGCTCGCCCCTCACCTCACACCCTTGCTGCCAAAGCCATATGTCGTGCAGGCGCTGACCCTGTGCGGCGAAGACAGCGAAGGCATGTTTCACGAATTGCATCGCTGCGCTTTGACCGGCTGACGCGCGCGCGCACCGAACCGAAAGGGCTTGCTGCCGCGGATTGTCCCCAAGAGTCCCGATGGCGCGCATGGATTTGCTGGCTCAAGACACCTGTGGAGTGGCGCATGCAGGTCGCGTCACGCATCGCCATCCGCCCGCCCCGGCGCAGGGCGCAGCCGCGCCATCGCGTAGCTGTCGATCAAGACGCCCGCCCGCATGATGTCGCCGCGCAACGTGCCTTCGATCTCGAAGCCCAGCGACTGATACAGCGCGAGCGCCCGCGCATTGTCCGTGTTCACGGTCAGACTCACGCGGCGCAGCCCGAGCCAATTGTCAGCCACATCCAGCAGCGCCTCCAACATGGCGCGCCCGAGCCCCCGACCGACGAAATCGTCATGCACCGTCACGCCGACATCGGCCCCATGGGAGGCGCGCCCCTGACCACGCGTCAGCGCCGCCCATCCTCGCGCCGACCCGTCCACCACGGCAACCACCGACGTGATGTTCGGGTCACGGTTTGGCACCCGAGCGGTGACCCACTCGGCCGTCGTGAACGGCAAACGTGTGGTCCCGTGCCGGACACCCGGACAATTGACCAGCGCTACGAGGTCGGGAATGTCCTCTTCGCACGGAGCGCGTAGAATGGCTTGGCTCATGGGATCGCCTCTGATGGTAAATCGCTTGCACCCGGCCCGCCACCCGGTCGGTCGGCCTCATCCTTGCCCGCCGGAACAGGACACAGGTGGGCGACACCCACCGGACAAGATCCGGGTGCCTTGTGCCTGACGTGTCTGTGTAATGGCGCGGTCTTGGGCACGCGTCCCTCCGGGTGGTGATCTGGCTTTCTCGATCTCTGCCCATGCACCAACTGACCTATGCACCAACAAAGAGGCGACCAACGAAACAGGGAACTCGTGGCTCCCACAATAATCGGATCCGCCAAGCGTTCAAAGCCCCTTGGGCCGGAATCCCGACGCGCGTGTCGCGTCCTCTGCACGGCGCAACCTGCGGATTGTCGCGCGTTCGCGACGCCATGGATCTGCCACTTGATCCGCCACTTGGTCCCTGAGGCGAGGTGTGCAAGTCTGTGGCGGAGTGATAGAGACCCCTTTGAAGAAGGTGGACGACACATGGAAAGCATAGGCATCTTGCTCTTGATCTTGATCGTGGTAGCGGTGATCGCGGGTTTTCTGCTGTTACAGAGACGGCAATCACGCCGGCGGCGGCAGCGGCGCGAAAGTCTGCAGCGCGACATCTTTGGCATCTACATCTGGACGGATTTCGACGGCATGGAACGCCGTTCGTCCTCACATCCCGATGAACCCGGTGGGGCCTGGCGATCCGGCTCCGACAGCAACAGCGGCTGGGACTCGTGGGGCGGGTCTGACGGTGGTGGAGACGGCGGCGGCGGAGACTGATCCGCGACACGCGCCCGTTTGAAAGCGCCTTCTGATCCGCAAGGATTGGTCGGTTGCTCCCGGGCAGTTTCAGGCAGGCGTTGTCATGGAAAGCATGACCTTGGCGCCCGCAACGAACGCAGCCGCGCGGCAAATGTACGGCCTTTGTCCGAAAACAGCGGAATTGCGGCGTCCCTGAAAAGGGGGGGATCGCCAACGGCGCAGTTTGACGCCGCGCTCACATAGGTCCATGGCTGACCGGCCCCCAGATCCCAAAACGCAGGGCTGACGCGCGCGCCTTTGGAATTTGGAAACTCCTGCCAGGGGCGACGGCTGGAGGGTCTCGGGTGTCTGAGGCCTGCCGCGGACTTTGGCGCCTTTGGCGTGCCGGTGTCGTTTGTTGCCACTGCACTATACGGTTCAGGTGGCCCGATGAGCCGGGCTTTCCCGACCTGCGTTTAGACGTTCATGAATGAGTAACCTGCCATGCACGCGCCTGATAGCGGGCATGCTGCAATTGCACTACCTCAATGCCGCAGCGCAGCATAGATTGATTTCTGTTAGGGACTTTCAGACCCAAGAGGCAAAACATGGCACATATCACGACAAACGCGGTTCCCCACCGCTCTTTCATCGGCGCAATCCTGATGAGCGTATTCGACTGGCTCGCTCGTGCATCCGAAGCCAACGCACGCGTGGCTCAGTTCGAGAAATTGCAGGCGAAATCCGACGAAGAGCTGGCAGAGCTTGGCATGCGCCGCGATGACATCGCGCGTCACGTCTTCCGCGATGTTCTGTACATCTGAGGACAGCGCGTCCTTGCTCCGGGTCACATGACCGGGGACCAGATTTTCAGGTTGCGTCGGCAACTGGAACAAGATGACAACGCGGTGGGATCAGGCGGTCCCACCGCGCTTTTGTTTCGGGGCAGGCTTTGACAGTCTCGCATTGCAACAACGGTCAATCGCCTTGCCCTGACCCAACACTGCCGCCCAAATACATCTGAGGGCAGTCCAACTGCGCCGGTAATGCGTCAAGCGTTGCGTCTGGCGTTTCCGCGACCAGCACAATCGCAGACTGTGACAAGGTCTTCGAGCCCGCGCTTTGGCTCCGGCGGACAGATCTGTGCGCTCTGTTCGACTGGCACCACGGCGTCATGGCGCGTCAAACAGCGCCGCGCCTGCCCGATTGGCCAGGTGTCCAAAGAGACCGATTCCCGAATGCAAAAGACCGCCCAAACCGGGCGGCCCTGATCCTGCAAGGAACGCGGGGTCAACCCCGCGCTACATGTGTCGCGCTTAGTTCTGCGCGTAGTATTCGATCACGAGGTTCGGTTCCATGACCACCGGGTAAGGCACATCCGCAAGACCGGGCGCGCGCACGAACTGTGCTGTCATCTTGGAATGGTCGGCCTCGATGTAGTCGGGCACGTCACGCTCCGGCAACTGAGTCGCCTCGATGAGAACCGCCAACTGCCGGGACTTCTCACGCACCTCGATCACATCGCCTTCCTTGACGCGGTAGGAGGGGATGTTCACGCGCTTGCCGTTCACCAGCACGTGACCGTGGTTCACGAACTGACGCGCGGCGAACACGGTGGCCACGAATTTCGCGCGGTAAACAACCGCGTCGAGGCGGCGCTCGAGCAGACCGATCAGGTTCTCACCGGTGTCGCCCTTGACCCGCTCTGCCTCGGAGTAAATGCGGCGGACCTGCTTTTCGGTCAGATCGCCGTAGTAGCCCTTGAGCTTCTGCTTGGCGCGCAACTGAAGGCCAAAGTCGGACATCTTCTGCTTGCGGCGCTGGCCGTGCTGACCGGGGCCATATTCGCGGCGATTGACCGGGGACTTCGGACGACCCCAGATGTTTTCGCCCATGCGGCGGTCAATCTTGTATTTGGCAGAGGTGCGTTTGGTCACCGTCTGATCTCCTTTATTGAGCGGCAACCCTGTCTGCGTTCCCTGCCGGTTCCTGCTCATCGGGCCATCTGCGCGTCGCCGCGCGGCCATATGCAGGACCGACCCGCAAAAAGGGCCTGATGCCTTTGATAAAGGGCGTTGTCCTTTGCCTTTCGGCCGACAGGCATCCCCTTGCAGGGGCCACCAACACCAACGAAGCCGCGCTTATACGCGCCGCGCGCGCGCTGTCAAGCACCGGGTCTGCAAGTGGCGAAAAATCGAACCAAACGCGAACTTTAATCCCCGCTTAACTTCTGAGGTCCAGAACTGTGGAGAGTTAGACACGGCTTGGTTTGAGGGACTGATTATGGGGAAGATCACCGAAGGACCGCGAAATGCCCTGGAGCACGCGATCGACAGCCGCGATGCGGGCATCATGGAGATGGTGCGCCGCGCGATCAAGCACCGTCAGGTGATGCTTGCCTTCCAGCCGGTCGTGCAGGCCTCGCGCCCCGACCGGGCCGCCTTTCACGAGGGGCTGATCCGGGTGCTGGATGACACCGGGCGGGTGATTCCCGCAGGGGAGTTCATCACCACCGTCGAAGATACGGAATACGGACGACTGCTGGATTGCATCGCGCTTGAAAAGGGCATGCAGGAATTGTCGCGGGTGCCGGGACTGCGCCTGTCGATCAACATGTCGGCCCGCTCGATCGGTTACAAGAAATGGATGCGCACGCTCAACACGGGCCTGTCAGAGGACCCCACCATCGCAGAAAGGCTGATCCTCGAGATCACGGAACACTCGGCCATGCTGGTTCCGGAACTCGTGACAACCTTCATGGATGACCTCCAGCAAAGGGGCATAACCTTCGCCATGGATGACTTTGGTGCAGGCTTTACGGCGCTGCGTCATTTCAAGGACTTCAATTTCGATGTCCTTAAAATCGATGGTGAATTCTGCCGTGGTATCGCCCGTGATCCGGACAACCAGGTGCTGGTCGGGGCGATCATCAAGATCGCGGAACAATTCGACATGTTCACCGTCGCCGAGATGGTTGAAACCGCTGCGGATGCCGCCTGCCTCACTACGCTGGGCGCCGATTGCCTTCAGGGCTATCTCTACGCCGCCCCGACCGTGCGCCCGGCATGGCGCGCAGAAGAAACCGCTCTCAAACAGGCTTGACGCTTGGTCATACCCGCCATGCGATACCCCAGTGAGACACCCTGTCCGGTTATGCGATTGGCCGGGATAGGTTAAGTCCGACTCCCGACAGGCGACGATCCAAGGCCGCATGCACGCGGCTCCAACGCATGCACCCGTATGCGCGCTTGAGCCAGGAGGACCTCTCATGACCAATGTTGTTATCGCAAGCGCTGCCCGCACCGCCGTCGGCAGCTTTAGCGGTTCGTTTGCAACCACTCCGGCGCATGATCTCGGCGCTGCCGTGCTCGAGGCACTGGTAGAACGCGCCGGCATCGCCAAGGAAGACATCTCCGAGACGATCCTCGGCCAGGTGCTCACTGCTGCGCAGGGTCAGAACCCGGCGCGCCAGGCGCATATCAACGCCGGTCTGCCGAAAGAAAGCGCCGCATGGGGCATCAACCAGGTCTGCGGGTCGGGCCTGCGCGCCGTTGCCCTCGGCGCCCAGCACATCCAGCTTGGCGATGCCGCCATCGTCGCCGCTGGCGGACAGGAAAGCATGTCGCTCTCGACCCATGCCGCGCACCTGCGCGCCGGCCAAAAGATGGGCGACATGAAGTATATCGACACGATGATCCGCGACGGTCTCTGGGACGCCTTCAACGGCTACCACATGGGCCAGACCGCGGAAAACGTCGCAGATCAGTGGCAGATCACCCGCGAAATGCAGGACGCCTTTGCCCTCGCCTCCCAGAACAAGGCCGAAGCCGCCCAAAAGGCCGGCAAGTTCGACGACGAGATCACGCCCTTCACAGTCAAGCACCGCAAGGGTGACATCGTCGTGGACAAGGACGAATACATCCGCCACGGCGCGACCATCGAAGGGATGCAGAAATTGCGCCCCGCCTTCGCCAAGGACGGCTCAGTCACGGCGGCCAATGCCTCCGGCCTGAACGACGGCGCGGCCGGTGCGCTGTTGATGTCCGCCGACGAGGCCGAGAAGCGCGGCATCGAACCGCTTGCCCGCATCGCGTCCTTCGCGACCGCGGGCCTCGATCCGTCGATCATGGGCGTCGGACCGATCTATGCCTCGCGCAAAGCGCTGGAAAAAGCCGGTTGGAAAGTCGACGATCTTGACCTTGTCGAAGCCAACGAAGCCTTCGCCGCGCAGGCCTGCGCTGTGAACAAGGACATGGGCTGGGATCCGGCCATTGTGAACGTGAACGGCGGCGCGATCGCCATCGGCCACCCGATCGGGGCCTCCGGCGCGCGTGTGCTCAACACCCTGCTCTTCGAGATGAAGCGCCGCGATGCCAAGAAAGGCCTCGCCACGCTGTGCATCGGCGGCGGCATGGGCGTGGCCATGTGCCTCGAGCGCCCGTAAACAGCCGCACCCTGGACGGTGGCCCTCTTGCTGTGGGTCACCGCTCCGCTCTAGGCACAGCAGCCCTTCTCCAAGAGCATGGTGGAATGTAGCGTGATCTACGACTGGCTGAGGCAAATCGGCACCGCACCCAGCCGTGCTCAAAACCGTCTTGGCCAAGCCCGCAACTGGTCTCCTGCCTATGCCTCTGAGGCGCTCAGACAGGCGCAATGCGAAAGCCCATGCGATCCGCCCCACGACATCGCGGCACTGGAACTGGAACTGGAACTTGCCCTGAAATGGGCCGGACGCCTCTCGGGCGCATTCAAAATGCAGGAAAGCAAGGACTGGCTGGACGACTGCCACAGTTTCGGCAGGGCGCGGGCCATCCTGAGCCAAAAGGCCACGGCCTCAAAAATGGATAAGCGCGAAATAAATTTGCGCAAACCTCGACAGGAAGGTAACAAAGTTACCAAACCAAAGACCATACTGGAGGACATCCCATGGCACGTGTAGCACTCGTCACCGGCGGCAGCCGCGGCATCGGTGAAGCCATCTCAAAGGCCCTCAAGGCCGCTGGCTACGAAGTCGCAGCAACCTACGCCGGCAACGATGAAAAGGCCGCCGCCTTCACCGAAGCCACCGGCATCAAGACCTACAAATGGAACGTAGCGGATTACGACGCCTCCAAGGAGGGCATCGCCAAGGTCGAAGCTGATCTTGGCCCCGTCGACGTCGTCGTCGCAAACGCTGGCATCACCCGCGATGCGGCCTTCCACAAGATGACCCCGCAAATGTGGAACGAAGTGGTCGACACGAATCTCACCGGCGTGTTCAACACTGTGCACCCGGTCTGGCCGGGCATGCGCGAGCGTGGGTTTGGCCGGATCATCGTGATCTCTTCGATCAACGGCCAAAAGGGCCAGATGGGCCAGGTCAACTATGCCGCCACCAAGGCCGGTGATCTGGGCATCGTGAAATCCCTCGCCCAGGAAGGCGCACGCAAGGGCATCACAGCCAACGCCATCTGCCCGGGTTACATCGGCACCGAAATGGTCCGCGCAATCCCCGAGAAAGTGCTCAACGATGTCATCATTCCGCAGATCCCCGCGGGCCGTCTGGGTGAACCGGAAGAAATCGCACGCTGTGTGACCTTCCTCGCCTCCGACGACGCCGGCTTTATCAACGGCTCCACGATCTCCGCCAACGGCGCGCAGTTCTTCGTCTGACACAAAGATGCCGCGTCGTCGGGCCCTCCCCGGCGACGCGGTGCTTCCAAACATCCGTCGTCAGACCGGTGCCATCCAAAGACGACGGCCCCACCAAACCCGAACGTCACATCGGGTTGGTGGGTGGGCGAATGGCTGAAAGCCAGAGTCCCCCACACCAACACACCCGCGGATCTCCTCGGCCCGGGCCCACATGGTCTTGAACGCCCTCTTTCCTTCTCAAGGGGACAGGCCTAAAGGCACGCGCAAGCCCTCAAAATCAGAGACCGCGTCATGACCAAACCCACCGCCACCGCAATCGGCTTCTCCGCCGTTCTGCTCTGGGCCTTGCTTGCGCTCTTCACGGTGGGATCCGCCCCGACACCTCCCCTTTTGCTGAACGCGCTGACTTTCACGCTTGGGGGCACCATCGGGCTGGTCTGGGTCACAGTCACAGGTGGCTGGTCGCAACTGCGTGCCGTGCCCTGGCGGGTCTATGCCTTTGGCACTGTTGGGCTCTTTGGCTATCATGCGCTCTATTTCTCAGCCTTGCGGCTTGCCCCACCCGCCGAGGCCGGGCTCATCGCCTACCTGTGGCCGCTTCTCATTGTGCTGTTTTCCGGCCTTCTGCCGCAAGAACGACTGGGGCTTTGGCACGTCCTTGGGGCGCTCATGGCCTTTGCCGGTGCCGCCCTCAGTGTCCTGCGCGGTGGCGCCGCGTTCGACGCCAGCGCCCTGCCCGGTCTTGGCCTCGCGCTGCTTTGTGCGCTGACCTGGTCAGGCTATTCGGTGATTTCCCGCACCCTTGGCCAGATCCCAACGCAAAGCGTCGCTGTCTTTTGCGTGGCCACCGCCTTGCTGTCCTACGCCGCACACGCGCTCTTTGAACCGACGGTCTGGCCACAAACGGCCCTTGCCTGGGTGTCTGTACTGGCGCTGGGCCTCGGCCCCGTGGGGTTGGCGTTTTACACTTGGGACATCGGAGTAAAGCACGGTGATATCCAACTGCTGGGCACCGCCAGTTATGCGGCGCCTCTTTTGTCGACAATTGTGCTGATCATCGCCGGAATCGCTCAAGCGCATTGGAGCCTGATGCTCGCCGCAGGCCTGATCACCGCAGGGGCCGGTCTTGCGGCTTTTGGCAGTGCAAAAATGCGCAAGACCACCCTACCCTGAGAACGCAAAACGCCTCCGGAGCCGCAAGAAACGCGGTTCGGAGGCGCGTTGTCCCTATAACCGGTGACCCCGGCGCAAGGACTAACTGACCGACGGGAGCGCAAAACGCTCCTGCGGTCAGCGGCGACGCGGGAACATCGCCGACCAAAGGCCGGCAAAGGCAGCGGCGCGCTCGGTGTGGGCTTTGCGGATGGCGTCGTAGTGGCGGCGGTCTGTGGCTGATTCAAACATCTGGGGACCTCTTGGGGTTAGTGTTCCTTGACTGTCCCTTAGATAACCCCCACGACAAAAGGCGACAAACGAGACTTCTCAGCGGTTCAGTTAAGATATACTGATGTGAACATGTCTGATCGCCTGCCCCCCCTGACCGCCCTGCGCGCCTTCGAAACCGCCGCGCGCCATCTGTCCTTTGCCAAGGCTGCCGAAGAGTTGAACGTCACCCCGGCCGCCCTGTCGTTCCAGATCAAGAATCTGGAGGATCACCTCGGCCAGCCCCTGTTTCATCGGTTGAATCGCGCGGTTGCTCTGACGGAGGCCGGGCAATCGCTGTCGCCCGGTGCGACCGAGGGCTTTGACGTGTTGACCGCCGCGTGGCGCGCCACATTGCGCTTGCAGGACACGCAGACGCTGACTGTGACCGCCGGCCCTGCATTCACGGCGAAATGCCTCGCGCCGCGGCTCTATGGCTTTGCCCAGGCGCATCCGGAGATCGAACTGCGCTTTGCCGCCACGCTGCGCAAGCTCGACTTTGACCGCGACGGGGTGGACGTGGCGATCCGCTACGGCGAAGGCACCGACGAAGGGCTCTTTTCAGAGCATCTGGTGGACGAAGGCATCACGCCCATGATGCGGGCAGACCTTGTGGACCGCTACCCAACCGTCGAAAGCCTGATGCACGCGCCACTGGTCGAAGACACCTCGGACAGCTTTCTGAACCCCAACCCCACCTGGCGCGCGTGGTTCAGGGCCTGTGGGGCAGAGTTTACACCCACGCTCGCAGCGAGCTTCAGCCAGGCGGACCATGCCCTGGATGCCACACTTGCCGGTGAAGGTGTTGTCTTGTCACGGACCTCGCTGGCCCAGCGGTTGCTGGCCACAGGACAGTTGGTGGCCCCGTTTGACACGGTGCTGACAACACCGGCGCATTTCCGTTTTCTCTGCGTCAAAGGCACGGAGACACGACCGCAGATCGCGATGTTTCGTGACTGGCTTTTCGGGGAAATCAGGGCGCTGCCCACCGGGTTGGAGGGCAAGGCGCTGGTTCCCATCTCACCGCGGCCCTGAGGGCCCGCGGGACGAAACCTGCCCTGAGACACCAGGGCAGGCAAGTCGTCGCGTTCAGGCGACGACCGAAGGCGAAAGGCGTGTGATTTCTTCTTTGATCCGCAGTTTCTGCTTTTTCAGTTCAGCGATGCGCAGGTCATCGATGCCAGGGGCGCGCTGGGCCTCCTCAACGGCATCCGAAAGCGATTGGTGCTTTCTCTTCAGTTCCTGCAAATGCGAAGTCAAGCTCATACGGGATCCTCCTTTCGTTGGGTCAGGTCTTCAGTCCAGCACAGGATTGCCCTCAAGTCACGCTGCAAGCGCGAGATAACATCACAGATTTGTAACAATGCCGCGGTTTCAACCAAATGCGGTGTCAAATTCCAACGGGGCTCCGCGCATCATGATCGCCTCGAAGCGCGGGGTGTAGCGGTTGCCGGGCTCTTCGTGCTGGTCCCCGGCATGAATGACCACCCCTGGACAAAAGCGAAACGGCGCGCGCCCTTCCTTGCGGCCCCGCAGCAGGACCAGCCGGGGCGCGCGCCCCTGTCGCGGCAGGAGCGGCAAAAGTTCCAGCGAACCGAGATGCGCCTGCATGGCGGTCAAAAGCTCTGGCAAGCGCTCTGTGCGCTGAATGAAGGTGGCCGTGCCGCGTGGCTTCAGCCGTCTTGCAGCGGTTGCGACCCAATCCGAAAGGGGCGTCTGCCCGGCGAGCGCGATCTCACGATCTGCGCCCTGCGCTGCGATGCGGCGGCCGGGCTCAAAGTAAGGTGGATTGGCCAGAACGTGAGAGAAGCTTTGGGCGCGCATCTCCGGAGGTGGCGCGCCAAGGTCGCCCCCCCAGATCGTGCCGGACAGACCGTTCGCATCGAGATTGCGACGGGCCAGCGCGGCGTATTGGGGCTGGATCTCGATCCCCGCCAGGGTGAGGTCGGGCACCCGGGCGCCGAGACAACACAGGCCCGGCCCGGCGCCACACCCCAGTTCCAGCACCGTATCGCCGGGCCGCGCCGGAACACTGGCCGCAAGAAGCACCGGATCAGTCCCCGCCCGGTACCCCTCACGCGGTTGCAACAACTGGACGCGCCCGCCCAGCATCGCGTCCCGCGTCAGGTCTTCGGGCGCAAACTGCGCCACCTGAGTGTCGGTCACACCGGCCTCATCCTGCGTAGAACTCGACCCCGGCTTCACGCAGCACACGTCGGGCCTGATCTATCTCGTCGGCGCGCACCATCAGGCGGCGCGGCAATATGCCGATACTGCCTTCGAGCACGCTCATGTTTACGTCCAGCTCGAAGCTGGCTATATCCTGCCCGTCCAGAAGGGTCTTGGCGAGCGGGATCAGGGTGATATCTGTTGTACGCAAAAGCTCTTCCATACGGAGGACATAAGGACAAGGCGCGCGATTTGTCGAGCCTTGCACGGGAGTGTGATGTTGGATCAGGTGAAACCCAAACCGCATGAACGCCTCGCCACGTTGCTGGCAGAGGATCTGAAGGCTGTGAACGTGTTGATCCGTGAGCGCATGGCCTCTGAACATGCGCCGCGCATCCCGGAGGTCACGGCGCACCTCGTCGAAGCGGGGGGCAAGCGGTTGCGGCCGATGCTGACGTTGGCCGTGGCGCGGATGTTCGGTTACGCGGGCCCCTACCATGTCTACCTTGCAGCGACCGTGGAGTTCATTCACACCGCAACGCTTTTGCATGACGACGTGGTCGATGAGAGCAAAAAGCGGCGCGGGCGGCCGACGGCCAACCTGTTGTGGGACAATAAATCCAGCGTGTTGGTGGGGGATTACCTGTTTGCGCGGTCATTCCAATTGATGACCGACACCGGGTCACTGCGCGTGCTGCGGATCCTGTCGGACGCGGCGGCGACGATTGCCGAGGGTGAGGTCTTGCAGCTGACCGCGGCGCAGGATCTGAAGACGACAGAAGAGATTTATCTGCAGGTGGTGCGCGGCAAGACCGCGGCACTGTTCTCGGCCGCGACGGAAGTTGGCGGTGTGATCGCGGAGCGTTCGGATGCGGAGGTGCAGGCGCTTTTTGACTACGGGGACGCCTTGGGCATTGCGTTCCAGATCGTGGACGATCTGTTGGACTACTGGGGATCCGATGCGACCGGCAAGAACATCGGGGATGATTTCCGCGAACGCAAACTGACATTGCCCCTGATCAAGGCCTATGCGGCGGCAGATGAGGCCGAAAGCGCCTTTTGGAAGCGGGTCATCGAGAAGGGTGACCAGAGGCCCGGTGATCTCGAACACGCGCTGGAATTGCTGACGAAACATGGCGCGCTGGAGGCGACGCGGCAAGAGGCGCTGAGGTGGGCCGCGAAGGCCAAGACCGCCATGGAAGCCCTGCCCGAGAGCGACATGCGCAACCTGTTGATCGAAATCAACGATTTCGTCGTGTCACGGGTAACCTGACGACGCGCGGGGTCAACCCCGCGCTACGGGCCGCCGCGACGAAGGTCAGGTCAGGGTCCCCGCCTGCACCCACCACTGCGGGAATGTCGCGGACAGGGTTCGGGCCAAAGCGATATGTGCACCATCCTCCGGGACCAGTGCGAAACATGTGGCCCCGGATCCTGACATGCGGGCGAGACTGACGCCTTTGAGGCGGGATAACGCCGCGAGCACGTCGCGGATCACAGGGGCAGTCGTCATCGCGGGCGCCTCCAGATCATTTCGTTGACGTCGCAGCCACTCTGTCCAGGTGGCGGGAGAGGCGCCCATCGCGGGCAAAGCCTCCATTGAGTCGTTGTCTTTTTGGCGCAGTACCGAAAACACCTTTGGCGTTGGAACGTGCACGCCCGGATTGACGAGGATGGCTTGCAGCGGGGGCATCGTAGCGACAGGAGTGATCTGCTCGCCTATGCCTGCCATCCGCGCGGCGCCTGCGTGTTGGCACACCGGCACATCCGCGCCCAGGCCCAGGGCGGGCGCTGTGTGGCCCAGTGCCCGCAGCACCGCACCTGCATCCGAGGAGCCGCCGCCAATGCCCGCGCCATGGGGCAGGTTCTTTTCGATATGGATCTGGCCAGTCCAGCCCGCAATTTCCGCAGCGCGCCAGACGAGGTTGCGATGATCCGTGGGCACCCCTTCGGCAAAGGGTCCGGAGACGGTAATCCGCAGATCCGGCCCTTTGATGAGCCGGATCTGATCCCCGAAATCAGCAAAGGCGACGAGGCTGTCGAGCAGATGGTAGCCATCTGCCCGCTGCCCGGTCACATGCAGGGTCAGGTTGACCTTTGCCGGTGCAGAAACCTCAATCGGAGGCATCGGCCTGTCGGAGTGGGTCAGCGCCTTCTTCGGCGAGCACCTGGTCCAGACCCACTTCGAGCTTGCGCTTGATGCGGTCCTTGTCCGCCTCTTCTGCCGCATCTTCCCAGTCGGCGAAGGACAGGGCACGCTTCCACATGAACTCTGCTTCGCGAAGACGGCCAACCGCCCAGTAAACATCGCCAAGGTGGTCGTTCACGATGGGATCGATTGGCATCAGTTCCGCGGCGCGTTCCATGTGGGGGACGGCCTCTTCGTAGCGGCCAAGGCGGTAGAGCACCCAGCCCAGGCTGTCGACGATGTACCCCGAGTTGGGGCGTGCCGCGACGGCGCGTTCGATCATGCCAAGTGCTTCGTCAAGTTTCATCTGCTTTTCGACAAGCGAATACCCGAGATAGTTCAGGACCGAAGGCTGATCCGGGTTCAGGTCCAACGCCTTGCGAAAATCCGCCTCGGCGTTTTCCCAGATGTCCTGCCGTTCATAGGTGATGGCGCGGGCATAGTGCAGGAACCACTGGCGGCTGGACACCTCATCATAGAGCGACAGCGCCTGCGTGTATGCATCGGTCGCTTCGGCGTAGCGTTCCTGCTGGCGGTACAAATCCCCCAGAGTGGTGTGCAGGATCGGCAGGCTGGCGCGTTCGGACACGAGGTCCAGCAACACCGCGATCGCCTCATCGACCTTGTCCTGATCGCGCAGCGCCTCGGCATGGCCCATGACGGCGGCGTGGTAGGAGGGGTCTTCTGGCGGTACGGTGCTGTACGCCTCTACTGCGAGGGCGTGCTGCTCCATATCCGACAGCAACTCGCCGATCAGCAGGATCGCATCCGTGTGATCCTCGCGAAGGAAAGCGGCCATGCGCGCATACAGCAGGGTCAGTTCATTGCTACCCTCAGAGGACAGCGCGCTCGCAAGGGTAAAGAAAACCTCTGCAATGCCGTCGCGGGGAGAGCGGACATGCGAAAAGCTCAGCGTCTCTCCTGCGGAGAGCGCGTCACGCAGGGTGGTGAGTTCCGGGTCGAGATCGGAACCAAAGGCGGCGTCCAGCAGCGCCAGCGCGTCCTCGTTGCGGTTGAGTTGGGACAGAACCTCTGCCTGGGACATCACGCCACGCCGGGTGGCGGACATACCGACGGCGCCATCGGCTTCAAAGATCCCGGCAGCGGTCTCGAAATCGCCGACCGAGGCAAGCGCCAGCGCCTTGTGGTACGTCGCAAAGGGGCCAAGGCCCTGCACCTTGCCCACGTCTTCAAAGGCCAGCAAAGCGGCGCTCATGTCGCCATTGCCCAGCGCAGCCCATGCCTTGACCAGACCATCCGCGAGCGGGCCGATGCCGCGTTCGTCATTGATGGCCTGCAATACGGTGGCAAAGCTTTCGCGTTCAGCGGCCTTGCTGACGGCGGCCATCTGCGCGATCTGACTTTCGTAACCTGCGGCGCTCATCCTGTCGGCCAGCAGGGACGCCCGGTCAAAGCCGCCCAGCGACATATGTGCCAGAATGGCCCGTTCCAGCAGTTCCGGCCGATCAGGATCGTAGCGCAGGGTGCGGTCATAATAGGTGGCCGCTGCGGCAAAATCCCCCAAGAAGCTGGCTTGCCGCGCTGCGAGGTAATCGCCGGCGAACCCGTTGGCCTGCGCTGCCGAAGCCGACACAGTCAGTGCCAGGGCCCCGGCCCGGATGAAACTTGCCCAAGATATCAAGATGCCGGTCTCCCTTTTGGTGTTTTTACAGCGGCGTGCTGACGGCGTCCCGTGACGCGTTCAGAGTGAAAGCCTAGAGCGGTGGCATGCCCATGGCAATGTGCGGCGGCTGAAACTCGCGTGTGCAGGGACGGACTGGCGCAACTGTGATCATTGCCGGCCATGGAAAGCCGGGGCCAGGACGCGAAACCCGGCGCGCAACAATGAACAGGGTCGAGGCACAGGCGTCAGGTCTGCGACAGATCCCGATACTGGCGCAGATTGACCAGTTGCGACGCGGTCAGCGGCGTATCGAATTCCAACGCAACGCCGCGCGTGCTCAGACGCACGACCCTTGCCGGGACGGGTTGGCACATGGCGGTCAGCCGCACGCGGTCGCCAATCGCCAACGGCAGGGGGCCCTCGGCGAAGGCGCCCGTCTCGCTGACATTGACGATGGTGGCGGCAAAATCGCCCTGATCACTGGAAAGCTCAAATCCCCAGGCACTGGGCCAGCGCTGAGCACGGGGTTTCATCATCACGCCGATCCTCGCAACAGTTATGCCGCGAGGATCGCAGATGTCAGTGAACGAAGCCTTAAGCCCCTCACATATTGGGATAGTTCGGGCCGTCGCCCCCCTGTGGCACCGTCCAGTGGATGTTCTGGCTGGGATCCTTGATGTCGCAGGTCTTGCAATGCACGCAGTTCTGGAAGTTGATCACGAACCGCGGGCCGGTCTCCTCCTGTACCACTTCGTAGACGCCTGCCGGGCAGTAGCGCTGCGCTGGCTCGGCGTATTTTGGCAAATTGATCACCGTGGGCACATGCGGATCCTTGAGGGTCAGATGCGCCGGTTGGCTCTCTTCGTGATTGGTGAAGGAGTAGGAGACATTTGTCAGCCGGTCAAAGCTGAGCTTGCCGTCGGGTTTCGGGTAATCGATCACCTCATGCGCCGCCGCGCTGCCGGTCGCCTCTGCGTCGGATTTGCCATGCCCGATGGTGCCAAACAGCGAGTAGTCGAACAGCCAGTTGGTCCACATGTCCAGACCGCCCAGCGTCAGGCTGGCCACCAGACCATACTTGGACCACATCGGTTTTACGTTGCGCACGTTCTTGAGGTCCTTGCCGATGGCGCCCTCGCGCACTTCGGTCTCGTAGGCGGTCAACTCGTCACCGGCGCGGTCCTCTTGCAGGGCGGCAAAGGCCGCCTCTGCCGCGGATTTCCCGGACAGCATCGCGTTGTGGTTGCCCTTGATGCGGGGCACGTTGACCATGCCAACCGAACATCCCAAAAGCGCGACACCGGGCGCGACCATCTTGGGCATCGACTGGTAGCCTCCTTCAGAGATGGCGCGCGCGCCGTAAGACACCCGCTTGCCGCCTTCGAGCAGGTCAGCCACCATCTTGTGGTGCTTGAAGCGCTGGAATTCCATGTAGGGATACAGATGCGGGTTCTCGTAGTTCAGATGCACAACGAAACCCACATAGACCTGATTGTTTTCAAGGTGGTAGATGAAAGATCCGCCTCCGGCATTGCCGCCCAGCGGCCAGCCCATGGTATGGGTCACCGTGCCTTCGCGGTGCTTGGCCGGATCAATCTCCCAGATTTCCTTCATCCCGAGGCCGAACTTCTGCGGCTCCTTGCCTTTCGACAGGTCGTATTTGGCAATCACTTCCTTTGAGAGGCTGCCGCGCACGCCCTCGGCGAGAAAAACGTATTTGCCCAGCAGTTCCATGCCCGGCTCATAGCCATCGCCCGTGGTCCCGTCCGCGGCCTTGCCGAATTCACCTGCAACGACGCCTTTGACTTCGCCATCCTCGCCGTAGATCAGCTCCGAACAGCTCATGCCGGGGAAGATCTCGACGCCCAGTTCCTCGGCCTGCTCCGCCATCCAGCGGCAGACATTGCCCATCGAGACGATGTAATTGCCATGGTTGTTCATCAGGCCCGGCATTGGCCAGTTGGGAATGCGGATCTGGCCCGCTTCGCCAAGAACGTAAAAGTTGTCCTCGGTCACGGGGGTGTTCAGCGGCGCGCCCTTTTCCTTCCAGTCGGGGATCAGCGCGTCGAGACCACAGGGATCCAGCACTGCGCCCGACAGGATATGCGCCCCCACTTCAGAGCCCTTCTCCAGCAGGACCACCTCAAGATCGGCGTCGAGTTGCTTGAGCCTGATCGCGGCCGAGAGACCCGCAGGACCACCTCCGACGATCACCACGTCATATTCCATCTTTTCGCGCTCGATCTCGCTCATGTCCCGATCTCCACAGACAATCCAGTTTGCGCGCGCCCTGCGGCACGCACGATGCCCCGCACTGGTGGGCGCGAAACAAAGTTGCGATGTGACGTAGCGCGGCAGCGCGGCATAGGTCAATGCACCCGCAGCGTCACAAGGCCGCAGAATCAGGGTATTGCCGCGTCGCGCGGGAACAATCCCCGGTTTACAGAAGGACTGTCCCGATCAAGGGGTCAATTCGCCCTGTTTACGCCGAGGTTCCGCCCCAACGCCGCCAAATTGGTGACCTACCCGTTAGGACCAGTGATCGTAATGACCGTAAAAGGAACTTGCCATGTTCGTGCGCTCTCTGACGGATATCGAAAAGACAAACTGCTTTGTGCATTGGGGCAACGGGACCAGCCACCGGATGCTCACGGAGCGGGACAGCCTTGGCTTCACCCTGTGCCACACAGTGGTCAAGAAGGGCACCGAGTCGCTGCTCGAGTACCGCAACCACCTTGAGGCATGCTATTGCATCGCCGGTGAGGGGGAGGTCGAGGACATGGACGGCACCCGCCACCCGATCAAGCCCGGCGACATCTACGTGCTCGACAAGCATGACAAGCATTTTCTGCGTGGTGGACAGGACTCGGACCTCGTGCTGGTGTCTGTGTTCAATCCCCCGCTGAAGGGCACGGAAAAACACAACGTCAATGACCCCGAAGGCTCTGCCTACTGACCAAGGGGGATGTGGCCGTCACAGGCCACCCCCAGAACAGCGACCGCATCAGGACGGCTCAGCACCCGCCTCGCCCGCCTGGACGTTGCGCAGTTCGTCATAGGTCAGCACGTAGTTGTCTTCGTAGACCGGGTTGTCCGGCCCGATCGGAAAGACCTGCGTGCCGATCAACCACCCCAGAGCATCGGGGCAGGAATGACGGCTGCCTTGCGGGTCGCAGCGCCACTGACGCAGGTGCGCGCGCGCCTCATAGGGCTTCAGCGGATCAAGGTGACGCCTGCGCCGCGCCTCCTGAACGGTCGCCAGCAATGCCCCCACTGCCATGGCAGAGGCGCTTGTTTTGTAATTGCCGTCATTGGTCTGGAATATCTGCGGCACGTGATCTTTTTCCTCGTCTGACAATCCGGACAGGTCCAGATCGTCACCGGTATTCACGTCCAGAAACGCATCAATCCATCGGTACCCTTTCAACCGGGCCTTCTCATCGTCGAGGCGGTCCTCTGCCACGAGAATCGCCCCACAGGTGGTGCCCGCATTCAATACCGAACTGGGGCACCCGTCTTTGAGACCGTTCTGGCCTTGATCGAGTTCCTCACTCGATTTGAGAAATTTATTCCCGGCGGCCACCACCACGACCAAACCGCATTTGACTGTCAGGAAATGGAACATCCGCTCTATGTCCGGCTCCAGATGCAGGGGGCGCGTGTGCCCGTCCCGCTCTGCGGACATCGGCAGGACGATCACGTCCCCCGGCGCCAGTTCGCCTTCGGCACAGGCGTCGGCGATCCGTGCGAGGCCAGAGACCACCGCTTCTATTCGGTAATTGGGTGTGACGTCATCCGCCTCTTCGAAGGAGCCCGCCTCGACCTCCAGATCCTTGCCCTGAAACACTTCGTCCGGGAACGCCGTTGCCTTGAACTGTTGGAACATCGGGTCGAGATGCAGCGCCCTGAGGCGCACATGGGGCGCAAAGCCCGTGACCCCCGGAAAGGCCCTCGCAATCGGCTCAGGCGCTTGCGCGATATAGACCAACCCCGTGCCGTGCCATTGCATCAGGTCCAGATCGATATATTCTTTCAATTGTTCGCCGTGGGCTTCGTAGAACGCCCTGAACTCCGCCTCGGTTGTCAATGTGCCATCGGCCACCAAGGACGTAGCCCGAAGGGCCATATCGTTCAGCGCCTCTTGCAAATTTGATTTATAAGCGTCGACAGTTTGCGCTATCTCGTCTGAAAGGCCGTCCAGATAGAACAAATCATCCGGGCACTGCGTCTGCAGGCGCTTGGTGTGGAATCCGAAATCGACAATCACCAAATTGGTGCGGTCGAACGTCTTGGGCAATTCATGGTGTTCTGTTTCAACAATGCGCAGAGCCGAGAGTTTGAAATTTACGAAATCCATTTTTGTCTTTTGTATTGGCACCCGCACCCCCTCTACAACTGTATCGAGAGATACGGGTGCAATAACTCTCGTCAACGGAAATATTGCATTGACGGTTCCTTAACACACCTGTAGTACAAAGTGACTGCGATCGTAGGGCAAACGTATTCGGAACATCTTGCATTCAGGGGATGATCCGCCCAAAGTGACCGCAGGCGTGCCGTGTTATCGATCAAATACTGCGCTACGTACGCTGGCGTAAGTTCGGGAATCATTATGAACGAGAAAAAAACAACCAGTGTGCGCTTCTCTGAAAGAGACAAGGCCCTGTTGGAACAACTACGCACGGACACCGGGGCTGACAGCACCTCCGATGTGGTGCGGCGATGCGTTGCGCAAGCGTCGTTTTTGCAGAAGTACGTCGATGACAAAGGGTTCATCACGCTGCAACTGGATGACGGGTCAGTCGTCAAGTTTCCGATGTATCTGCCCTGATACAACGGTTGCACGCGCCCTGCTACAACCTGCTGCGGCACTGCAGGTCCGGCAGGGCACAATAACAAGGCCCGCGCATCTGGCCCTCGGTGCTCGCGTTCAGGCGCAGCTCCGGCAAACGCTCCCTGATACAGCTCGGCAAGGCCCTCAGGCAGAACCCTGTCGGCCCCGGTCCCACTTATCGTACCCAAGAGGTCAGACACCAAGCCAGACATTGGCCCAAACCATGGCCTGCGCGCCCTGACGCCGCCCCCAAACCCGGCGGGGCCGCTCAAAACCCGGTCCCACAGGCTGGAGTTTCTCCCAAGCTGTGCCTGAGCGGTTGCATAACCCCGCGCCATTGACCATCTTGAGACCGACGAAGGCCCAGGCCCGGCCGGTTACTAAACACGTCCCAAAACACCAACATCTACTGGAACGGCCCTTATGGAAAAGATCTTGATCACGCGCGCAGGCTACTCCGCGCTTGAAACCGAATTGAAGCAACTCAAGACCGAGGAACGCCCGGTTATCATCAAGGCCATCGCCGAAGCGCGAGAGCTTGGGGATCTCAAGGAAAACGCGGAGTACCACTCCGCCCGGGAAAAGCAGGGCTTTATCGAAGGGCGCATCAAGGAACTGGAAAGCGTGATCTCCCTGTCCGAAGTGATCGATCCGGCGAGCCTCTCGGGTGCATGTAAGTTCGGCGCGACCGTCACGGTTGTCGACGAGGACACGGATGAAGAGAAAACCTGGCAAATCGTCGGCGAACATGAAGCAAGTATCGAAAAAGGCTTGCTGAACGTGAAATCACCCATTGCACGCGCGATGATTGGCAAGGAAGAAGGGGACAGCGTCGAGGTGCGAACACCCGGCGGTCAAAAGTCCTACGAAATTTTAACGATCACCTTCAAGTAACAGCTGATGGCAGAAACCAAGGAAGCCCGCCCGACATTGCCCGGTCTTTACGACCGTGGACCGGCGACGGGTGTCACCTCGGTGGAACTCACGGCGCTGGCCGTGTCCTGTCTGTGGCTGGTGCTGTCTGTCTGGTACTTTCTTTCCGGTGCGGATGCCGGGGTCGCGGGCACGCAATTCCTTGTCGTTCTGATGGTCATCGTCCTGCCTGTGGCAATGATCTGGGTGACCGCCATGGCGATCCGGGCTGCGGTCATCATGCGCACCGAAAGCACGCGCCTGCAGGCGGCGATCGACGCGCTGCGTCAGGCCTATGTCGCACAGGCACAGGCCGGCAAGGGCGAGGCGCCGCATCCGGCGATCCTGAAACGGCTGGACGAATTGGCCAGCGCTCAAAAGAACCTTGAGACCACGCTGGCGATGCTGGGCGGCATCCGTCAGGCCGACCCGGCGGCCCTGCCGCAACCAGTGACAGATCAGATGGAGGATCAGCCTGCCCTGTCTCTTGGCACCCCGGCAGAGGCGCTCGCGCCGCCGTTGTCCACTGAAGATCTGGTCCGGGCCCTGCATTTCCCGGAAACCGCCGACGACGATGAAGGCTTTGCCGCCCTGCGCCGTGCGCTCAAGGACCGCAGTGCGGCGCGCCTGATACAGGCCGCGCAGGACATCCTGACCTTGCTCAGCCAGGACGGTATCTACATGGACGACCTGCGCCCGGACATGGCGCGCCCCGAGGTCTGGCGCGCCTTTGCCGAAGGCAAGCGGGGGCGGACGATCGCGCCTCTGGGCGGCGTGCATGACCGTTCCAGCCTTGCGCTCGCGGCGGGGCGGATGCGCGAAGATCCGATCTTTCGCGATGCCGCGCATCATTTCCTGCGGCGCTTCGACCAGCTGTTTTCCAACTTCGCGACCAATGCCTCGGACGAGGATGTCTCGGCCTTTGGCAGTACGCGCACGGCGCGGGCGTTCATGTTGCTGGGCCGTGTCGCGGGCACCTTTGACTGACGCGGGTTTCACAGATCGGCCATCCAGGCCGCTGTCACCGCGACAGAAGGTTGCTGACCCCGCCAAAACCTTCCTGCTCAAATCCGCCCGCTAAAGCCCGAAGGCCCCGAACGGCAGAAACGTCACCGGCGTGCCCGGCGTCACATCCATTGCGCCATCGGGCAGTTCCACCAGCCCTTCTGCCCAGCTGAGCCCCGAGATGCGGCCCGACCCTTCGGATTTGAAGACTTCCGCACGGCCATCGCGCAGACGGGCGCGCAGATATTCGCGGCGACCCGGTTTCTTGCGTTTGCTGAAAGCTGCGGGGACCTCGATCCCTTGCGGATCTGTCCAGCCCGCCCCGGCCAGCAGACCCATCGCCGGGCGCGCAAAGATGAGCGTGCAGACAAAGGCCGCGACCGGGTTGCCCGGCAGGCCAAAGACCGGCACGCCGGACCACATGCCCAGCGCCAGCGGTCGCCCCGGTTTCAGCGCGATGCGCCACTCCGCAAGCGCGCCGCTTTCCCGCAACAGGGCCGAGACGTGATCCTCATCCCCGGCAGAGGCACCACCAGAGGTCAGGATCACATCCGCCTCCTGCGCGGCACTGTCGAGCCGCGCGCGCAATTGGGCGCGGTCGTCTCCGACACGGCCCAGATCCACGGGAGCAAAGCCAAAGCGCGCTGCCATGCTAAGCAACATCGGACGGTTCGCATCAAAGATCTGACCCGGTTGCGCGGGGCTGCCGGGGGGCACAACTTCGTCCCCGGTGGACAGCACCCCGACCCGCAAGGGCGCAAAGACCGGCAAAGCCCCCCACCCCACCGCTGAGGCAAGGGCGAGGTCGGCAGGGGTCAGCACCCGGCCCGCGGGCAGCGCAATGGTGCCTTCGGCAATGTCTTCGCCTGCGGCGCGGGTGTTTGACCCCGGTTTGACCGGTCCGCGAAAGGCGACGGCATCTGTGTCCACGGCGCAGTCTTCGTCCAGAACCACGGTATCCACCCCTTCGGGCAGCGCCGCGCCGGTCAAAACACGGATCGCCGATCCAAAGGGCACGCTCCCGGCAAAAGGCACACCCGCGGCGGACCGTCCATCGACCAGCGGCAAGGTGATATCCCCCTGCCCCACGCAGGCCCCGGCAAAGCCGTAACCATCCACAGCCGTGTTCGGTTGCGGCGGGTTGGAGCGACGTGCCAGAAGATCCTCCGACAGGATCCGGCCCGCGGCCTGCATCAAGGGCAGTTCTTCGCGCGCGACCACCGGGGTCAGCCGGTCGCGCAGCATGCTCAGCGCTGCATCAACCGGGGTCCAATCGACGCCGGGCGGCAAGGCAAAGCAATCGTTGCGCAGCGGTGGTGGCCTCAGCCGCGGCGCGTCGCCAGTTCCCTGCGCCAAGGCGACCAGACGGTCCTTGTGTCCCGCTCCGAGGATCCATGCCTCTTCCTGCCGGGCGACCCCGGGTGGTTCCTCCATCCAGGTCGATAGTTCATCTGCGGGCAACCCCGCCAGAGCGCGCGCCAAAAGCCGGACCTGCACGGCGTCGCGGATCGGTGGCGGCTGTTGGTCCGACTGGAACGATTTGACCGCGGGTTCGATCAGCCCCGGCCAGATCTCGACCAGGACGGCCTCTGCGTTCTGCCAGGGCTCGAACGGCCAGACCGCCACTTTGCTCCCAAAATCGGCACGCAGGCGCGAGAGCACCGGCAACCCCATAAGGATCTGCCCGCCAACCGTCGGAGGATAGTACAGCTGGAAACAGCTCGATGCGGCCTTGGCGGCGCGGTCGCAGGCGCGGTGCTCCGCCACGACATCAAACCGGATGTCGGCCTTTCGATAAGGCACGCCCGGCCAGCGCGCCCTGTCGGGTTTGCCCCACATCGGACCCGGCCCGTCAAACAGGGCGTTGATCTCTTCGGCCACGTCAAAGCGGTTGTTCGCGCCCTCTGCGTCATCGCGGATGCGCGCCTCGAGCCAGGCCCAGAGAGCGAAAGGGTCGTCTTGCCCCGTGACCTGCCGGGCGAACCCCTGCGGATAGCCAAAGGGAAAATCGAAACCGATCATCAGGCGCCGTCCTGCGGCGCGCTCTTCGTCGATCAGGGCGCGCAGATGGGCCTCTGCGCTGATCCGGTCGGTACAGAACACCGGTTCCTCGTCGATGCCAAGACGGGTCACGCCAATCCAGATGGCGTCCGCCTTTGCCCGCGCGGCGCGTTTGCCCGCGGACCAGTCCACCACCGCGATGGTGTCAAATCCCCTCACAAACCAACCTCTTGCAGGATGAAATCCGCAATCGCACCGGTATCGTTGAGGTCAAAGACCGGCCTGTCCAGCTCCAGCGGCACGTCCGAGGCCACCGCGTGGATCGTCTCGTCGCCCGGCGCGATCAGCGGCTGGCCCGTCTCGACCCTGTGTGCCTCCACCTTTGGGTGACGGTCGCGTTTGTAGCCTTCGACCAGCACAAGATCGACCGGGGAGAGCCGCGCCAGAAGGTCAGCCAGCTCCGGCTCCTGCGCCCCGCGCAGCTCTGTCATATGGGCCACGCGCTTGCGCGACGACAGGATCACTTCGCTGGCACCGGCCTCGCGGTGACGCCAGCTGTCCTTGCCCGGGTGATCCACATCAAAGGCATGGTGCGCATGTTTGACCGTGCTGACGGAAAAGCCGCGCCCGGTGATCTCTGTCACGAGGCGCTCCATCAAACCGGTCTTGCCCGCGTTTTTCCATCCCGTCACACCGTAGAGCTTCACAGCATTGCCTCCGCCGCGGCCAGATCCTCTGGCGTGTTCACATTAAAGAAGGGGTCGCGGCTCCCGATGTCAAAAAGCGCCTCGCGCCCGCCATGCGACTCCGTCCAGATCACGACCTTCTTCAACCCGTCCCGCAGAGCGCGGCGCAGGTCGTCCCGCAGCGCCACCGGCCAGAGACCAAAGGTGGGATGGCGGATCAGGCGGCCCTTGGCGCTGCGGGTGCGGGCCTCGCCCTCTGTCGCGGCAAGGACAAGCGGGTGATCCTGTCCTTCGGCGGAGGCAATGAGCCGGGCCACCAGATCCTCCGGGAAAAAGGGCGTGTCGGCGGCCACGCTGACCACCGTCTGTGCGCCCTGTTCCGCCGCCCAGTCCATCCCGGCCAGCACACCAGCGAGCGGGCCGGGAAACCCGGACAGGCTGTCGGGCACCACCGGCAGGTCAAACCGGGCAAAACGGTCGGCATCGCCGTTTGCGTTCAGAACCAGTGACGCGACCTGCGGTGCGCTGCGGGCGATCACATGATCCAGCAGCACCCGCCCCCCCAACGGCAGGAGACCCTTGTCCCCGCCGCCCATGCGCGTGGCCTGTCCCCCGGCAAGGATGACACCCACCGGCGCGCTCATGGCTGACCCTGCGCGCCACAACTGGCCACACCGGATTGCATGCGGCCGGTCCCGAGGGGACGCGTGTTCACACAGATCCTCATCACGCGCCCTTGCGCCCGTGACGCTTGCCCTCATCAGGCACACTGCCGGGGTCCGCATCCCAGATCAGGCGCTCTTCGCCCGACAGGCAGACAAAGCGTTTGCCCCGCATGCGCCCGATACAGGTCAGCCCGACCTGACGGGCAATCTCTACCCCCCAGGCGGTGAAGCCGGACCGGGACGCCAGCACCGGAATGCCCATCAGCGCGGTCTTGATCACCATCTCCGAGGTCAGGCGACCGGTGGTGTAGAGGATCTTGTCCTGCGGCCCCACCCCTTCGGAAAACATCCAGCCGGCGATCTTGTCCACGGCGTTGTGGCGGCCCACGTCTTCCATGTAGACCAGCGGGCGATCCTGCTGGCACAGCACCGTGCCATGGATGGCACCCGCCTCGAGGTACAGCGAAGGGGTGGTGTTGATCTGCCGCGCCAGCGCGTACAGCCATGAGGTCCGCACCGGATCCGTGCCCAGTTGCACCGCCTCCAGCCCTTCCATCATGTCGCCAAAGACGGTGCCCACGGCACAGCCCGACGTGCGGGTCTTTTTCTGCAGCTTCTCTTCATAGGTGGTCTGGCTGGCGGTGCGGACGACCACGGTTTCAAGCTCTTCGTCATAGTCGACGCCCGTCACCGTCTCATCGTCCGACAGCATTCCCTGATTGCGCAGGAATCCCAGCGCCAGATAGTCGGGATAGTCGCCGATGGTCATCGCCGTGACGATTTCCTGCCGATTGAGAAAGATCGTCAGGGGCCGTTCCTCGACCACCGGGATCTCTGTTGGCTGGCCATCGTGGTCCACCCCGGTCACGCGGCGTGTCAGCCGCGCGGCACCGGGATCTGGCGCTATAAGATAGTCGCATCGTTCGGATTGCATCTGACGCCCCTCCCCGGTAGGCGAAGTTTTGGAGGTCACAGTGATGGCGCGAAGCGACACGATGTCAAGCTATGGACGCGGGGTTCGCAACGGCATTCCCTTTGTCGTCGTGGTCTCTCCCTTTGCCATGCTGTTTGGTGTGCTCGCCACCGAAGCGGGGTTGAGCATCTTTGAAACGCTCGGCTTTTCGTTCATTGTCGTGGCAGGGGCGGCGCAGTTCACCGCGATCCAGCTGATGACCGACGGGGCGCCAACGCTCGTCGTGCTTGTCTCGGCGCTGGCGGTCAACCTGCGCATGGCGATGTATTCCGCCTCGATCACGCCGCACCTGGGCGCATTGCCCCTGTGGAAGCGCGCGATCGCCGCCTATCTGCTGGTGGATCAGACCTATACCTCCTCGGCGATGGAGTTCGAAGAGCGCCCGGACCTGACGTTGTCCCAGAAGTTTGCCTATTTCCTCGGCGTGGCGACCCCCATCATCCCGCCGTGGTACATCTTTTCGCTGCTGGGGGCCTTGATGGGCACCGCGGTGCCATTGGAACTGGGCCTCGACTTTGCGCTGCCGATTGCCTTTCTGGCGATGATTTCGCCCGGGCTGAAAACCCGGGCGCACCGGGCAGCAGCTCTGGTGGGCGCGCTTGGTGCGCTTGGGTTTGTCTGGCTTCCCTTCAACCTCGGTCTGATCGTCGGAGCGATCCTGGGCATGCTGACCGGAGCAGAGGTGGAGCGGCGTCAAACCTTGAACGACCCAGCCTCAGAAGGCCTTCCCCCAACAAACCTTCCCCCAACAAACCTTCCCCCAACAGGTCGCTCTCCCGAGGATCCGTCATGATTGAGACCTGGGAACTGTGGCTGGTGATCTTCGTGCTGGGCTTTGGGTCCTTTGGGCTGCGGTTCATCTTTCTCGGGCTGGTGGGGGATCGTGCGCTGCCGCCCTGGCTGCTCCGGCATTTGCGGTACACATCCGTTGCGGTGATCCCGGCGCTTGTCGCGCCGCTGGTCCTCTGGCCCGATGCGACGGGCGGCACACCGGATCCGCTGCGGCTGGCGGCGGCGGCGGCAACATTGGGTGTCGGCATGTGGCGCAAGAATCTGTTTGCTGCGATGGGTGCGGGCGCAGCCGTCATGCTTGCGGGGGCGGTCTTTATGCCCGGCTAGGGCTGCGGGTTGCCAACCTCTGTCCGCTTTTCAACCGGAGCGCTGCTGCGCTCCTGACGCCAACCCGTGCAGCGCGAGCCCCTTGATCGCGCGGTTTTCTCGGACCAGCCCCAGCCTTGAACCCTGACCCGTTGGGTGGGGGGATCTGCGCAACGGCACGCCATGAGACGGTTGCTGCCACGCAGGCATGAGAGCGGACTCCATCGGATCGCCGCGCTGCCGTCATACACGCCCAGCGCGCCTTCCGGGCCCAAGCGATTCGCCCTTTGGCCAGGCACTTTGGGCGCGGCCCTGCGGAAACCTTTGGTGCGCGCAGACATGCCGCCCGACAAGGCGCCCGACACGGTCTCCCCGCGCAAAGGATGCCCCTGCGTAAACCTCTGAACAAAAGGCACTTCTTCGGCCCGTCAGGTTGGAAACAGTGATTTTCCATATTGGAAAAAATATTCTCGCGCTGATTGTGACAAGCCTGTGTAAACTATTGATACTTTGTAGCTATTCTTTCGCATCACCTGTGTTGCCAGTTGTTTCAGTTTGTTCTTGGCCAAAAAGCAACCTGGAGGCATCATGCCACCTGTTCCGTCAGACCGTCCGCTTGGGGACGTTGCCGATATCACCGGCGCCTTTGACATCTCTGTCACCGCGCGTTTCGACAATCTGGTTGGAGGCTCGTGGCAGCGCGTGCTGGACCTTGGTGATGGACCTCGGTCCGGCAATATACTGCTGACGCAGGTCGAAAATACCTCTGACATCATGTTCGCGCTTTATCAGGACGGTGCGGTCTACAGAGTGATCGCGCCCGAGGCCATCGTAGAAGGGGATGTGGCGCGCTGGGGTGTCGGGATCGACGCCGATGGCCGCATGTGGCTGAGCAAGGATGGCGTCGAGCTTGAGGAAACGCAGGCCGTGGTCCCGGCATCGGTGCCGCGCGCGAACGAGCTTCTGGGACAGTCCAACTGGGCAGAGGACGCACCGCTGGACGGGGCGATCCTTGGGCTGACCGTCAGCCAGCCCGGGGCAGACCCGGACACCTACCTTGAGAACAGCCCAACGGAAGTGAGCGGCGCCTTCACGCTCAGCCTCACAGCCCGGTTTGACGATCTGACCGGCGGTACGGATCAGAACGTGGCAAGCTTTGCGGCGGCGGACGGAAGTGCCATGCTGCGGCTGGGACAAGACGGCGGCACGGACGGGCTGGTTCTGGAACTGGTCGTTGACGCAGAAAGCTACAGCATTGCGGTGCCTGCCGCGTTGGAAGCAGGCGAACTGACCCATCTGAGCGCAGGTCTGGACGAAGGCGGTCGGCTCTGGCTGGCGCAGGATGGCACGATTGTGGGTGAGGTGCAGGCGGCCACCCCGGGGCAACCGCTCGAAGCGCTGCCAGTCGGAATGGCCACGGATGGCGGCACCCCGCTGGACGGTGTTGTACTGGGTTTGTCGGTGGAGGCAGGCACAACCGAGCCGACGGATCCAACCGACCCGACCGAACCGACGGACCCGACAGACCCAACGGACCCGACCGAC
Organism: Sagittula sp.; assembly: GCA_042088665.1. GTDB lineage: Bacteria > Pseudomonadota > Alphaproteobacteria > Rhodobacterales > Rhodobacteraceae > JBELMB01. The sequence continues at coordinate 63,537 of JBELMB010000003.1, forward strand.
CCAACGGACCCGACAGACCCAACGGACCCGACCGAACCAACGGACCCGACCGAACCAACGGACCCGACAGACCCAACGGACCCGACCGAGCCCGAAGGTGCCCAGATCTTTGGCGCTTTCTCGATCGAGACAGCCGTTCGGTTCGACAATGTCTGGGGCGGTGAATGGCAGCGGGTCTTTGACTTTGGCGATGGCCCCGCATCCAACAACATTCTGTTTGGACAGGTTGAAAACACCACGGACATGATGCTGGAGCTCTGGCAGGACGAGAGTATTTTCCGCGTCGTGGCACCCGACGCCATCGTCGAAGGCGAGACCGCCACCTGGCGCACCGGGATCGATGCTGATGGACGCATGTGGATCGAAAAGGACGGATTGGAACTGGCCGATGCGCAGGGCGCGGTTCCGACAGACGAGCCGCGCGCAAACCTGTTGATCGGGGAATCGAACTGGTCTGACGACACACCCTTGATCGGAGAGGTGCAGTCCCTCGCGGTTGAGTCGACCCCAACCGATCCGACGGACCCAACCGATCCGACAGACCCAACCGATCCGACAGACCCAACCGATCCAACCGATCCGACAGACCCGACGGACCCGACCGATCCGACAGACCCGACCGATCCGACAGACCCGACAGATCCGACAGACCCGACAGACCCGACGGACCCGACCGATCCGACAGACCCGACAGACCCGACAGACCCGACAGACCCGACAGTCCCGACAGACCCGACAGACCCGACAGACCCGGCAGACCCGACAGACCCGACCGATCCGACAGACCCGGCAGCCCCCGCAACCCCCGGCGGTGACATGTTCATTGTCGCCCATCAGGATGACGATATCCTGTTCATGAACCCCTCCATCGCCGAAGCCATCGCCGAGGGAACCGCTGTCACCACGGTCTACACCACGGCAGGTGACGCCGGGCAGGACGAAGACTACTGGAGCGGCCGCGAAGAAGGGATGAAAGCCGCCTACAGTGTCATGGCAGGCGCCGACGACTGGATCGACGAAACCGTCCGCCTCTCGCATGAGGGTCAGGACTTTGACGTCGCCACCAGCACGCTGGGCTCGGAGCCTGACATCCGGCTGTATTTCCTGCGAACGCCGGACGGTTTCTCAGGCACCGGCTCCGACACCTATGGGTTTGAAAGCCTGCCAAAGCTCTGGTCCGGCGAAATCGACAGCGTAACCACGGTGGACGATGCCGCCAGCTACTCGCGCGACGACCTTGTCAATCTGCTCACCGGATTGATGGAACACCACGCACCAGCGCATATCCACCTGCAAGAGTCAGTCAGCCCCATCGAACATCCCGACCACGTGCACACCACTTGGCTCGCGGAAGAGGCGATCGAGGCCTACAGCCTGCCCGCGACCGTAACCGAATACGTGGGCTACGAATCCTGGGGCTACGAAGAGAACTTCACACCCGAAGAAGAGGCCTTTGTCACTGAAGTCTTCGAGGCATATGCCGCCTATGACCCGCGCGTGACGACCCCCGACGGCGCCATCGCGGAACCCTATACCGAGTGGGTCAAACGTGAATACGTGCGGGACGAATATGAGCACGATGGAACGGCCCCGCCTCCACCTGCCGAAGAGGTGGCCGAGATGACCATGCTGCCCGAGGCGGGCCTGATCGACGAAAACGACATGGAGGCCTACGCGGCCCTGATGCAGACGTTGCAAGGCGGAGAAGACGAGCCCCCGGCAGAGCCCCCATTGGACGAAGAGGACGACACAGCCGCCATCCTGACCCTGTGAACCCCATGGGACAGGCCGGTGCGATGTCGCTTTGCCGGGCTATGCAGGTCGGCCTCTGCCAATTGAATGATCCCCGGGCGCCGTGAGGCCCCCTGCCCTGCGGCTTCTGGCCTGTCACCTGTGGTCAAAGGGGCCGGCACACACCCTATCGTGAATTCAGCGCGAAAAGTGGCAAGCGCCTGCAATCCTTGCGGGAATTTCCTTTGGGCATCTCGCAACCTCATGTTAACGTTGCGTTAACCATTTGGGCGTGGCTGCCGTGGCGGCCCCGCAAAGACATGCTTTGAACGGAGGGGATTATGTCAAATATCGCTGGCAAGGCCTATGCGATGAACGTGCTCACGCCCAGCCATCCGCGGATCACATGGGTCAACCGGCTGCTCTTTATGGTCGCGCGTGGCCTGCCGGAGAACCTCGCCGGATTGCTGGGATTGTCGCTGATCCATTTTGCCCGATGGGTGATCATCAAGCCCGGCGACTGGCCCGATCTTGGTCAGGAGCGGCTGAAACAAACCCATCTGAAAAACGATTACATGATGTTCTGTTCGAACTTCAACGGCACTTGGGACCAGTACATCGACGCCTTCTCTGACGGGATCCCCAAGGGGCTCGACCTGTTCTGGTACAGCGCGACAAAATACCCCCGCTCGATCCCGATCACCCCGTTCAAGACCTACATCACCCACAACCAGATCGACACGGATCACTACTACAACGCCACGCCCGGCTCCGCGCAGCGCGACGTGAAATCGGCGTTGAAGGTCTATGACACCGTGCTTGACCTGCAAAAGGCCCACGCCAGCCAGACCCCCGAAGAGTTTGCGCAGACATGGAAGGCCGCGATGCTGAAAGTGCAGGGCAATTTCGGCGATCCGGGCTTTGGGCCGGTGGCCAGCCTCGATACGGAACGCGCGGATGTGAACCGCAAGGCCTACGTGGAAAGCGCGCAGGAAACCTTTGATCTTGCACGGCGGAGGGGGTGAGATGCCCGATCTCGATTCAGGCCATATCTTTCTGACGACAATGGCCCCCATCAAAGAGGGCGCGCCCGCGGGCGAAACCGCGTCCTACCGGCAGCGGATCCGCAAGGCCTTGGTGGAACTGCCCACCGCACAACAAAGCCCCGCCACCGTCGAAGCGGGCATGTCCAGCCCCTTTGCCCGCAACCTGCGCACCCATCTGGCGCGCATGTTCGTTCTGGATGACGTGGTCTACAACGGGCGCGAGGGCACGGATGCGATCTGGTCTTCCGTGTTGGGCGGCCTGGGCCACAAGGAAGCCGCGAATCCAGCCATCCCGCAGCACATCGACCACCTGAACTGCGCCTACCTCGTGTTCTGCGCGGACATCGACGCGGTCAAACGCGAAGGCGACACGCTGCCCACAACCCTGATGCCTGACAGTCAGCGCAAGGTGCGCCGCGCCTATGCAGAGGAACTCTGGGCCACGATGGGCGAGGAACTGGCCGAGATCTATGGCAATTGCGAAGGGTTTGACGGCGTCGACAATGCCACCGCCTTTGCCGATTACCTCGACAAGTGCCACGTGGAAACGACCATGCCGTTCCATGACTACTACATCTCGGATGTGACGGATGCCTTTCACCGGTTGCCGGTGGCCCCCTTGGCGATCGGGGTCGCTCTGCCCTTGGGGGTGACGCTTTGGGCGCTGGTCTGCATGCTGATCGGCGTGCAGGATATGCCCCTGTTTGGCGGTCTGCCGCTCTGGACACTGCTGATCGGCGGGGTGGCGACGGTGTTGGCCTTCTGGCTGGCGGTGAAACTGGCCATCGCCAATGGGGAAAAACCCCTGCCGCCGGGCAAGTATGACGACCTGCCCTCTGTGCTGAAGGCGCTCTACGTGCAGCAGCATTTTTCCGACCTCGCCATCGACCTGCAGGGGGCCTCTGCCGAAGAGGTGCACACCCGCTTTGGCGATTGGCTGAAGGACACCCAACCCTCCGACCGCACCGCGCCGACGCAAGTCCCGGGCGTGATCCGCAGCCCGGGAGAGTGACATGAGCTACCGCCTCGATCTGAACGACATCCAAGGCAATGTCGTCCGCGCCTATGGCAAGTATTCCTTCCCCTTCGCGCGCTACTATTTCCTCAATATCTCCGACCCGGCGGACGGGCGCGCCTTTGTCGGGGACGTGGCAAAGCGGGTGACAACCGCTGCGCGCTGGACCCCGGGAACAAAGCCAAAAGCCACGGTGAACATCGGTTTCACCTTCTTCGGGCTTTTCCGGATGGAGTTGCCGAACCGCACCCTGCGCGCCCTGCCCGAAGAGTTCATCGCGGGGATGAAAGAGCGCGCCTTCCTGTTGGGCGACCGCGACCAGACGGTCACGGAGGCCGAGTCCGGCGACTGGTGCGCCCATTGGGACCCGATCTGGCAGGCCAACCGGGTCGGTGATGGCTATGCGGATGACAACGTGCATATCTGGATCTCGATCAATGCACAGCGCGACGTGACCCCGGCCGAAAAACTGACCGAAGGGGAAACCGATCCGCTGCTCAAGACGATCTCGCCCGTGCCGGAGATGGAAGAGACCGTCGCGTGGTTGCACGGGCTTTGCGACATCCACAAGGGCGTGCGGATCCTGCCGGGCAACGGGCAGGATGGCAGTCAGGACCACCACGCGGCACAGGCCGTGTTCGAAGAGATGGACGGCATCTATCAGCCCACGCCAAAGGAACATTTTGGCTTTGCCGACGGGATCGGCGACCCGGTCTTCGCCGGGCAGCACCCGCCAGAAGCGGAAAAGCACGTGGTCAAGGGCCGTGGCAAACGCATGGGCAAGGGATGGGAACCCCTCGCGCCGGGGGAATTCCTGCTGGGTCATCCGGACGAAAGTCAGGAACTGCCCCCTGCCTCGACCCCGGACCGTTTCATGCTGAACGGCACCTTCATGGCCTACCGCAAACTGCATGAGAACGTCAGCACTTTTGCAGAGGTCCTGACCGTCGAGGCAGAGCGCTTTGCCCGCGTGCAGGAGATCCCAGAGGAACAGGCCGAGATCACGCTGCGGGCCAAGATGGCCGGGCGCTGGCCGGACGGCGTGCCACTGGCGGAGGCCCCTTGCTGGGATGCCTGGCTGCAGGTGCGCACGAAACATGGGCTGGATGCCGCAGATCCGCAGGAACGGCTGCTGAACCAGATCCAGTACATGCGCTCGCCCGCGGCCTCGAATTTTCGCTATGCGGACGACATGCAGGGTTTCAAGACCCCGCCCGGCGCACATCTGCGGCGGATGAACACGCGCGACTACCTCGACCCGCTGAACAAGGTCGGTATGGATCCCGCAACCGGCAAACCGCAAAAGAACGAGACCGCCAATACCGCGCTGAACAAACGCCGCCGGATCATGCGCCGCGGCCTGCCCTACGGCGCGGGACCAGAGGTCAGCAAGAGTGACGCAACAGAGCAGGGCGTCACCATGATGCTGATTTGTGCCAGCCTGTTTAGGCAGTTCGAATTCGTGCAGCAGCAGTGGATCGAGTACGGGCTGGACTTCCATCAGGGCAATGACACCTGTCCGATGCTGGGCAACCACGGCAAGCACAAGCGCATGTCCATCCCCGCAGACCCCAAGTCGGGAGAACAGCCCTACGTGATGAGCCACCTCAAGACCTTCGTGGAATGCCGTGGCGGAGACTACTTCTTTATCCCCTCCCTCACGGCGCTGCGGATGATCGCCATGGGAACGGTGGACCCCACGTAAACCAAAGTGGAGATGCCCAGTGCCGGGGCGCGGCGTCGGGGCGCGGTGTCGGGAAAGGGCACCGCGCCTACAACTCCGGGCTGTGTTTCGGACATGCGTTGCGATAAGGTGCGTGCAGAACGTATCAAACCGATCGGCGTCGATGTGGCCAATATCCTCATTCTCGAAGACGATCTCGTGTTTGCCGGCCTCGTTGCCAGCAACCTCAACAAGGCTGGCCATTCGGTTCAAATCGCCAGCGACGGGGCCACTGCGCTGGCTTTTGCGCGAGATCAGCGTTTCGACGTGCTGCTGGTGGATGTCTATATCAAGGTCGCGGGACAGTATTCTGCGGATGGCGGCCTCTTGTTGACGACACGGGTGCGCACGCAATCCCTTGAGACGCCCTTTGCAACGCCGCGCGATGTGTTCATCATCGCAATGTCAGGCGCGATCTACCAATTGGGCGACCGGCATATCCTGACCACGGCGCAATCCCTTGGCGCCGACGAGATCCTGCCAAAGCCTTTCCCGCCCAAAGACCTGATCGACCTGATAAAGATGCACGAGGCGGGCCAGCGCAGCCCGACCCCGAGCTAGGCCAGGCCATCCGCCGCGGCCCGCCGGGGCCGAAGACCCGGCAAGGGTCAACCGTTCTGGATGGTGATCGTCAAACCCGCCAGTTCCGACCCCTTGATGAAATAGGGCGTGATCTTCAGCGCATAGCGCGCCCCGTTATGGGAAAAGGGCTGCGTCTGGCTCTCTTGCCGCATCAGCACCTCGCTGCAGATATCGACAAGGCGCGGATAATCCTCCGCCGGAACCACCACCTGGCTGATATGACCAAGGTGCGCCCCCCTCTCGGTCAGGCCAAAGTATTCGATGGCGTTCTGCGAGGCGCTCTTGATGTTCAGCTTCTGATCCAGCACCAGCAAAGGCAGCGGCAGCGCCTCGAGCGTGGCGGATTGCTCTGCCACGAGGCGGTTCAACTCGTCGGAGTTGATCAAGAGTTCCTCGTTGACGGTGATCAGCTCTTCGTTCGTGGATTGCAGCTCTTCGTTGGAGGTTTCAAGCTCCTCGTTGGTGCTTTGGAGTTCCTCGTTCGTGCTTTGCAATTCCTCGTTGGTCGACTGCAGTTCCTCGTTCGAGGTCTGCAACTCTTCCATGGTGATCTGCAGCGCCTCGCGCGCGTCGGCCAGTTCGTTCTCGACATAGGTGAGATAGCTCGACGCTTCCTCGCTGCCGACATCCTTGGCCGCCGTGTCGCTGTGTTCCAGCAGTTCTGTCTCGATGGCGACGAGCACGAGGCGCGACTCCTTCTTGCCCGGCGTGTCGATCGGATAGCCGCGCAGGCGCACGCGGTTGAACCCGTGTCCGATCATCTGGCGCCAGAGACCGTTGCGCGCCTTGTTGTACTTCAGGCACAGCGGGATCAGGCTCGCCGCTTCGGAGGCCAGTTCGGCCTTCAGCGTGTTTGTCGTCAACCGTCCGCGCACCGCATCCGTGACGGCCGTGAACTCGCTGATGTCGCCGAAGATGCGCATGAGGTCCTTCTGGTCATTGGCCAGAAAGCCCGTCGGCGCGACAGAGGCCGCGAGAATGGCGAACATCTCGTTGTCTTCGATGCTGCCACCGGTGCTGATCGCGGGCGGGCGCTTTGAGCGGTCCTTCTGCTGCGGCGGAATGCCGAAGCGGACCAGTGCCTTGTGATCAAAGGAGGCCGATGTCCGCTTGCGGAACAGCCGGGCGCGGTCGCCGGTGCGTTCGAAATAGGGGTCCAGTTCACCGACATTCTCGGAGGTGCCGAGGAACAGCAAACCGCCCGGCTTCAGCGCATAAAGAATGCGCGACATGACCTTTTCCTGCAGCGGCGACTCGAAATAGATCAGCGTGTTGCGGAAACTGACGAGGTCGATCTCGGAGAACGGCGGATCCTGAAAGACGTTGTGGTGCGAGAACAGGACAAGATTGCGCACTTCCGGCTTCACCCGGAGCACATCGTCGCTGAGGTTGAAGTAGTTGCGCAGCATGTCGTCGGGAATGCCGGTGCTGGCCGAAGCCGGATAGGCCCCCGCCCGCCCCCGTGCCAGCGCCGCGGAATCAAGGTCGGTGGCAAAGATCTGCAGCAGCCGGTCGCCTTCCTTCTTGGGATACCCAAGCAGGTCACAGAGAATAAAGGCGATGGAATAGGCCTCTTCGCCAGTGGCGCAGCCCGGCACCCAGACGCGGATGGGCCGGTCTTCGGTCCGTTCCACGACGGCGGCCAACTCCTTGGCGAGATATTCGAAATGCTCCGGGTCGCGAAAGAACCGCGTGACCGAAATCAGCAGGTCGCGGTACAGCGCATCCAGCTCTTCGGGGTTGGTCTTGCAGAAGGCCACGTATTGCGCGTAATCGGCGAAATCCAGCGCCACCATGCGCCGCTGGATGCGTCGGCTGACGGTGTTTTCCTTGTAGTGGCGAAAGTTCACCTTTGTACGCGCCTGCAACATGTGGAACAGGTCGTCGTATTCCGTGGGCTGGTCCAGCAGTGTCTGCAGGGACGAGAAATCGCGCGGCTTGGTCAGGATCGTGGCCAGTTGGTCGCCGATCTGGCGCGGAGACAGAATAAGGTCGATGCAGCCTGTCTCCACAGCCGAAGACGGCATTGTGTCATATTTCGCAGAGGCGGAATCCTGCGCGATGGTGATGCCGCCCACCTCGCGGATCGCCTGCGTGCCATAGCTGCCATCGCTGCCGGTGCCCGACAGCACGATGCCGACGCTGTATTCACCATAGGCCTCTGCAATGGACGCAAAGAGCCGGTCGGCAGAGGGCTTGGGCTCTGCCGCGTGGCCAGAGGGTTCGCGCACGTGCACCGCACCGTTCTGCACCACGAGGTCGCTCTTGGGCATCGGCACATAGATCGTGTTGGGCTCAAGCGGCATGGAGCCCTCGACCGCCTTCACCGACAGCCGGGTTTCGCGCGAGATCAGGGTTGGCAGAACGCTGGCGTGGTGCGGCGACATGTGCTGCGCAAAGATATAGGTGCATGGCAAATCCGTGGGCAGGTGCTGCACCAGAAGCGACATCGCTTCGAGGCCTCCCGCAGAGGCCGCAATGCCCACGACTGTTTGAACGTTTTCAGGCGATGCCATGTCGTTATTTCCCCGAAGTGACCCTACCACCTAGGCCCGTTAAGCTATTATTCACTACTTTGATTTACGTTTGATTAACCGAAGTGGATTCAGATTTGCCGCATCCTGAGAGGGTAGCGAGCAGCGTGGAGCAATATCAACCATGATTAACCCCGAGCGCGAAGATTTCGGCACCGTCGAGATGTGGCTGACTCGCGACAGTGCCCTGTCGGACTGGCAACTTATCAATGCCCGCGTGCGCTACAGCACGCACTCAACGCGTGTATTGTTCGACGAGGCGATGTCCATCGATGACGTTTTCGTGCCACAGATCGCCTCCGTTCTGCAGACCCATCTCATGAAGGTGAACGAAACCGCCGTGTTCAGTCATTCGGAGTTCCGCGCGGAACTGCCCACCCTGCGGCTGGAGGGGCTGCGCGTTCTCACGCACAAGGGCAAGGAAGGCGCGGCTTCGGCCAATGTGCGCTTTGTCCGGGGCATCGGCGATCTGAACGCAGCGTTCAAACCACCATACTGTGGCGTCCAGCAGCCAGATCCGACGCTCGAGGACATCACTGTCCCGGTCTTGCAGGAATTGCTCTACCCGGCGCTTGAGGCCTTTGACCACATTCTCGAAAACGGCCTGTCCGAGGAACACGCGAAACTGCTGACGGCGCGGGTCAAGACGATGCGCACAAAGCGGGACGAACTGTCGGACTACATCGGCCTTCTGACGCGCTACGTGGAAACCATGTCGGCGCGCAAGCAGCAGGGCTCCCTGCCCGCCCACGCGGACGCGCACAAGCGCGCGCTGGAGCTGAGCGTCCAAAAGCAGATACCATCGCAGAATATCACCTGGAGCTCGCAGCACGGCGTGAGGCGCGGGGTGGACAGCAACATCCTGCATGGCCACATCGGAGAGGTCGAAAACGACAAGCCCGCGGCCCGGGATCGCTTTGCCTCCTAGGTGACTTCTGACGACGGGGGTACGTCCCTGAAAAACCGGCCATGGCCGGTTTTATCAGTTTCCCGGCGGTGTTGTCCCAACCTTGTTTTCCCGGCGTTGATTTTCCGGCGTTGATTTCCCAACCTTGTTTTCCCGGCGTTGCGATCCTGGATGCGATGGACTACCCCTTGGGCACGCAAGGCGCCGTTGCACGGGACCCATCGGCACTTGACCGAAACCGGGACGAGCGGGCTTGCGTCAAAGGATCCTTCTCTCGCCCCGGGGCGTCGCGCACATGCAACGCATCATGATCATCGGCGGCCCCGGCTCGGGCAAATCGACCCTTGCACGCAAGCTGGGCGCTCGGCTCGCGTTGCCGGTCTATCACATGGACCGCGAAGTGTTCTGGCTGCCCGGCTGGATCGAACGGCCCCGCGACGACCAGTTGAAACAGATCGAACGCATTGTCGCGCAAGAGGCCTGGGTGTTCGATGGCTCGAATTCGCGCACGTACCATTTGCGCGCGGCACGGGCCGATTTGGTCATCTGGCTGGATCCGCCGCTGCCCCTGCGCCTGTTTCGGGTGATCCGGCGCAACCTGCGCCAACGCGGGCAATCCCGCCCTGACATGGCCGAAGGGTGCATGGAACAGCTCAATATGTTGCCCGGGTTCCTTTTGTTCATATTGCGCACGCACAGGCCCACCCGGGAGAAGGCCTGGCGATTCTTTGAGGACACCTCTCTGGCAAAGCACCGATTCACGCGTCTGTCCGAGGTCGAGGCGTTTTTCAACGGTCTCCCGCAGCGCGGCACAGCAGCGGACCGGTGAACGCACCCGGCCGAGGTTTGAAACCCCAGCCCCCAAGCCTGTCAAACGGTCAGGACGCCCAGGCCCGACGCAACCGCAAGCGGCCGAGCACCTCGCGGCACAAGGCGCAAAGCGCCGGGTTGGTGGACACACGGCCCGGTGGCGCCCGGTAGTAGGCCAAGGCCACGCAGGCGCCATAAAGCGCCCAGCCCGCCGCCCTGTCCCACAACGCCTCGTCGTCGGGGAAGGCCCGCTGCAAGGGGGCGCAGGCCTCCCCCCAACGCCACGCCAGCGCCAGATCCGCCGCCGGATCGCCCACAGCGGCCAAGCCCCAGTCGATCAGCGCCACGAGGTGCCCGCCCCGCATCAGCATATTGTCCGGCTTGAGATCGCCATGCACCCAGCACGACCGGGTCGCCGGGGGGGCCGCGCAGGCCCGGGTCCAAAGGGAAAGCGCCGCGCTGACGTCCAGCTCGTCCGACAGCTCTGCGACGTCGCGTCGGACCTGAGCATCCATCTGCGACAGGGCCACCCCCCGGTTGTGATTGGCAAGGCCGGCCAGGGGCGCGCCCTCGGTCGGCACCTCCCAGAGCGCGCGCAACCCGTCAGCGAGTTGATCCACGGCCTGTTGCGGCGCGGTGAGGTCGCGCCACTGCGCCTGTGCGCCTTCGATCCAATCGACCACCGCGAAGGGCCATGGATAGTCTTGCGACGGCGCGCCCAGAAACCGTGGCACCGGCACGCGCAGCGGCAGGTCCGACAGTTTCGGCACCCAAAGCGCCTCCTTGTAGAGCAAAGGCACCGCTTCGGGTCGGCGGGGCAGCCGAAGTGCGAGATCGGATCCGAGGCGGAACATCGCGTTGTCCGTGCCATCGCTTTCAACCGGCACGATGGGCAGATCCGCCCATTGGGGCGCCTGCGCCGCCAGCAGGGACCGCAAACGCGCGCCCTCAGTGTTTACCTGCCCCATACCCATGCACAAAGGTTAACGCGGTTTGACGTCAAATCTGCAACGCGACCCGGCCCACGGGCACAAAACCGACGCAAAACGCAACTTCCTCGGGCATCCGGACCGCTGACTGAGGCAGATCTGGTCAATTGTGAACCAGGCGCAGAGCCCCGCGCTCTTGTCTATTCCAGCAGACCCAGCGTTTGAAACCGCTCAAGATCGGGAGGCAGCGCCTGTTTTGCCCGCAACTCAAGGACCACGCGCGGACTTTTGTCGCTGTTCATCACAGCGGACAGCAGACCGGCGCGCATCGGCATTTTTGTCCCGGGTTGCTCTGCAGGTCCGAGGTCATGCAGGTGAAGATGTTCCAGCAAGGGGCCTGCGTCACGTGCGAAACGCTCGGCCAGAGGTTCCCCCGAAAGCACCTGCCTCGCCTCCAGCGGCCCCGTCCCGACAGAGAGGCGCAAAGCCCCGCTGTCAAAGTCTTCGACCAACCGGCGGCGGGCTGTTGGGTCCGCATCCCCATTGTTCTGGATCACGATCGTGATGCCAAGATCCTCGGCCCGGGTCACGACAGGGTCCATGATCGCACCCACGTGGGCCATGTAGCGGGAGTCTGCACCGAGATCCGGCTGAACATGCGCGCGGTACCACCCATCAAATGGCGAAAGCAGCACCATCTGGCAGGCGCCCACCGCATCCGCCGCATCCAGAGCAACGATCAGGCGCCGGACCGTGTCCCTGGCCCAGACCGCATCCCGCTGTCCGGCATCCACGCGCCACGCCGGGCCCTGAGTGCTGCGCCGCCCCTTGTGGCCAGCGAGTGCCACGCGCGCGGCCATCACCGTCGCGCGCCATTCCCCGGCCAAGACGCGAGGATCGACAAAATCCTGCAACTCGATGTCACGTGCACTGGCAAACAGCCACGCCTGATGGGTTGCCACGTCATGGCGCGTCATGCTGGCGCCGAGCTTGATCGCAGTCACACCGCCCTCCCTCGCCGGAGGGCACGGGACCAGCGACGCGACTGCTCTGTGTTCCCGATGCACTTGGCGACCGCCCTTGGACCGCAAAGCGGCGTCACCTGATCACTTGTGCCGCGCACGACCGACCTCATCGTCCAACCCCGTCCCTGAACCGCGGCTCGACGCGCGGCGCAAAACGCCGATAATCTAGGACGACTTCCCCCGCTCTGTCAGGTCCTTCTTGGACAAAATCCGAATTGTTTCGGTTCTGGAAATTGTGGCACCAGGCCGCCGGTCAGAGGGCCTGTTGCGCCCGGAACATCACATGAAAACCCGCGTGGTGATCATCTCATGGTCGGACAGGTAGTTCCCGGCTTTCGACACCGCAGGCCTGACTTTTGGCTGACCGGTGCGCACCCCACGGGCAAAGAGCCAGTCGAGAATCAAAAGTGGATAGCGGACCGGTTTGCCCGGCGCGGCGCGGGTGGTGAACTGACCCGTGTTGGCGCTTTGCCAGTCAAAGCCGGCCTGCGCATAGATGGCAAAACAGGGTTCAGCCACGTCTGGCGCGGCCAATGCCTCTGCTCCGGGTCGAATGCCGTCCGAAAGCGCCTTGGTGTTGAGGTCGCCCCCAAGCACCGCGGGACCGTCCCCGTAAAGCGTTTCAATGCCGTTCAGAAAGGTCTCTGTCTGCCGAGCGCGCAGGGCCGGATCTGATTCGCTCTCGTAGTGCACGGCGCCCAGCGTCAACAGACCCTTGGCGGTCTCGATCTGCGCC
>JBELMB010000004.1:0-76435 GCA_042088665.1 Sagittula sp.
TTCGACAAATTCGATGGAAGGGTCCCACATCAGGGATCCGTAGCCAAAGACCCAAAGATCTCGCTCGAACCGTCCGTTCAGCCAGGCCTTTCGCTGCGCCTCTCGCTGGTCACAGGGGGTGCGCCAATCGGCGGGTTGTCCGTCCGCGATGACGCGGCGGTCGATCTCTGCCAGATCAATATTGCGAAAGAAGGATTCCGCCGCGGGCAGGATCTGTCCGCGCAATTCCGGGTGGTGCTGATAGGGATCAGGAGGGGGCACAGGCAGGGTCCGCTTGGGCGAGATGGCGCCGGTCAAGGGGAGCATGGCGCGACCAGCAAAGCAAGACAGCGCAGCTGTTCCGGCGAGAAGTGACATCGCACCACAAGGGCCGATGGTGCAAATCCGGGAGCCAAGGTGCTGATAGGCGCAGTTGGACGCCCGAAGCACTCAAGACCGCCAAACCGAACCTACACCGTGCCCGCCAGACCGTACCTGTCAGGCCGGGATCACTTCGACAGCCATTCGTAGAAGTTATACGCTTGATCGCCCCACCATTCACCGGCCTCGGCAAAGACCTGCAAGGGTCCGGATTTCATCCGGGTGACAAGTTTGTCCAGATCGCGTGTGCTGAGCTTGCCGGTGCGATAGCCGTTGATCGCTGTCTGCACCAGCGTCACCACGGTATCCACGGCGACCGCCCCCGCAGCAAGCGGGTTCAGCGTGCGGATAAGCTTGAACGTGGCGTTGAAATAGGTGTTTCCCGCCATCGAAGGGGCAATCGCCTCGATGATGGTCTGCACAGCATCGACCAGCGCCGCCCAGGGCACGGCAATGCCCATGCCCAGCTTGTAGATCTCGCCCGCGGCGGCACCGTATTCGCCCTTCTGGAAATAGTTGTAGCAATCGACGGCGCAGATCACCACCGAGACAACAATAAGCGGCTTGCCCAGTTTCTTGAGCGCGAGAGTGACGCGCCCGCTCTGCTCGCCGATGGCCTTCAGCAGCGCCACTGAAATCGGCGCGCTTTCCTTGCTGAGCAGGATGCCGATGACCTTTGCGGTCTGCTGCGCGTTCAGCCCGACGTCCTTGAGGACCTTGATGCCATGGGCGATCTTGCTGGCATCTGCGGCCACGCCAAAAGTGGCAAAGAAGCCTTTGACCGCGGGGCCGTAGTCCTTGATCAGCTGGTCCAGCATCGCATTGGTCCAGGCCTGATCACCCGTGGCATTGGCAATCGCGGTATGAACCTTTTCGTGGCCGTCCTTTTCCTTGTCGTTGAGGGCGGCGCCCTTGCCCTTCTTGGGCTGCAGGTCGTCAATTGGCGGGATCGACATCTTTGCCCAGCGGCCCTCGCTGGCGGGGTCGTTCAGGGCGACGATGGTCTTGGCATTGGGATCGACGCGGCCATCGCCGCGGCTGAAACCCGCAGCGCCTTTCTGAAAGTCGCGGATCATGCGGATCGTTTTCGAACCCACCTTGCCGTCCACCGCCAGTGGTACGCGCGGCGGGTGCATGAGGTCGTTCAGGCGCTGTTGCACCGCCATGACGTCCTGCTTTTGGTTCTTGCCACCTGCCCCAACGGAGCCGGTAATGAACATCGTCGAATTGATCGGCATGCGGTAAAATCCTGGCGTGAAAATGACTTTGCGACATTTAGTGCCGGGAAGGATGCCCCGTAAATGGATCTATTCCTTACCTTTGGGAGGCGGCGGCGCCCTGTGGCAGGCTCAGTCCAGGACGCTCACCGGCAGAAGGCCGGCCAGAACGGCCCCCTGCAGGAGGTCCGGAGCCACGGCAAAGACCAGATCGGCCACGGTTTCGGAATGGTCCACGAGGTCAGGCACATGGATCGTGCGTGCGCCAGATGCCACGGCCGCGCGCGTGCCCGGCGCGCTGTCCTCGAAGGCCACGCAGGCCGTGGCGGGGACACCCATCCGGGCCGCGAGGGTCAGATAGCTTTCGGGGTCGGGTTTGTTGCGGGTCACCAGATCGCCGCCAACCACCTCCCGGAAATGATGCAGCAGCCCGGCCTTCTCCAGATGCGCACGGGCGCGGTGGGTGTCGGTGGAGGTGGCGACCCCCATGGCGATCCCCTGTTGTGACAGCAAATCCAGCAGGCGCGGCGCGGCGGGCTTGACCGGGACACCGTCGCGCAGCCGGTCGGTGATCCGGCCTTCCCAGGCGCTGTCGAACTGCGCGGCCGGGACATCGGCCCGCAAGGCATCCATCACGGCCTGCGACGTCTGTTCCGGGCGCAAGCCGATACACTGCAAGAAGATCTCACGCCCGTCCGGCAGATCAAAGGCGCGGCGCGTCTCGACAAAGCTGTCGAGGATCACGCGTTCCGTATCGAGCAGAAGGCCGTCCATGTCGAACATGACGGACCAGGGGGCGGGGGACATGGCGGGCTCCTGTGGGACGGTCTGGTGACCGTGATGTAGCCTTCGCCATGCGGAAAGGCAGCCCCTTGCGTGCGGCCCGCCATAGGCAAGCCGCACAGAGCCATCCACCGGAGGCAAGCCGCACAGAGCCGCCCGGGACCTAGCTCTTGAGCCAGGCGTAGAAATCCCAGGCCTTGTCGCCGAGGTATTCGCCGAACTCTGCGACCACCTGCAACGATCCACCCTTCATGCGGTTCACCAGCTTGTCCAGCTCCCGGATGGAATTGACCTTGCCCCCCGCCAGCGCCGTGGTGGCCATCTGCAACAGGGTGACCGCTGAATCCACCGCGACGGAACTCGCCCCGGCAAGGTTCAGCATCTTGAGGACCTTGAACATCCCCATAAAGATCTTGCTGTTGGCGATATAGGGCGAAAACCCTTCGAGGATGCTTTGCAAGGCATCCACCGCGGCGACCCACGGGATCATCGTAGTCGTCACCAGCTTCCAGACCTCGGCGGCAATCGCGCCATAGTTGCTCTTTTGGTAATGGCTGAAACACTCCACCGCGGTGACAAAGATCCCGGCGACGGCCAGCGGCTTGCCCAAAGCCTTCAGGTTCTTGAGCAGGCTGCCGTTCACCTTGGAGGCTTCCTTGACGAAACTCAGCGTGCCGCGAACGTTGACCCGCGTGAGCAACACGCCAAAGGTCTTGGCCGTCTGCGCCGGGTTCAGGCCCAGATCCTTGAACATCTTGACCGTCGCTGCGATGGCCTTTGTGTCCTTGAAAAGACCCATGGTTGCCAGCATCGCCTTTACCGAAGCACCGTAGTCCTTCAGCAGCGCGTCGATCATTTTCGTGGTGTAGTCGTGGTCCTTTGTTTCATTGGCGACGGCGGTGAACAGTTGCTCATACTTCTCCAACTCCTTGCCGTTCAGCGCCGCACCGCGCCCCTTTGGGGGCTGCACATCCTGCGCGCGGGGCACCGGTTTGCCCGCCCAGATCGCGCGCGTGTCGTCGGTGGCAAGCGCCCAGTAGCTTTCTCCCCCGACGTAGATCAGCCCGTGCTTGAAGGCGAGCGAGGGCGTGCCGGATTTGCGCACGGCGTTCATCTGGAAATCGCGGAGCATGCGCGCGGTTTTTGCACCGCAAATGCCGTCGACTTTCAGTTTGACCCGGTTGCCGGGCATCAGCGCATTGAGGCGCTTTTGCACGGCGACGACGTCCCGCCACTTGTTGCGGCCGCCAACGCCGACACTGTCGGAAATCTGCAAACCGATCTGCATCTTCATGAAATGTCTCCCTTGAAATAACTTGTGCGTAAATCCCAGCGTGCCCCGGCAATGTGCCGTGCGCAGTCAACAGGTCGTTGCGGGCATGTTCAGCCCGATACGAAAAGCGCTGGCCTCGACACGCGGTTGAAATGAACCGCTGGGCAGGGGCCTTTTCTGTCCCGTCAGCCAAGGCGCAAACGCGCGGCAACAGGCACTTGTGTCCCGAACCGGACAGCATCTGGAACGGGCCAGAAAGGGCGCATTTGGGGTGGGATCCAGAACCGCCGGCGTTTCAATTCCGTCGTGCCACCTGTCTACCCGCGCCGGATCTGCCTCCGGTCACCCCCGCGCCAATCGCGTCACGGTCAAACTTGCCGTCATTTCAAACCACCTCGCCGCGCGGGTCAAGCCGCGTGACACTGCGATTTCTGGCAGGCCCCCGGGCCCGCCCCGCGATCAGTTCTTTGTGCCGATGTCGGTCGAAAAGGACATCTTGCCGTTCGAGTCGGTGAGGACGCTGGCGTAGTCAGACGAGCTCCATTTGTAGAGGTTCGTCTCTGAGGTGTACGATTTACAGACGCTGACACCGATCTGGATGGTCTTGTTCTTTGCCACCTCCGTGTTGCGCGAGGTGGACATCATCCCGACTTCGAGCTTGCCATACGGCACCAGCGACGACAGGTCGAGGCCGCGGGTCTTTGTTCCGGGATCACAGAGTTCGCCGCTGTGGACCGTGCCGCGGATGGTCTTCAGCTTGTCGGTGTAACGCGCGTTGACCATACCCTGACGGTCCGTGTCAAAGATCAGGACGTCATCCGCGCCCCAGACGTTCAGGCGGAATTGCAGCCCGATGGTGGCGCCCTCCTTTTCGGGAATGGATGACATGTACAGCCGCAGTTTGCCTTCGGACGTGCGGACTCTCCACGTCGGCTGGATATAGCGCCATGCGACGTCGGTGCCGACCTTTGACATCGTCTGCCATTCGTAGAACAGGCCCGCACCCGCCCCAAGAGAGACCGGCGAAGGCAGCAGGATGAACGAGGGGCCTTTCGGCTTCAGGTCGAAATCGCCCATGATGCCCTGCACGGCCTTCTTTGCAGATTCCTGCGCGGCCCAGTTGCCGGAACTCTTGGCAGCGGATTTCAGCAGGTCAAAGGCTGTGCTGGCAGATTTCACCGCAGCATCCGCATCGCCGCCAAGCGACAGGCACCAGTCCAGCCCCTGACTCTTGAGTTCGGTCACGTCGCCCTCGTTGCGGACACCGCTGAGAAAGCAAAAGGCGTGTCCCGCCTCGATCTGGGCCACGAGGCCAGCCCGGAATCCGGTGACCAGGACAGGCATGGGCACCTGTCCGCCCCCCATGTTCCAAAGGTTGATCTGGTAGGCGCTGCCACCCACAATGAGGGATCCGCTGAACCCCCCTCCCATGCAACCAATCCATTTGTCAGAATAGGACATTCAAATCTCCTTGTGGCAAAGACCCGGGGGTAAAAGCCCCCAGGGCCTGATTTATGAAAACTCGTAATCGAACCCGCTTTCCCCGACCTTGACTGTCACGCTTGTCATGTCCTCGCCGGACACCATCCGGCTGAGCACCTGGCGCGACAGATCGGGCAGGATGGAATTGGTGATGATGTTGTCGATCATGCGGCCACCGCTGTCGGGGTCGCGGCACTGTTCGACGATGTAATCGATGACTTCGTCGCCATAGACGAGGCTGGCGTTGTGCGCATCCTTGAGACGCTTTGCCACCGACCCGATCTTGAGCCGGGTGATGCCGCCCAGCACCTCCTTGCCCAGCGGGAAATAGGGGATCGACACGATCCGGCCCAGAAGGGCAGGGGGGAAGACTTCCAGCTGGAAGGGCTTCATCGCGGCTTCGAGTTCGTCCACGTCCGGCGAGGTGTTGCCGCCCTCCGCCATCTCCATGATGACATCGGTGCCGACATTCGACGTCAGCAGGATCAGGCAGTTCTTGAAGTCGATCCGGCGGCCATTGCCATCCTCCATGATGCCCTTGTCGAACACCTGAAAGAACAGCTCGTGCACGTCCGGGTGCGCCTTTTCCACTTCGTCCAGCAACACCACCGAATAGGGCTTGCGCCGCACGGCCTCGGTCAGGCGACCCCCTTCGCCGTGCCCGACGTAGCCCGGAGGCGCGCCTTTCAGCAGCGAGACGGTATGCGCCTCCTGATATTCGGACATGTTGATGGTGATGACGTTGTCCTCGCCACCGTACAGCTGCTCTGCCAAGGCCAAGGCGGTTTCCGTCTTGCCGACACCAGAGGGGCCACACAGCATGAAGACGCCAATGGGCTTGTTGGGGTTCGACAGGCCCGCGCGGTTCGTTTCGATCCGTTTGGCGATGGCCTTCAGCCCGTGGTCCTGACCGATCACGCGCTCCTGCAGGTGCGAGGCAAGGTTGAGCACCGCCTGCAATTCATCCTGCACCATGCGTCCGGCGGGGATCCCCGTCCAGTCAGAGATGATCGAGGCGACCGATTGCGCGTCCACATGGGAATAGACCATGCGGTCATCCGCATCGCCGGATTCCAACCGTTCCAGCATGGCGTGCAATTCTTCGCGCACGGCTTCGGGGTCGGCTGGCGGGGCCTCGGCGCTGGTGTCCTCTTCGGTGGTGTCTGCAGCCGCTTCGGCAGGTGCGGCATCGCCTTCGGCCTCCTCGGCGGCAGCGGGCCCAACCTCCGGCGCGGCGGCACCGATGGATTTGCGCAGCTCCAGCACCTTGTCGACCAGCTCCTTCTCGGCGGCGTATTTGACCTCAAGCTCCGCAAGTTTTTCCTCTTGCTCGGTCTTTTCGGCCTGCGCTTCGAGGATGCGTTCCTCGTTGCTTTCGCCCAGATCGCGTTGCGCCAGCTTGCCGTCGATCTCCACCTGAAGGGAGACGATCTTTTCGCGCGTGTCCTGAATGCGGGCCGGGGTCGAGGACTGGCTCACCGCGACGCGTGCACAGGCCGTATCCAGCAATGACACCGCCTTGTCAGGGAGCTGCCGCGCCGGGATATAGCGGTGCGAAAGCGACACGGCCGATACGATCGCCTCGTCCGAGATCCGCACACCGTGGTGCGTTTCCATCGGGTCGAGGATGCCACGCAGCATATAGCAGCACTGCTCCACCGACGGCTCTTCGACATTCACGGGCTGGAATCGCCGGGTCAGGGCCGGGTCCTTTTCGAAATACTTGGCGTATTCTGACCATGTGGTCGCCGCCACGGTGCGCAGCGTGCCACGCGCCAGCGCCGGTTTCAGCAGGTTGGCTGCGTCTCCTGTCCCGGCCTGTCCCCCGGCACCGATCAGCGTATGCGCCTCGTCGATGAAGAGGATGATCGGGATCGGGCTGCTTTGCACTTCGTCGATGACAGATTTCAGGCGCTGCTCGAATTCACCCTTCATGGAGGCACCGGCCTGCATGGCCTGAATATCCAGCATGAACAGTTTTGTGCCTTTCAGCTTGGGCGGCACGTCACCCGCTGCCAGCCGCTGGGCAAAGCCCTCCACGACGGCGGTCTTGCCCACGCCCGCCTCGCCGGTGAGGATCGGGTTGTTCTGACGGCGGCGCAGCAGCACATCGATGATCTGGCGGATCTCGTCATCGCGGCCCTTGATCTTGTCCATCTTGCCGCTTGCCGCCTCGGCGGTCATGTCCACGGCAAAGCGGCCCAGCGCGGTCGACGCCCCGGCGCGGGTGTCATCTCCTGAATCCGGATCCGCGGCAGAGGGCGAGGCAAGGCCCGACCCATCCATCGGCCGCATGCTTTCCTCTTCGGAATCGGCCCACAGACGGCGGCTTTCCTTGCTCAGCACATCGGCAGAAATGTCGCCGAAAACCGAGGAATAGCGCATGACGTGGCGGCGCAGGTGATCGTCCTGCAGAATACCCGTCAGCACATGGCCAGTGCGGATCTGGCTTTCCCCAAAGAGCAGCGTGGAATAGGTCCATGCATGTTTGAGACTGTCGACGAACTGCTCCGAGATGCCGGGCGCCTCCGTCACGTTCTTGTCCAGACGGGCGAGCGTGTTCTGCAGGTCCTTGAGCACCTGACCACGGTTCAGCCCCAAGGCCTGCAAGGTCACCGACACGTCAGAGTTCTTGTTCGACACCACGGGCCAAAGCCAATGGCACAGGTCGATCTGGCGGTTCTTGTCCCCGCGCGCCTGTCGCATGCCTTGAATAAAGGCGTTGTAGCCTGCCTGGTTCATCTTGAGCGCGTAGCTCTCGATTTCAATTCCGGCCATGTTGAAAGTCCCCTTCTAGAAACGTTTTTTGTCAGCCGCCGCAGTGGCCGCCGTTTCGGTCCGGCTTATGACGCCGATCCCGCTCTCCCTGTTCAGGCCCCGCGGGGCCTGTCTGTGCGCGCTGCCGCTTCGCTGCGTGAGCGCTGGTTGCTTGCGCTGCCGCTTCGCTGCGTGAGCGCTGGTTGCTTGCGCTGCCGCTTCGCTGCGTGAGCGCTTGTTTGTTTGCGCTATCGCTTCGCTGCGTGAGCGCGTTATGCTGCCTCCTTCTCGTCCCTCTCCTTGAGGGGCAAAAGTTTGAATTCCGTTGCGCGCACCAGAACGTCAGGGCTGCCTTTGGGCGGCGCGATGCAGGCCATCCAGCCGACAACCGCGTTCTGCCCCATGACCGCGGGCTGCACTTCGGGCTCGGGCAGCCACAGGACCACTTCGATCTCGTAGGCCTCGCCGAGGTACCAGAACACCAGATCGCGCAGATGAGGGTGATAGCTGCCCGAGGGCAGAAGGCGAAAATAATCGCCGATTGTCTTCACTTCGAGGTGTACGCGGATCTTCTCTCCGACAGAACGCACCCGGCTGCCCAGATGCGTGTCCATGCCCATCGTCGCCGATTGCATGCCGATATGGCTCAGCGTGTCCGGTTCGAAATCCAGCCATGTTGGCACCAGCTCCTCGATCCGGACCGTCAGCTTGCCATCGAAGTGCAGTTGCAGGATCTGCCGCAGCCGCACCGGGCTCTTGACCCGGCCCGAGGCAAGCCCGGCATAGCGCGCCTTGATCGTGTCGGGCACGGCGTCCCGGTCCTGCATGGCCGGTGTGCCATTGCCCGCGAAGGACAGCAGGAAATCCTTGAACCGGTCCGCAGAAGGGTGGTCGAATTGCGTGATCGCATGGGCATCGGACCAGGCGCGGAAATACAGCTCCTGAAAGCGTTCGGTAAAGATGTCCACAAAGGCAACAAAACTGTCGTCGCCATGGCGGAACCAGTGGTCGATCTCTTCGGTCCAGTTCAGCGGGAAAGCCCCGAACGGTCCAAAGAAACCAAGGAACTGCGCTCGCACGCGCGGCACCTTCTTTGTCGGGTCATAGCGCGCCATATCGGCTGGCGGCGGTCCCATGTAGGGATCCTGACCCATCCGCACCAACTGGTCATGCAGGCGGCTGTTCTTGCCGATCTGGGGCTTGTCGCCCGCCCGCCGCTCCAGCTTGCGCAGGAGTTGGAACAGCCCCTTGCCAAGCGCCTGCCACTCATGTTGCTCGCGGTCCGACAGGCCCGACGGCATGTCTTCCATCGGGTCATGCGTGTCGAGAGAAAGCTCCTCGATCCGGGTCGTCACCAGCCCGCGGAAGGTTTCCAGCGCCGCATCGTCCAGAAAGGCGTCCTGCGGATGACTGAGCCGCTGCGATGCCTCGCGCATGAATTGCAGCCGCGTGCCAGAGCGCAGGCCGCCCTTGGACCGGCGCCAGACGCGACGCAGGGTCGATGATAGCCCGTGTCCCTTCAGCGCCTGATCGAGGATCTCTTCGCGGGTCCAGGCCTCGCGCGGGACGTAACTCTGGAAGGCGGCGGGCGGGCGCGGTGCGGCAAGGGCAAAGCCCTCCGCCGGAGGGGACGCACTGTCGCTCGCCACGGGGGGGAAGGCGCTGGGCGGCTGGGTCGGGTCGTCGAACCAGTCCAGTTCGGTCGAGGCCGCGGCGGTGCCCATGGCGGGTGTGCGCGGCACCGGGGGACTGGTTTGCTCGTCGAACCAGTCGAGGCGCCCGTCTTCTGTCTGGATCTCTTCGCGGACCTTTTCGGCGGCCACAGGCGCCGGGGTGTCCGCCGGGGGTGTGTCAGGGGCTGCCGCAGCAGGGCCGCCCCCGAGGGGAGAGGCAACCTGAGGCAAATCCACTGGCGCGGGTGCGGGCTGTGCACCGGGCAACGGCGGAAAGGCCGGCGCGCCGGTCGCCGGTCCGGGGGGCACCCGTCCGGGGGCAGATGCTTCGGGCAGCGGAGCAGCGGAGCGGCCTTTGGGAGGGGCAAACGGATTGCCGGGCGCGGGTCCGGGCGCAACAAACGGATTGCGAGGCGCCGCTGGCACATCCGCGGCAGGTAGAGTCTCGGGCAGATTTTCGGGCAGATTTTCGGGCAGGCTGCCGGGGCGCTGCGCAGCGGGCTGGCTGGAGGGCGCAGGCGCAGGTGATGGTGTTGGCGCTGCAAATGGATTGCGTGGGGACTGCGCATTGTCCGGCGCGACGAAGGGGTTGCGCAGCGGTGGCAACGCGCCCGACGCCGCAGCATCCGGAGAAGGCCCCGGGGGCGTGCTGGCGGGTGGCGCAAAAGGGTTGCGCGCCGGAGCGGGCGAAACAAAGGGATTGCGCGGTGCCTCGGACCCGGCAACGAAAGGCGTCGAGGCCTTTGGCAACGATGGCATTGGCGCTTGTGGAACGGAGGGCATCGGTCCCCCCGGAACAGGTTGGTTTTGTGCCCCCGGCAAGGGCTGGTCTTGCGCCCCCGGCACGGGTGGTCTTTGCGCCTCTGGCAAGGGCGGCCTCGGTGCCTCTGGAAGGGGCGGTCGCTGCGCCTCTGGCAGGGGGGGCGCGCCCGGTACTGCGGCTGGCGCACCAGTTGTCGCCGGGGCGTCCTTCTTCGTGGGCTGCGACGCGCCGGGTGGGGTCTGGTCCAGCCAGCCCATCACCGTCTTTTCGTCGTCATCATCCCAACCGGAGGATCCGCTCATAGCACGCGGCCTCCACCTAGCCGCGGAGGCCATGTCTTCAGGTGTCCGCGCTGATGCGAACGAATCACCGTCTTCGTGAACGAATTGACAGAGGCGTATTCCGCCAGAAACCGGTCCAGCACCGCGCCCAGCAGCATCACACCCGACCCTTCAAAGGCGTCTTCGTCAAAGGTCAGCGTCACCTCAAGGCCCCGCGCGGTGTGAAAGCCCTCCGGGTGCGGGATCGAGGCGGGCACCTGCCGCGTCTCCACATTCAGCAGACCGTCGATCTGCATCTCCATGAAGCTGTCCGACAGATCGGCAAAGATGCGCATCATTTCGCGCAGCGCCGCCGCCGCATCGTCCCCCGTGCGTCCGAGCAAACCGTAGGTGTTCAGGGACAAGTGGCTGAGCAACCGCCAGTAGACATCACCCGACTGGGTGCGGTGCGGCGCGCTGGTTTCCAGATCCGCAAGGCTGTCGCGCGGTGACGTTGGCCCGTCGATGCAGGCGAGACGGATCGTGCTCTCGTCGCAGAAATAGAAATCCTCTTCGCCCTGCTTGATCGGCAGTTCCCCGGCAAGATGCCGGTTGGAACACAGCCCCTTGATCTGCAACCGCTGCACCGGCTGGTCCTCGGGCGGCTCGTAGAGGGTGATAAATGTCTCTGTCCCCCGATAGCGCGACCGCGACACGCCTTGTCTGCGTTCCTGCACCGTCATGCGCCGCTTCTTCTTGCGGTCGGTGAAATACAGCGCATGGCGCGGGTTCGACCCCACGGAGGGCAGGGTGTACAGCTCAAACACCCGGGTCTTGCCGGTGTTGCCCTTGTAGTGGGCGAAGACTTCCGTGACACGGTGGAACTCGTAGTGGGTGACGGGGCTCGACAGCGGTTGCACCACGTAGTCATGGCGCTTTTCGTCCAGCCGCACCGGCGCGGCGGCCTCTTCGAACAGATTGACCGCAGGCGCACAATGCAGGCGCACGTGACCGGTCGAAAGCTGCGCCGCAAGCTTTTGATTTGCCTTGTCAAACTCAAAGATGATCTGAGCGCGCGATCCCGGCACACGCTTCCAGAAATCGCCCAGCCCGGACACCCTGAACCCAAGGAATTTGCGCGGATAGACGAACATCTCACGCAGAAGGGCAAAGCCCTCAAAGAGCCGGTCGTCATGGGGAAACAGCCGTTCCGTGCTGTCAAAACCGACCTGCTCGATCTGGTGCGGGGCCAGCGTCTGGAACACGTCGTCGCCCAGCTTGTTCTGCCAGCGCAGCGAAACCTTGATCCGGTCGCAAAAGATCTGCTCGTACAATGCGACGGCCTCATCCATCGGTGCCGCGAGATGAAAGACGAGCGCGTCAGCGGCCAGATCGGTGATCTTTTCGCTGTCGTCGGTCTGTCCAGTGGCGCCCAGTCGCGCAATGTCCAGCAGGACACCGGCCTGCGTGCCCTTGGCGGGCTCCGGCACCACCGCGCCCACCTGACCCGTGCGCGACAGGTAGCGCACTTCGGCCATCTCCACCGGATAAAGCTCCATCGGCGCGGCGAGGGCAAATCGGCAGGACACACGTTTTTCGGAATCCACGTAGCGCGCTTCGAGGTAGTCGCCCGGGTTGAAACGCAGCCCCTCGACGGTCTTGGGATCCTCGTGCGGTGGGTTGGCGCGCACGGTCATCACGCTTGGCGTGGGTTCCATAAGACCGGGTAGAAGCTGGTCCAGAAGCTCACGGGTGAACCCGCGGAACTCCTCCTCCATCTTCAACTGGACGCGCGCCGCAAGGAAGGCGCTGCCTTCCAGCAGAGCCGCCGCGGTCGGGTCCATGTTCTCTTCGAGCAAGCCGCCAAGGCGGTCGGCAAGCCCCGGATATTCCTGTGCAAATTCCTTGGCGCGTTCTTTCAGAAGCGCCAGTTCCCGGTTGTATGAATCGCGAAAGGCCTGTTTCACAGCTGCACCCGCAGTTTGGACATGCGCAGCTTGCCAGCGCCCAGATCAACCTCGGCGTCGAAATCCAGCGGGATGTCCACCGGGTCGCCCATCAGGTCGGCCGATACGAAAAGGTTCATCCGCTGGTCCTTGCCGCCTTCGCCCCGTTTCACCGTCACCTCGATGGAATCGGGCACCAGCCGGGGTTCATGGTCGATCAGGCTTTGCTTGATGCTGTCGCGAATCGAGGCGGAGTTCAGATCCCGCAAGGTCACGCTGGACAGGTCGCGAAAGCCGTAGTTGAGGATCGAACTTGCCACATGCGGCGCATCCTTCATCGAAACAGCGGAATCGAGCCGGATGGTGTTCATCAATGCGTTCAGATCCGCCTCGATGTGGTGACGCAGCTGGTCCTCGCTGACCGCCTCGCGAAAATCGATGCTACGGGTTTCCGTCACTTCGCCATCGCCGTCCAGCGTGCGCTTGGCGTGTTTCTTCTTGCGACGCTCATGATGGTGCGAGCGAAAAATCTGCATGATCGACACCTTCGCGCGATCTTCCTTGCGCCAGACGCGGGTCACTTGCGTCGAAAGGTCCGAATCGTCGGAAGTCATGTCACGCTCTCGGTAATGGATTGGTCCCGTTACAAAACGTAGCGGGCGGGATCAGAGCAATAAAGGAAAATATACACGAAAAGGCGGGCCACTGGCCCGCCTCGGTTGCATGAGGGGAAGAGGAACCCGCTTACAGCGTGGCTTCCTTGTTTTCCGCGATTTCCCAGCCTGCCGGGAATTCGCCGTCGGTGCCACCCTTCTGGTTCTGCTTGGTGTAGGTCACCTGGAACACGCGGAAGTTCAGGGTCAGGTTCTCCTGAACACGGTCCAGACCGTCCTTCATGCCGCCGGTGTTGTAGGACGTGATCATGACGTCCTTCAGCTTGATCTGCATGTACTTGACGGGCTTTGCGCCGCCAGCCTTGCGCACCACCAGCAGGCCGGTGTCGATGTGCTCGCCCGAGCAGCAGCGCTTGATCAGGTCATGCGAAGCGGAGTCGACGTATTTGGTCAGAGCGATGTCACCAACGTCGACCTTGCCGCCGCCGCCGCCGCCGCCCATGTGGGTGGTGCCGGACTGGGACATGCCCCAGGACCAGGACAGAACGTCAATCCAGTCCTTGTGATCCACGTCCTGGCATTCGCCCTTGATTCCGTTGCCGAGCTTCAAAAAGCAATCGATGGCCATGATTCAGTTCTCCGTTTTTAATTGCACCGTCTTGGGCGGGTGCGGGTTAATGAATGGATTGCGCAGCCTGATAGTGGTCCCAGTTCAAGTGCGCTCGCGCTGTTCCAAATTTCCTGAGGCACACCGCGCGCGAAGCGGTTCCGGGTGATGCAGACGCTCTCCTTCTTGCCGTCTGCAGTCCCGGGCCAATCGGGAATTTCGTGGTGAGGGGCGGGTTCCGCCCATCTCCGGTTTTCGTGTCGAGCGAGAATGTGACATCTGCTCCCGGATCCGCTGACTGTCTGACTTGGCCGAGGCCTGCTGTCTAAGCCGTTGTTTCCGTGTTGGGATAAAGATGATGCAGCTTGGTGATTCCCGCAAGGTAAGGCATTCCGTAAGTTCCGCCGCCGCGAGGTACGTAAAGTGGCACGAACCGGGGGCAAAAATGACGGGGACCCCGGGCACAAGGCCCAGGGTCCGCGGCCTTGTCACTTTGCCGGCAGCTTCGACACAAGGCTCATGCCGATGTCCATGCCTTCCATCTGGAAGTGCGGCTTGAGGAAGAACTTGCCCTGATAGTAACCCGGGTTCAGCTCGTCCTCGACCACTTCGACCTTTGCACCCGCAAGCGGGCGCTTGGCCTTCTCCATTTCGGTGGCGGTATCCGGGTTGCCGGTCACGTATTTCATGATCCACTCTTGCAGATCCGCTTCCAGCTGCTGACGCGTCGGGCTGGTGCCGATCTTGTCGCGCACCATGACCTTCAGATAGTGGCTGAAGCGCGACACGGCAAAGATGTACGGAATGCGCGAGGACATGTTGTCCGAGGCTGTCGCCAGATCATCCACGTATTTCTTTGGCTTGTAGAGCGACTGCGCCCCGATGAAGGCCGCCTTGTCGGTGTTCTGACGGTGGATCAGGCCGATCAGGCCCGCCGCCGACAGTTCGCCTTCGCGACGGTCGGTGATGGAGGCCTCGGTCGGGCATTTCATCTGCTTTTCGCCGTCCCCGGTGTCAAAGACGTGGGTCGGCAGGTTGGTCACTTCGCCACCCGACGTCACGCCGCGGATCCGAATCGTCCAGCCGTGCTCCTTGAAGGCGCGGTTGATGTTCGACGCCATCGCATGAGACGCGTTCATCCAGCCGTATTTCTTGCCGCCGTGGCCGTCGGTCTCTTCGCGGAAGTCGAATTCTTCCACCACGGAGGTGCTGTCCGGGCCATAAGGCTCACGCGCAAGGGCACGCGGCAGGGTCAGTGCGATAAAGCGCGACACTTCCGACTCCCGCAGGGAATTCCACTGCGCGTAATCCGGGTTGAGGAAGATTTCGGACAGGTCCGGCGGTGTTGCCACCTCGTTCCAGCTGTCCAGACCCAAAAGGGTCGGATCCGCGCCGGAGATGAACGGGCAAAGCGACGCCTCGGCGATTCGGCCCATGAAGCGCAGCATGTTCACATCAGCCGACGAGTGGTTGAAGTGGTAGTCGCCCACGAGGCAGCCAAAAGGCTGGCCGCCAAGGGTGCCCAGCTGCTGTTCATAGACCATCTGGAAGATCGGCGACTGTTCCCACTTGTTCTTGGGATAGCGCCGGGTCATCGCTGCCAGCTCTTTCTTGGAGATGTTGAGAACCTTCACCTGAAGGCTCGCATCGGTCTCCGCGTTGTTGAGCGTGTAGGCGAGGCCGCGCCACTGCGATTCAAACTGCTGGAATTCCTCGTTGTGGAGGACAGCGTTCATCTGGTCGGTCAGCTTCTGGTCCAGCTTTGCCAGCATCGCGTCCAACGTGTCGATCACGTCTTCTTCGATGATGTTCTGGTCGTCCAGCGCCTCGCGCACCAACGTCACGAGCGCGTTGTCGACTTCGCGCTCTGCCACGTCGGTGCGTGGCTTGATCGTCTGTCTCAGGATGTCGGAGAATTCCGCAAGTTCGTTTACGGATTCGCCAACTGCGCCAGCGGCGCCCTGGGCTTCGAGTTCTGCATCATTTGCCATGTATCAGGCTCCCTGTGTCCCGAGGCTGTCAGTCGTCTTTGTCGTCGCCGACCTGATCGCCGAGCGCCTTCAGCAGCTCGGGGTCGCTCAACAACTTCTTGATGTGTTCCTGCGCCTTCGGCTTGGAGCTCATGTACCGCTGCAACGAGGCCAGCTGTTCACGGGCTTCCAGCAGCTTTGCCATGGCGGGCACCTGACGCGCGATCTGCGTGGGTTCGAGATCGTCCATCGAGTTGAACTTCAGATCCACGCCCAGCTTGCCGCCAGAGGGGTCGAGCTTGTTTTCCACGTGAAACGCCATGCCGGGCTCGATGGAGGCCATGTAATCGTCCAGCGTGTCTTTGGTGACACCCTTGAACGTACGCTCTGTCACGTCTTCTTTTTCGACGCCGGGATTGTTGCCCGAGAGGTCGGACATCATGCCCATGACAAAGGGCAGTTCCACCATTTTCTGGCTGTCATATGGATCTTGATAGGCAATCTGAACGCGTGGTGGGCGGTTGCGTTTGACGTAACCGGAGCCGGAATCAGACATCTCAAATTCTCCCTGAAGTAAGGCGTGTTTGTTTGTTGTTGAAATTCAAACGTCAAGCGGACGCAAAGTCAACGAAAGAGATATGTTCAAAATGGCGCGCACCCCAAACGGGCACGCCGCCAAACTAGGCCACCCTTCGCCGGTCAGGTCAATAGGCGCTGCCACTGGACTCGTCTTCCTTCGGAATCAGTTCCTCGATGATCGATTGGAAATCGCGGTCCAGATAGCTGCGCGCCCGCTGCAAGAGCGCGGGCACCGGGCTGGAGCGTTCGACCTTGCGGAAGTAATCCTCGACCGAACGGATCGTGCTCGCCGCGGCGGTGGCGTCAGGCACGTTGACCTCTGGCCCTTCTTCGGGTTCGGGCAGCGGGTTTTCGGGATCCTCGTGCATGTCCTCGGTCAGCGCCCGCAACCGCGAGATCCCCATGGCAAAGCCGGTGTCGTCGCTGAAATTGACAACCGCCTGTTCGACATTGTCGGGCAGCAGCGTTTCCAGCGCCTCCAGCAGCGGTTTGCCGATCAGGGAACGCGCCTGCGTGACCAGAAGCAGCGTGGCCGAAGAGGGCTCATAGGCGCGGTAGTAGGCCTCGCAGGCCTCCAGCATGCGGCGCGCGTGGACATGGCTGACCACGGCTGTGGTGCCAACCTGCGCCGCTGCCGCCGCCATGCCGCCGCCGGATCCTTCGCCGCCGCCCTCAACCTCGGCGGGGGCCTCTTCGACAGGGGCAACAGCCGCTGCCAGATCCGAGTTGGCGCTGGTGATCGCCTCGATCATGTCATTGATCGTCTCGGTGAACAGGCTCAGTTCCGGCGTGAATTTCGCGCTCTCGCTGCTCTCGCAGGCGGCCACGATCCGATTGCGGGCATCGCGGATCGCCAGCAACGAGTTGAGCGTCTTTTCCACGTCCTTGGCGTTCTGGACAGAGCCGAGCGCATCAAGGATCGGCCCCTGTTCCAGGTCCGCTTCGGATTGCAACGGGCTCATCTCGCCGCGCACCACTTTGAGTTTGCGCAGAGAGGCGTCGCCGGTGGGCGTCAGCCCGACAAAGCACAGCGGCTGCACCACGGACGTGTTGTCGTTCAGGTCGCTGAACATGGTGCGCCGGTCACCGGCGTCCTGCGGGTGCACGTCGCTGTCGAATGTTTCCAGCAGGGCCGCCAGCCATTCCATGCATTCGGCGAACTTGACAAGGTTGCCCGACATGATGGCCCATTGTCCGCGCAGCAGCACAAGGCGCAGGTCCTTGGTGCGTCCCAGAACCGGGTCGATCAGTTTGCATTCGTCACGAAAGTTGACTGTCTTGGGGTCAAAGACAGTGTCCGCCGTCATCGAGCCGTCTGGCTTTTCCACGCCGGGCCGGTAGTAGTACTCCGGCATCTCGCCCATACGGTCGAAATAGGCGCTGTCGTAGTCAAAATCGCCCTCGGGTTCGAGATCGGGCCCACAGGGGGCATCCTCCGAGATCGGTGTCAAAAGCTTTTCGAGATCCATGACGGCCCCCCTTGATATGTGTCACCCTCTGACGGGGCGTAGCAATTATTCCCGGTGCACGTTGGCCTCGGCATAGGCGCGCGCAAAGGCTTGCAGGAAGGCATCGAGAATGCCGTGTTCCCCGGCCTGGGCCTTGCTGTCCCAGCGTTCCACATAGGCCTGCCACAGCTTGGCCGCGCCGCCCCCGCCCCCAAAGAGGTTGGACCCGGTGCCGTCGCAGGCGGCTTCGATCTCTTCGGGGGACAGACCGCCAAAAACCTCGGCCAGCGCCGGTTGCAGCGCGCGGAACACGGCCTCCTGATGCAGGCGGATGTCCTTGAGCGCATCGTCAAAGCTGTCCGCCCCCATCATGAAACCGTCGCGCGGGGCGACGAACATCAGTTCCAGCGCCTGCTGGCTGTCGGGCATGAATTTCATCGGGTTGTTGGCATTGGCCGACAACATCGTCCGCACGCCGCCGCGGGTAAAGTTCTTTACGTCGGCGCGCGCCTTGAGCATCAGCATGATCTCTTCGGTGGCGATCCGCGAACACCGGCCCAGCATGTGCATCAGGCCAATGGCATCCTCGGGCTTCAGCGCATTGGGATCCAGCCCGGCGCCTTCGCAAAAGGCGCGTAGGGCCGCCGTGACATCCCCGCCCTGTCCGCCACCCTGTGCACCGGGCGTTGCGGGGGCTGCAGCGGCTATCTGCGATGCCGCCTCTGGCAATGGCCCCGGTGTCGAAACCGGGCTGGGCACGGGCGAGGGGATCGGTGCCGACGTGGGCCGCGGCATCGGTGCGGCGGGTGTTGGTTCCCCCAGGGATCGGGGCGCGGGCGAGTCGAACTCATCCTGCGGCGGAGATGCCGGGGGCGCAGAGGGGATCTCTGCCACCGGTGCAGGCTCCGGCGGTGTGTCTTGACCCAATGTCGGCACATAGGCAGGCGTCAGCGCGGGCTCCGGCGCGGCCGGAATCGGCGGAGGCGCCGGTGGGATCGGCAAACCACCCGGGGCCGCGGGGGGCACCGCATCGGTCTGGGCGGGGGTCTGGGGCGGGGTTTGGGGCGGGCCTGCAGGCACCTGCACGCCGGGGGTTTGCATGCCCGGAGTTTGCACACCGGGCATGCCGCCCTGCGTGTACATGGGAATCTGCAACGAGTTTTCTGTCTTCAGGCCCGGCTGCGCGCCCGGCCCGGTCTGCAATCCGCGTGGCCCACCCGGCAGTGGCACGAACCCTCCACCAAGGTCGTCCAGCGATCCCCCGGGGGACATGGGCCGCGACGGTGGCGGCGCCACCGGTTCGGACGGCCCCGGAAAGACGTCCCATTCATCCGGTCCCCCCGCAGCGACCTGCGGCTGCGCGCTGGGCAGGTCAACGGCGATGATGTAGTGACCCACGATCAGCCGTTCACCGCCGCGCAGCGCCAACTCGCCCTGAATGCGGTGGCCCTGGCCGTCCACAAAGGTGCCGTTGGTGGAGACATCCGTCAGCAGGTAGATGCCATCCCGGAACGTGACATCGAAATGGTGGCCAGAGATCATCTTGCTCGGGTCCGGCAAGGTCCAGTCCATCGACCCGCGCCGGCCAATGCTTGCGCCATGGCCGTCGAGCTGCAGCCAGGTTGGTCCGCCTGTCTCCAGCTGGTCAAAGTTCTCGATTCGCAAAATCAGTGTCATCGGCACCAGTTAACCAATCTTGGACACGCAGGGCCAGTGGCGCTGCAGATCAAATTCAACGGATCCGGAAAAGCTCTGACGTTTGGTCGATAAATCGCTGCAGGCGCACCGGACGCTGCTGCAGTTCGGCCCGCGCCAGACTGGACAGCACGGCGGAATTGATCGCGCGCGGTGCGCGGTGCACGGGGACCTGCGCGGTGTCGTTGGGCGCAATCGGCCCGCCGGACCAGCCCACCGCCAGCCCGAGAAAGACCGCCGGGCTGCGCTGCGGTGCGAAAAGCGCGCGGTGCATCACCTGATAGCGATTCTCGTTGTCGGAGTAGCTGCACCATTTGGCCACCAGTTCCATAAGCTCGCGGTCTGCATGGCTCATGTCATCGCTGGCCACGCGCAGACACTCATAGGCCCACCAGATCGCCATCGGTGGCACCGCTGCAAAGGCCGCGAAGGTGACCGCCTCTTCGGGGGTGGTGGATCCCGCAAGTCGCTGCAGGTAGGCGAGGTTGTCCTCGTCATCGCGTGGGCGGTGCTGGGTCATGTGCTTGACCTGCGGCATCGCGCCATAAAGTTCGAACGGGGTCTCGTAACGCAGCGCCGACATGGGCGGCTGCGTCTTTTCGGTTTCCTCGTCGTCGATGTCTTGCACGTCGCTTGCCATGATTCGACTTTTTCCCGTGTCGCCGCGCCGGTCAAGTCAGGTTTCACGATATTTTCCGCTCAAAGAGCGCTACAGGTCGTATTTCCGCGGCAAGGACCCCCAAAATCCGCCTTTGGCACCCAGATGGGCCTGACGGATCGGCGTGCTGTCGCGGATGTGGCCCAGATGCCCCGAAGGATGCGCGCCCCGGGGACGGGCGCCGCTTGCACAGTATAATGCTTCACAGCGGAGGATCGTTGCCGTTGCCCAAGCGCCAATACGGGGCGTCACAGAGGCGCAACCGCCCCTTGGCAGGTGTCGTCTGGATGCGAGCGGATCCGACGCAAGACAACAAAGCCGCCCACGCCGGATCAAGGGCGCGGGCGGCTCTTGTGTCAGGTTGGGGCGCAGCAAGCTGCGCCGGGGACCGTCAGCCGATGATCGCGTTCAGCGTCGCCGAGGGGCGCATTACGGCCGCCACCTTGGCCGGGTCGGTGTGGTAGTAGCCACCCAGATCCGCCGCCGCGCCCTGCGCTGCCGCGAGTTCAGAGATGATGGCCGCTTCACCCTCGGCCAAAGCCTTGGCAATGGGGGCGAAATGCGCCGCGAGATCGGCATCCTCGGTCTGCGCCGTCAGGGCCTCTGCCCAGTAGCGCGCAAACCAGTAGTGGCTGTCGCGGTTGTCGGGCTGGCCCACCTTGCGGCTGGGCGAGTGGTTGTTGTCGAGGATCCCCTGCGTCGCGAGATCGACCGCTTCGCCAAGGACACCCGCCTTGGCGTTGCCCTTGACCTCCGCCAGGAACTTGAAGCTCTCGCCAAGGGCGCAGAACTCGCCAAGGCTGTCCCAGCGCAGGTGGTTCTCTTCCTGCAGCTGCTGCACGTGCTTGGGGGCGGACCCGCCCGCGCCGGTCTCGAACAAACCGCCGCCCTGCATCAGTTTCACGATCGACAGCATCTTGGCCGAGGTCGCCAGTTCGAGGATCGGGAAAAGATCGGTCAGGTAGTCGCGCAGCACGTTGCCCGTGATCGCGATGGTGTTCTCGCCGTTGGTGATCGTTTCGAGGCTGGCCTTGGTGGCCTCTGCCGGGGACATGATCTCGAACTTGTCCGCGACACCGGCGGCCTCCAGCAGCGGCGTCACATAAGCGATCAGCTCTGCGTCATGGGCGCGGGTCCCGTCCAGCCAGAAGATCGCGCGATATCCGGTGAGCCGCTGGCGGTCGATGGCCAGTTGCACCCAGTCCTCGATCGGGGCCTTGCGGGTGGAGGCGGACCGCCAGATGTCCCCCTTCTCGACGCTGTGCTGGTGGATCACGGTGCCGTCTGCCGCCACCATCTTGACCACACCATCGGCGGGGATCTCGAAGGTGGTCGGGTGAGAGCCGTATTCTTCGGCCTTCTGCGCCATCAGGCCGAGGTTCTGCACGGTGCCGACAGTGGCCGGGTTCAGCTTGCCATTGGCTTTGAAGAACTTGATCGTCTCGTCGTAGACCGGCGCATAAGAGTTGTCCGGGATCACGCAATTGGTGTCGGATTCCTTGCCATCCGGCCCCCAGCCCTTGCCACCTGCACGGATCAGCGCGGGGATCGAGGCGTCGATGATCACATCGGACGGCACGTGCAGGTTGGTCAGACCCTTGTCCGAATCCACCATGTACATGGGCGGACGCTCTGCGGTGACGGCATCGATGGCGGCCATGATCTCTGCGTCGTCCTTGACGCGCGCCAGCAGGTCACCCAGACCCTGATTGGGATTGACGCCCAGCTCGGCCATGCGGTCGCCGAACTGCTCGAACACCGGTGCCAGCCAGACCTTGACTGCGTGGCCAAAGATGATCGGGTCAGAGACCTTCATCATCGTGGCCTTCAGGTGAATGGAGAAGAGCGTGCCTTCGTCCCGCGTCTTGGCAACTTCTTCGGTGAGGAAGGCCGACAGCGCCTTCGCGGACATGAAGGCGGCGTCCAGAACCGTCCCGGGCGTGAAGCTCAGCCCATCTTTCAGAACGACCTCGCCGGCCGCGCTTTCCAGCACGATCTTGACCTCTGCACCGTCGGTCAGCGTGGCCGACACCTCGTTGGTGCGGAAATCGCCGCCTGACATGGAGGACACGCGGGTCTTGCTCTCGGACGTCCACTCCCCCATGCGATGCGGGTTGTCCTGCGCATACTTCTTTACGGCGGCGGCGGCGCGACGGTCAGAGTTGCCTTCGCGCAGGACCGGGTTCACGGCGGAGCCCTTGATGGTGTCGTATTTTGCGCGCACGGCCTTGTCTTCGTCGCTGGTCGGGCTCTCGGGGTAGTCGGGCAGGGCGTAGCCTTGCGACTGGAGCTCTTTCACCGTTGCAACAAGCTGCGGCACGGAGGCCGAGATGTTCGGCAGCTTGACCACATTGGCCTCGGGTGTCTTCACCAGCTCGCCAAGGATCGCCAGATCGTTGGGGATCTGCTGCTCTGCGGTCAGCGCCTCGGGGAAGGTCGCGATGATGCGTCCCGCGAGGCTGATGTCCTTGGTGCCGATGGTGACGCCGGCGGCGCTCGCAAAGCTCTTGATGATCGGCAGCAGGGAGGCCGAAGCCAACTCAGGTGCTTCGTCAACCTTGGTATAAATAATGTCGGGCGTGGTCTGATCGGACATGGGATCCCTCTTGAGTGTGCTGGCGCGAGTGTTGCGCCTTCCCTAGAGCATCACCGGCAATGCGTCTACAGTATGCGGCGGTATACACTGTCGCATGTCGTCGCGGCAAAGTCCTGCGCTTCGAGGATCAAGACACCCTCGGCAGGCCGCGAAATTCATAGTCTTCCGCACCAAGGGGTGGCTGGCCTGTCCCAATCAGGGCTATATCTGGAGGCCGCAAACCCACTCTGAGGCCTTTTTGTCCCAGTTTGGCGGCCGGGATGCGCGCTCTCGCGTTAACACTTTATGAACAAGCAAGCTGGTGCCGAATCGGTCTTGAAACAGAAAGCATGGGATTCCAGCCGCTTGGAAAACGTCGCGCCAGTCACCTGCTGCCTTGCTGTGGATAAAACCTGCCTGTGTTGCAGATTTACCCCGCTCAGGGGTTTCCGCGCATCAATCGAGGTTCAAATTGTCGCCTCTTTGACCGTTCGCGTGTAGCCATGTTCCGAAAGCGGGCAAAATACGTCGGGTAACGTCCTCGGCGTGCATCAGGCTTTGCATAAAAAACGTTTAAGACGAGGACGACAATGAGCGGTTTCTCCTATGCGCGTGGCAGCCTGGGTTCGGGATTCATATGGCTCTCGGCCCCATTGAGACGCGCGCTGTTAGGGGCCGCCTTGGTTTTCCCCCTCACCGCCTGCGGTGTGACCTACAACAGTTCCGCAGTCACCGAACGCGATGACGAGGCGCCGGTCACGGTTGTCACCATGACGCCGAGCGCGATCCGCGCCGCGAATGCGACACCCTACGCCCCGCGCGGTCTGCCCAGCGTGTTCTACGCCGTGGCGGGCAGCGGAAACGTGGCGACCGCCGGTGGCGTGCCAGCGCCGCCCTACCTGCCCAACGAACAGCGCGAGGCGCTGGAGTATCGCCCGCTGCCCGACGTCGCACCGCAATCCTATCGCATTGGTGTGGGCGACGTTCTGCTGCTGGCGACCCGCGGTCGCGGCGACACCATCGAGCAGCTGACCGGCCTTCTGGCCGCTGCGAACCAGCGCGAAGGCTATACCGTGCGCGACGATGGCACGATCTCCATCCCGGATGTCGGCGCTTTCAACGTTCTGGGCCTGACCGTCGATCAGGTCGAGCAGCAGCTCTTCCAGCTTCTCGTGGAAAACCAGATCGACCCGTCGTTCAGCGTCGAGATCAGCGAATTCAACTCGCAGCGCGTCGCCGTCGGTGGTGCCGTGCGCACGCCGCAGCTGGTGCCGATCACGCTGAACCCGCTGACGCTGGGGGATGCGCTTGTGGCCGCCGGTGACATCGCCGTCCGCGACCGCGAGTTTGCCTCGATCCGCGTCTATCGCGACGGCACGCTCTATCAGATCCCTCTGGACCTCTACTTCGAGAATCAGGGCCTGCAGCGCAAGGTGCTGCAGCCGGGCGACGCCGTGTTCGTCGACACCAACTACGACCTCGACCGCGCGCTCGAATTCTATCAGGCCCGCATCGACGTGATCTCCCTGCGCACCGAAGTGCGTTCGCAGGCGCTTGATGCGCTGGCGACGGAAATCACCCTGCGCCGCAACGTGCTTGAGGATCAGCGCCGCAACTTCGAACGTCGCGAAGCGCTGGGCGCGGAGAAGCGCGACTACGTCTACCTCTCCGGCGAAGTGACAAAGCAGACCCGTCTGCCGCTGCCCTACAACCAGCAGGCCACGCTTGCGGATATCCTCTACGGTGCCGGCGGGTTCGACAACACGACAGGCGATCCGACCAACATCTACGTGATGCGCGGAAGCGCCTCCGGGGTGGTTGCCTATCACCTGAACGCCCGCAACGCGGCAGATTATGTCCTGACGACGCATTTCCAGATGCGCCCAAGCGATGTGATCTTCATCGAAGAGCAGCCCATCACCAAATGGAATCGCTCTGTCAGCCAGTTGGTGCCATCGCTCATCCAGGCGGCGAACGCAGCGACCAACTGATAAACCTAAAGATGAACAATGCGTCGGGGGCCAAGTGCCCCTGCGCTGGATTCTGCCCAATAGGCAGGAACTCGCCATAAATTTGAGCGGTATTCCCCGGAGGAAGCCCCCCTGACACGACTGATATCTTGTCAGAACTTAACCGCCTGCCCATATACGAGTCATTATGAGCTGGTTAAGAACATTGGTGTCCAAGCGCCCTGATCGCCCAATAGCGTCAGGGTTCCCGTCCTTCACGGCCCCGGTGGCACCTGACGCACCCTTTTACGCGATCGGAGATATCCACGGCTCCATTACAGCCCTGGAAGCCCTCCTGATCAAAATCGAATCCGTGGATTCAAATCCCCGGGTGGTCTGTGTGGGTGACTACATCGACCGAGGTGACGACTCCGCCAACGTCCTGCGTTGGCTGAAACGCTTGAACGAGGAATTCGGCGACAGCTTCACCTGTCTGATGGGCAACCACGAACAGATGCTGCTGCGGTTCCTCGAAAACCCTTCCATGTATGGCGACCGCTGGTTCCGCCATGGCGGGCTGCAGACCCTTGCGAGCTACAACGTGTCCCGGCCGTCGAATGGCAGCGACGAAGGTGTGCGGGACAACCTCTTTGACGCCATGGGCGAAGATATGGTGGTCTGGCTCGCGAACCTGCCGCTGGTCTGGCAAAGCGGCAACGTCGCCGTCGTGCATGCCGCCGCAGATCCCATTCTGCCGCTGGAGGCGCAGTCCGATCAGGTGCTGCGCTGGGGTCACCCGGACTTCTTCTCGGTGCCGCGGACGGATGGCATCTGGGTCGTGCACGGCCATACCATTGTCGATCAGGCGGAGGCCGTCGACGGACGCATTTCCGTCGATACGGGGGCCTATGCCACCGGCAGCCTGACCGCCGCCTACGTGGCGCCCGGCGGCGTCAGCTTTCTGTCCACCTGAACACGCCCACGCGCTGCGCGTGAATTGGGCAGCGCACAAAAAAAACCGGCGCGCGGCTGGCCAAGCGGTTTGACGAGCGTCCCCTGTGCTCCAGAGCCCTTGCCCTTTGAAATCCTATCGATACCCTCGGCGCCACGAAACGATAGACAGGGAGCTCTAACATGACACGTTTTTCCACAGCCATGGCCACTGTGCTGGCCACCTTGATCCCCGCAACCGCCATTGCCGAATGCACCAATGACACCTGGAACAAGGTGATGGAGCGCGGCAAACTCGTCGTTGGCGTAAAGGCCGACTACAAGCCCTGGGGCTTCCGTGACACCGACGGCAGCCTCGTCGGCATGGAAATCGACATGGCCGGCGATGTGGCCGCGACCATGGGCGTCGAGCTTGAGCTCGTGCCGGTGCAATCCTCCAACCGGATGCAGTTCCTCGAGCAGGGCAAGATCGACCTGATGATCGCCACCATGTCCGACCGTCTGGACCGTCGCGAGATCGTCGGCATCGTCGGCCCGAACTACTACACATCCGGCACCAACCTGCTGGCCCCAAAGGCGCTCGGCCTGAGCGACTGGAACGAGCTGTCCGGCAAGCCCGTCTGCGGCAAGCAGGGTGCCTTCTACAACCAGATCGTCGAAGAGCGCTATGACGCAACCATTGTGGCTTTCGTCGGAAACGCCGAGGCCAAGCAGGCGCTGCGCGACAAGAAGTGCATCGGCTGGGTCTATGACGACAGCTCCATCATGGCCGACCTCGCGTCCGGCGAATGGGATGACTTCGAAATGCCCATGGCCACCGAAGACGACAACCCCTGGGCGCTGGCCGTGCCGAAAGCCGAAGAAAACTGCGTCTTTGGTCGCTTCATGTCTGGCATGCAGTACTCATGGCACAAGGACGGCACGCTGATCGAGCTCGAAGCCAAATGGGGCATCCAGCCGACCAGCTACCTGGCCAACGAGTCCGAAAAGTTCAGCGACTGGCTGGCGGAATAACCTTCTCGCAACGTGGCAGGGGGCCCCTTGGGTGCTCCCTGCAGACCGGTCGCCCTTGGCTGCGTCGCGCCGTGAGTATTTGAAAAACAGAGAAGCCCAGAGCGCTTGTGTTTCTCTGTTTCGAAAATACTCCGGGGGAGCGCGTCAGCGCGGGGGCAGAGCCCCCTCTTGCGGGGCAACTGGACCAGCCGATACGTCAAACAGGGGCATGCATGCTTGACGCCTTCACGGAGTTCTTCCGCCAACTGGCCGCAGATCATCCGACGTGGAACTTCATCTTCTTTTACCAAGAGCGACAATGGAACAAGGTGGTCGGCGGTCTCTGGCTGACGATCCAGCTGTCGATTGCCTGCGTGATCTTTTCCGTGATCATCGGCATTCTTGGCGCCGCCATGCAAGGCGCGCGGTCGCGGCTCGCGCGCGGGGTGGTGAATGGCTACATCCAGTTCTTTCGCAACACGCCGCCCTTTGTGCAGCTCTTGTTCTTTTACTTTGCACTCGGACGGTTCACGCCCACCTACAGCCCTGACGGCTGGTTGGAAGTGCCGATCATTTCTGCGACAGGTTGGGCGATCATCTCGCTGAGCTTCTTTGCAGGCGCTTTCAACGTCGAGATCTTTC
Source organism: Sagittula sp. (assembly GCA_042088665.1). Taxonomy (GTDB): domain Bacteria; phylum Pseudomonadota; class Alphaproteobacteria; order Rhodobacterales; family Rhodobacteraceae; genus JBELMB01. The sequence goes on from JBELMB010000004.1 coordinate 27,196, forward strand.
GTGCCGGTATCGAAGCCGTGCCCAAGAGCACGCAGGAGGCGGCGCAATCGCTCGGGTTCACGCGGCTTCAAACCTATCGTTTGATCGTCCTGCCGCTGGCGATGCGGGTCTCGCTGCCCGCGCTGAACAACAACCTTGTGAACCTCGTCAAGACCACCACGCAGGCCTTTGTCATTGCGGTGCCGGAATTGCTGTACCAGTCGATCACCATCTGGAACGATTTTCCCTCTGCGCAGAACCCCATGATGTTGGTGCTGTTTGTCAGTTATCTCTGCCTCGTCGGGGTCCTGGTCATGGGTATGACCCGTTGGGAGCGCAAGATGCGCATCCCGGGCTACGGAGGCTGACATGAGATCCTTTCCCGGCATCAACGCCCCCGCCCGCACTGACCTTCCCGTCATGCATTCGCACGCCGCGCTGTACCGCGCGCCTTCCCGCATCGGCTTTTCCGAATGGCTGGCGGCGATCCCCCTTTGGGTTTTCTGCCTTGCCTCGGTCAGCCTCGTGCTTTGGCCTCTGATGGCCGGGGCGCAGGCCATCGGCACCGACGACCTGCCTCAGGGGCCGCTGGTCTCGCTGTGGCGCTGGGTGCCCTTCATCCTGTTTCAGGGCTTTGTCTTCACCCTGATCATCAGCTTTCTGACCATGGTCGTGGGCACCTTTCTCGGGGTCTTTCTCGGGTTGGGACAGCTGTCCCCGATCAAGCCGCTGTCCTGGGTGTCGATGGTGATCACCCAGATCTTTCGCAACTCGCCCTGGTTGGTGCTCTTGTTCATCGTGATGCTGTCCTTCCCGTTCGAGTTCGAAGTGGCGGGCATGATCATCCCGGTGCCCGATTGGGCCAAGGCGGTCATTGGCCTCGCCCTTCCGGTCATGGCCAACATCTCGGAAATCGTGAGGGGCGCGGTGAACTCCGTCCCCACCGGCCAGTGGGAGGCCGCCGAAAGCCTCGCCTTCAGCCGCCGTCAGACGCTTTTCCAGATCATCCTCCCGCAGTGTATCAAGCGGATGATCCCCCCCTGGATGAACTGGTACGCGATCCTCACCATGGCCACACCGATCGTGTCGATCCTCGGCGTCGAAGAGGTTCTGAACCTCACCCGTCAAGCCATCGAGGCAGAAAACAACCGTCCCGAACTGCTTGTGCCGTTCTACGGCTTTGTCCTGCTGATCTTCTTTCTCTACTGCTATCCGATCGCGCTTCTGACCGTACGGTTGGAAAAACGCTTTGTGCTGAAACTGTGAAGGTGCCCGAATGACCTGGACCCCCGACATGCCCATCGTCTCCATCAAGGAGGTGCACAAGAGTTTTGGCGATCTCGAAGTGCTGAAGGGCGTTTCGCTTGATGTGATGAAGGGCGAGGTGATCTGCATCATCGGTCCGTCCGGCTCCGGCAAATCGACCTTGATCCGCTGCATCAATGCGCTGAACGACATCCAGTCCGGATCCATCAAGGTGGAGGGCCAAGAGGTGCACACCCCCGACCTTGACGCATTGGAACTGCGCAAGAAGGTCGGCATGGTGTTCCAGCAGTACAACCTGTTTCCGCACAAGACCGCGTTGGAAAACATCATGATGGCGCCGGTGAAGGTGCTCAAGGAACCCCCCGAAGAAGTGGCCGCCCGCGCCCGCATGCTGCTCAAGAAGGTGCGGCTGGAGGGCAAGGAAGACGCCTTTCCCGGAGAGCTTTCCGGCGGCCAGCAACAGCGCGTGGCCATCGCCCGCAGTCTGGCAATGCAGCCCGACGTGATGCTGTTCGACGAGGTCACCGCCGCGCTGGACCCGGAGACGGTGAAAGAGGTGTTGGTCACGATCAAGGACCTCGCCGCCGATGGAATGACCTGCATTCTTGTCACGCACGAAATGGGCTTTGCCCGGGAACTGGCGGATTGCATCTATTTCACCGACCGTGGTGTGATCGTCGAAAGCGGCCCGCCCGCGACCTTTTTTGACGAGGCAAAGGACCCGCGGACCAGGGAATTCCTCAGTCAGATCCTGTGACACCCCGCGCATGGGTCTTGTCATGGAGGTCCGCGATCAGTCGGCTTGCCGTGCGCGCGCACAGCGCGGGGATTACCGCGTGCAGGGCAGCAGCCCCGGCAGCCAAGGCCAGTCGTGCCGAGATTCCCGCAGCAAAGCGCGCGTGTTGCAGATAGTTTTCGTCGACAGACCGCGGATGGGCGAGAAAAATACGTGTCATCATCAGGGGGCTCCTTTTGCCGTTGCGCCCAACCTGCACAAGATCTCGCGAGAGCTGATCCCAATTTTCATGCCAGATGCGTTGATCTTGGGATAATCTCCCAATACTTTGCCGGGTATGGAGACACTCGACAGTTTCGACCGCAAGATCCTGACCCTGTTGCAGGCCGACGCCGCCCTGTCGCTGGACGATCTTGGGGCGCAGGTCGGCCTGTCCCGCAACGCATGCTGGCGCCGGGTCCGCCTGCTGGAAGAGCGCGGCGTGCTGAAGGGCCGCGTGGCTCTGGTCGATCCGGACAAGGTCGGGTTGGGTCTTCAGGTCTTTGTCCAGTTGCGCGCGCCCCGGCACAGCGCCGACTGGCTGCGCGCCTTCCGACAGGCGGTGTCGGCCATGCCCGAAATCCTTGGCGTCTACCGGATGAGCGGGGATCTGGACTATCTGATCCGCGCCCGGGTGGACACGATTGCAGGCTACGATGCCTTGTATCAGAGGCTGATTTCCAAGGTCGAGCTGCGCGATGTCTCCGCCAGTTTCGTGATGGAAGAGCTCAAGGACAGCACCGCCTTGCCCCTGTGACAGGCAGAGCGGCGGGCGAACGGGGGACCGTTGTGAGGGATCCCGTCTTTTGCACATGGGTGCCCGGCGGGGGGGGGCTGCCCGGGGGGGACATCTGGCCCGTCTGAGGTGACATTGCGCCGTGGTGCCCACGGCCCGTGAGGCCGGATCGCATCCGGTGTTCCGGTGGTGGCCAGATCACTTCACGGCTTTCAGGGCGCTCTGTAGGATCTTCAGGAAACCTTCACCGAATCGCCCAACAATAAAGGGCGGTAGGGAGAGGGATACTCCGGTTTTGCCCTCTGATCGCAGGCACGCTTGGGCCTTGGACCGGGCGCGCGATGACCCAAGCCTGCAATCACTGGCCTCTGCCCGCCGTCAATTCCCGCTTTGCGAAAAGTGCTGGTAGTCCTTCAACGACGACCAGTCGCCGCCCCACCCCCAGCCGCGCGCCTTGAACGCCCGCACGACCACATCCCCCGAACGGATCACGCCCGGCACATCCGCACCACGCTCGCCGCTGTCGTCATAATCCTGCCCCGCGACCGGAGACGTCTTGCGCGCCGTCACGAAAGGGTTGTGAACCGGGTTGATGTCCACTGCGAGGCCAAAGGCGTGTTGCGACATGCGGTTGCTGCCTCCCACGCGGCGACAGTTGAAGGCAGAGGTGTTGTTGGCGGCCATGGACATGCCATCGTCACCGGCAAATTCATGCACCAGCCGCATGCTCTGGATGGGAAAGCCGGCCGCGTGGATCTCTGCGAAAACATCCAACACGTCCTCGGCCACATCGCTGGCGACGATCAGCGCACCAAGGCGCGTGTCACCATAGAAATCGACAAAGGGAACCGTCAGCAAGCTGAGCGCCTCGCGCGCCGGACAATCGAGATGGCTGTGCCAACTCACGCCCTGCATCTTCGCCCAGATGTCGTCCGGGATGGGGGCCTGCGTGCCACGCTCCGGTGTCTGCGCCAGCGTGGCAGAGCCTGCCAGAGCCATCACCGCGCCCACGTTTCTGATCTGCTGCCACATCCCGTGCGTCCTTTTGTCGGCATCATCTGTCGCCAGTAAAGGCTGACGCAGAGGCGCGCTCAAGTCACGGATCCCTGACCCGCATCCGGCGGGAGATTGCCGAAAGATCCTCAGTCCAGCAGGAACTTGCGGCTGACAAAGCCCGCGCGATTTTCCGAATCGCGCACTTCGTACCACAGGATATTTGCAGCGATGCACCGCTTTACCCGCGCGTCTTCCTCCGTGTCCGCCGGGTCGAGCGCCACGGCGTCACAGGCCTCAAGGCAGCGCTCCGCGACGCTTTCGTCGCCGGGGGTGCGCAGGCTCTGGGTGCCGATGACCCGCAACCGCTCCCCAAGGGGGACCTGTCGCAGCACCGGAGCAGAGAATCCGGCCTCCTCTCGCAGGTTCACATATTCCGAGACGTTGACCACGGTCACCTCCGGTCGCAGCACCCAGCAGCGGTCCAGCGCGGTCTCGGTCAATGCGGCGCGCGCCCGGTCCCCCAGCGCCGCCACATAGGTCGCTTGTGCGTCGGGCTCGGGCAGGGGCAAGTCCTCAAGGCGGTGGTCGGCAGGATAGAGCATATAGGCTTGCAGGGGCGCAGCCTCAGGCGTGGCAAAGGGCCGGAGTGGCTGCCGGATCTCTCCCAGCGGGGCTGTGCCGGTCCCGTCGCGCAGGTCCAGCGCACAGGGCGCGCCGGTGCTGCCGTCGTCGCGCAGGGCCACCGTGCCCTCACCCAGCCCGACAAAGCGGAACGCAGTGGGGGTCTGCGCATCTGGCAGGTCTTCGGGGTGCAGATCCTCGCGGGCCGCGCGGGCGTTCAGGCACGCAAGGCGAAAGGCGCCGTCGTCATCCGTTTCGGGCAGGTCCACGGGGGCCACTGCAATGCCCCAGCGCGCCGCTTGCCCAACGGTGGCGACCGCGGTCATCCCGCCGGGCGGTGTCCCCAACAGCGCGTGCAACAGCGAATCAGGAAACAACAGATCCCGGCGCGTGCGCAGCACAACCACTTCGGCAAGGGCAGACAGCGCGCGGCGATAGGCCCGGGCGAGGGCCTGCGGATCGTCACCCGCCGATCCGTCCGGCACATCCAATGGCGGCGCATGAAATCCCAAAAGCCCGCGCGGATGCAGCACGCGGTCGGGCCGCGTGCCCCCGTCGTCGCGGGCGACTCCCGCCATGAAGATCACGGCGCAGGGGCCGGTGCACCGCGCCCCACGCGCAACTGCCGCGCCCCATCCGCGACCGGCCAGCGCCTCGGCCAACCGCGTCGCTTCGAGCATGTCACCCATGGCGCTGTCGAGGCAAAGCCGCCTTGGCGCCTGCGTCCCGGATGCCTGCCTGTCGATGAAATCCAGCGCCACGGCCAGCGCCTCTGCATCGCCCTCGGTGATCTCTCCGCGCAGATGCAGCGCACAGCCCATCTCGGCCTCGCCTTCATCGGCATCCCCAAGATCCGCGGCCTGTACCGCGCCGCACAGCGCCAGAGCCACAACCGCCACGGTTCGGGCAGCAATGGGCCAAATCAAGAGACGTCGAAGCAGTGCCATCATGCCCGTAAGACAGGCGAAATCGGACCCGGTTGCAACGCCTAATCGACGGGGGCCGTGCCGGTTCCCCCGCGGCAGAAGGGGCCCGACACCGGTGCTTGCCATCCGTGAGGCCACGATGTGAAACGCGGCGATGCCATAGCGCCACCGCCGTTTCACAACGATCCGGAAACCGTCAACCCAGCGGCGAAAGGGGGCCGGGTCAGAGCACAAGACCTGCCCGGGTCCATCTGCCCAACTGTCTGAAAGAAAGACGATAGTGCCGTGTGAATCACCCGGCCATCGACACGCACATGCCAGATGCGCCGCTGCAAAGCCCTGTCAGGGAAAACTCAGGTGGACCACTGATCGATGCGGTCGATCTGCAGGATCGAGCCGGAGTAGAAATCATGCGGACCCTTGTTTTCGGCCGAAAACACTCCCTCGATCAGCATGGTCTTGCCATGGAACTCTGCCAGGTTCATCTCGGGCGGCAGGTCAAGGTGGATGCCGTTCTTGGTCACCGACTGGTTGTAGAACTCCGCCGCAGCCCACATCACCGCGCTCTCCGCGCCAAAGGTGCACAGGCCGATCACACGGATTTTCTGTTCCTCATAGATCTCCGGCGCGTGGATCAGCGCCAGCAGGGATACGAATTCCATCTCCATCGTTCATTCCTCCTGTGTGGCGCGGGGCCAGTCAGCCTTTCCAGGGTTCGATGCGGGCAATCTGCTGGATTGAACCCGAGAACATGCCCATGTGGCCATTGCTTTGCGCAGAAAAGATCCCCTCGATCAGCATCACCTGTCCATCGTGCTGCACCAGATCGCGCATGCCGATGCTCAGCCAGACGGCATTCTTCGAGATATACTGCGTGCGGTATTCCTGAGCGGCCCACACGGCGTTGCCTTCAAATTCGAACGAACACAGGCCCACGACACGCACCGCTTGCCCGTCGTACATTTCGGGTGTGCCAATCAGGGCATGCACCGCCACGGGTTCGAAACTGCTCATCACGTCTTTCCTCTGGTTTGGGTTTATCGGGTCGGTGCTGTCTGTGGCAGGGTGTCTTCACTGCTGTCAGAGGGGTTGTAGCGTTTGATCACACCCGTTGGTGTAGACACGTAGACGGGCGCATTGTTCGAATCGCCAAATCTGCGGTCCGCATTCGAAAAGTTCTCACTGTCGTATCGCGGGTCGGGGCCACCGTGTGTGTGCCAGACCGCGACGTCACTGGCACCTTTGGGACCCGGATCGGCGCTGTCTATATCACCGGCCACTGGCGCGCGCGGCGTGAAGGTGCCGTCGCCATTGTCCTGAACCCAACCTGCGGTCTCGCTGTTGGAGGCCACGGAGCCGGGGTTTTCATGTTGCATGGCCGCGACGGCCGCATCCTCGGCCGAGCCATAAGACTTTTCGTATGGGGTCGCCGCGTTGCAACCGCTCACACAGCCACCGGCTTCTGATCCACCATTGTTGGCGGCTGGCGGGGTCGATTCCTTTTCGCCGCTCATAGCGGTTGTCCCTCTGCATGGCGCGTCAGGACGGCTTCGAGCCAGATCCGCGACTTGCGTTCGACCTGCGCGATTCGGGCATCTGCATTGGCCGGACCGGGCTGGTAGAGGGTCTTGGCGATCCACGGATACAGCGGATCAGAGATGCAGCCATGGCCAAAGGCCAGCATCAGCGACATCATCACCCAGTCCGACCAGCGCGCCTGCGCGCCCAACCGTCCGGTCACGCCACGCGCGCGCAGCGTCAACCGGCCAAAGCTCAGCCGGCCCATATGTGCCAGCTTCTCCGGAAAGATCTGCTGAAAGGTCGCATGCATGGCGTCGAACTCGGTCGGATGCGCGCCCACTTCTGGCGGTGCCTTGAAATCCACAAGGGCCTGCAACGCCTTCATGACGTTCTCGCCTTCGGGTCCGGCGACGGTCTTGGTGTACTCCAGCGACAGCTTGTGCAGGTCTTCGGCACGGGCCATTTCCTTGCCGCCGCTGCGCAGCGGCGGCGCGTAGAGTCGGTATTGCGGGTCGGTGTCGAAATAGCTGCCGCGCAACAGCGACAGTTCAATGAACAACCGGATGGGACCGCGCAGGGTGAAACCATAAAACCTTGCACGTTCAATGCTGTTTTGCACAAAGGCATTCACGCCTTCGTTGCCCAATGTCTTGCACAGGGCCGGGGAAAATTCCCAGCAGTGGTGTCGCATCTCGGCTTCGAAATGGGCCGCGACAACCTGGTCGAATTCTGCAATTTGTTCGCGTTTGATTGTGATCATGGGCGGATGTCTACCACAAGGAGGCGGGCGCCGAGAGTATTGAAATTATGACTTTAAAAGAAGGCCACAGTCCTCATATGGTAGCCCACAGCGAATGTTTTTTCAAATAGGCATTGCACGGGCAACGGGTTTTTGACGTTGCTCGGGGGCATGTCTGGGGTACACTCACTTTAGATCACGTCAGGTTCACCGATGCCTTTTAAACAAGATCTCCGAATGGGGCAGTTGAAGACCACGCTTGGTCCGGACGCCCTGGTGCTGCAACGCTTCGAAGGCGTGGACCGGATGAACGGTCTGTTCGACTACCATGTTGCGTGCCTTTCTGCCGATCCAAATGTCGATTTCGACGCCCTGCTGGGCACCCATGCCACCGTCAAACTGATTGGTCAGGACGGGGCGGACAACTTCTTTGACGGGCTGGTCACAGAGGCGCGCTGGATCGGCGATGGCGATGGCGGCAGCCGCTATGAACTGGTGCTCCAGCCCTGGTTCTGGCTCACGACACTAAAGCGCAACCAGAGGATTTTCCACGAAAAAACGGTGATCGAGATCCTGCAGGAACTGCTGCAGCCCTATGGCTCTGCCGGCAGCGTGGTCGTGCAGTGCAACGAGACCTATCCGACGCTGGAATACACCGTTCAGTACCGGGAAACGGATTTCAACTTTGCCTGCCGGATGATGGAACGGCACGGGATCAGCTATCACTTCAAACAGTCGGACGGCGCCCATGACATGGTGCTGACCGACAGCGCCGAAGTGCACACAGCCCACGGTGATTTCCCGGTAAAGCCCTATGTCGGCCACCATCAGGAAGACAAGGAACACCTCTGGGAATGGCGGCCCGAGCGGCGCATGGTCACGGGCGCGATCCGCATGACGGATTACAACTTCAAGACGCCGACCGTCGCGATGGAGAAGGACCAGCAAGGCACGGCCTCTTATGAACACGGCCAGATCGAGAGCTTTGACTGGCCGGGCGACTACCTCGATCCGGGGCGCGGCGCCCAGTTGGCGCAGCTGCGGCTGAAGCGCGAACAGGGTCAGGACAAGCGCTACGAATCGCTTGGCGACATCACCGGTCTGCGCGCGGGCCTGAAGATCACCATCGCAGGCGACAGCGAGAATGTGCCCGGCAAGGGAGAGGACTTCCTCTGCCTCGTGGCGCACCACAGCTATACCTCCGACAACTACCGCTCCGGCGGGACGGCTGGCGACGGGTTTGCCTATACGGGGCGCTACGTCTTCATGCCCGCGACCGCGCCCATGGCGCCGGACCTCAAGACCCGGCATGCGGATGTGCGCGGGCCGATGACCGCCGTGGTGGTGGGGGCCGAAGGCGAAGAGATCGACTGCGACGAACATGGCCGCATCCTTGTGATGTTCCCCTGGGACATCAATCAGTCGGTGTCGATGCGCTGCCGCGTGGCCCAGAACTGGGCTGGCGGCGGCTGGGGCGGCATGATCGTGCCCCGCATCGGCATGGAGGTGCTGGTCGAGTTCCTCAACGGCGACCCGGATTTCCCGCTGGTCACCGGCTGTGTCTACAATGGGCGCAACATGGCGGCCTATCCGCTGCCGCAGCACAAGACCAAATCGGTCTTTCGTACCGACACGCACAAGGGCAACGGCTTCAACGAAGTGGTCTTTGAGGATGAACTGGGCGAAGAGCACATCGCCTTCAAGGCGCAAAAGGACATGTCGCGGCTGGTGCTGAACGATTCGATCAGCCGGGTGAAACGGCATGACATCGAATCGGTCGGGGCCAACAAGATGGTCGAGGTCGGCAACAACTTCAAAGTGGACGCAGGCGGCTCGGTGAACTTTACCGTTGGCGGCACCGGCCCGCAGGCAAAACAGCTGCTGAGCGGTCTGTCCGGGCTCGCCGGCAAGACCAAGACGCTGATCAGCCAGGGCCTGTCCAAGGGCGGTGGCAGTTCCGGCGGCGGGGCCGGGAAATGGTCGAGCTCTGTCGGCCAGTCAAAGCTGGGCTTTATCGGCGGCGAGGGCAGCTCTGGCCGCAGCGGGATGCGCGACGCGGATGAGACCGGGTCGGACGGCAACCACAAGCTGCGCGAAGACGGCACCAAGCTCGGCCAGAGCGGCTACAGCCTGTTCGAGACCCCCGGCACGATGAACACCATGGCGTCGAACTTTCGGTCTGACACCACCGGCGTGGCCTCCGCGGAACAGGTCGGCGTCACCAAGGTGTTGAACGTCGGCGGCGCGCTGATGGAACAGGTCGGCAAGGAGATGCACACAACCGTCGGCCAGAAGCAGACAAACACCGTCGGCCAGTCGATCCTGAACCAGACGATGAAGCACACGCTGATCGCGACGCAGAAATTCACCATCGCAGCGCCCGGCGGCTCGATCGAGATCGACATGAGCGGCATGACGATCAAGGCCTTCCAGCTGAAGATCCTGTGCCCCTCGGTGGACTTCAACCCGGGCGCGCCGAGTCAGGCGGCGGTCCTCATGGCGCAGCAAGCCTTTGCAGAACAATGCCAAGGCACGGCGGGGAACAACTGATGACGGACGTTGTGGTGCATATGTCCGATCCGGCAGAAAGCCCGGACGAGGCGCTGGCAACCGCGCTTCTGAAAGCGCGGCGCGAAGGCCAGCAGGTCTATTTGCTGGTGGATGCCAGCCGCTCTCCGGCGATCCAGTTCGTGATCGAGACGCTGACCGACGAGGGGCTGTGCCTCTTTGATGGACAGGCCTTCGAGGATCTGTCGGGCTTTGCGCCGTGGCTGGTGCCCCTGTCGCTTGAGAACGACGGCGTGTTTTCGTGGTTCATGGACAACGGCTGGGGCAAGGACTGGGGCCTGTTCCTGATTGCCGGAACGGATGCGCGGCGGGTGAAAACCTCGCTGAAGCGCGCTCTGCGGGTGCAGACCGAAGACAATCAGGAATTGTTCTTCAAATTCTACCGACCCGGTGTCTTCAACACCTACCTGCCCGCGCTTGAACCGCAGCAATCGGTCTATGTGATGCGCGACCTCGTGCAGGTCTGGGCCGAAGATGCCGACAACCCGGCGCTTGTGCACCGTTTCGCCGTGCGCGAGGGAACGCTGCGCCGGGCCGATCTGATGCTGAACGTGGTCGATGAGGTCGCGGAGGCCTGAGCGCCGCACCGCAGCTTTCGACACCACAGAACATACAGGAGAGAAACGTGGGACAACCGGTCTGCTGCATGGGTGACATGCACATCTGCAACATCACAATCCCGCCCACCCCGGTCTCTCCGGCGGTCAAACACCTTGGGGGACCCGTGGTCCAGCCGGGGCAGGCGATTGTCCGGATAATGGGGCGCCCGGTGGCCGTGGTCTCCGGCATGACCATCTGCATGAACCTGATCACCCCGCCCGGCGCGCCGCCGGTGCCGACCCCCGACCCGATGGTCAAGGGCTCCATGATGGTGCGCATCACGAGCCTGCCGGTGATGCGGATCTCCGACATGTGCTCTCACGGTGGCACCATGTCGACAGGCAACCCGATGGTGAAGATCGCCATGTGATCCCCCGCGTCCCGGACCTGCACGGCAGGGCAGGGCGCGCCTCGGTTGACAGCCAGCGACAGAACCGCTTTACGTAACGCCGCCCGCCGATCCGGGCGGCGATTTTCATCAAAGAGGTTTGTCCATGTCGCTGCGTTCCTTCGCTTTTGCTGCTTTCGGGCTGTTCGCCGCAGCACCCGCCCTGGCCCAGGATGCCGTGGCCAATGGCGCCCGCTTTGGTGCATGGACGGTCTCTTGCGAAGCCTTGGGCAAGGATCGCACCGCCTGCGTCCTCGTCCAGCGCCTGAACCGCGACAGCGACGGGGCGTTCATCGCGCAGATGCTCGCCTTCTGGTCGGCAGACGGGACCAAGGCCTATGTCGGCGCCCGCGTCCCGACGGGCGCTTACCTGCCCACGGGTTTCGCCATTCAGGCCCCCGGCGCAGAGCAAAGCGTGCCCTTCATCTGGCAGTCCTGCAATGGCACCATCTGCGAAGCCCTGCGCGAGATCGATGTCGAAGCGATGGGGGCCTTTGACACCACCGAGGGCGCAGTTCTGGGCCGTTTTCGGCCACGTCTGGGGATGGAGCCGCTGGTGTTCAGCTTCTCCATGCAGGGCGTGACCGACGGATTGGTGGCACTGTTTCCCGACAGCGAGTAACGGCCCCGCCTTTGGCGGTCCACCGGCGACCCGCAGGTATGTCTGAACTGGTGTGACCCCTGTAAGGCGCTGAAATACAGCGACATCCGTTAGGCTCTGTCTTCCGGGCATTCAGGATTGGCGACATGCGCGCGTATCGGCCTTCTCCCTCCGGGCAGGCTGGCTCACGGCCCGATCTCGAACAGCTTGTCGCGCCCGGTTTCCCCGCGCAACAGGCGCAGCCGTGACTTGGGCACCCCCAACGCCTTGGCGAGGATCTTGATCACGGCGCGGTTCGCCTTGCCCTTCTCTGGTGCCGCGGTGACGGTGATCCGCAACCCATCCGGACCACGGCTGAGTCCATCCCGCCGCGCCGAGGGCGTGACCCGACACCACAGCCGCGCACCGGCATGCGCAAGGTCGGACAGATCGGGCAAGTCCTGCATCCCCTCAGCTTTCCCTGTTGAAACCGGGCCGGTCAACGCCTTCATTAAGAGCGCGTCCCCGTGAACCGGTTTGCACCGGCGCCGGGCGGCGCGTACCCCTTCGCCAAGGGACCCCGTCGCCGCGTGACCCGCCACCGCGTGTTCCGCCGCCGGGCGTCCCGCCCCAAGAAGGCCCTGCAAGATGGAGAGGCGCATGCCCACCCCCAACCCTGACGCCATGGCGTTTCTGCTGACCCGCCGCTCGCGCCCTGCCAAGACGCTCACCGGCCCCGGTCCCGACCGGAGCGCGCTGGAACGGATCCTGACCGCCGCCGCGCGCTCTCCCGATCATGGCAAGCTGGAACCATGGCGCTTTGTCGTCCTGACGGGGGAGGCGCTGGACCGCATGGCCGACGAAGTGGCCAAGGCCGGTGCCCGTCTGGGCAAATCCGAGGCGGACATCGTCAAGGCGCAGGATGCCTATCGCAAGGCGCCGATCTGCGTGGCCGTGATCGAAGTGCAGAAACCCTCCGAAAAGATCCCCGCGATCGAGATGACCTATTCCGCCGGAGCCGTCTGCCTCGCGCTTTTGAACGCGGCGCTGGCCGAGGGTTGGGGCGCCAACTGGTTGTCCGGCTGGGCGAGTCATGACCGGGGGTTCGTCGAGGCCGCACTGGGCCTCGCACCTCGGGATGGGGCCCTGCCCTACGAACGGGTGGCCGGACTGATCCACATTGGAACCGAAACCGCACCACCGCCGGAACGGCCCCGCCCCGACCTTGCCCAGATCACCACCTGGGTGACGGCATGATCTTCGAGGCGTTCTTCAAGGCCCTCGGCCAGATGGGCGATCCCCGGTTCCGCGGCGTTCTGCTGCGGGCCATCGGGATCACGCTCCTCGTGCTTTTCGGGTTCAGCGCACTCATGGTCTGGGGCGCGGGCTGGCTGGTCGGCGACAGCCTGACCCTCCCCTGGGTGGGAGAGATCACCTGGGTCGACAATGTCCTCAGCTGGGCCATGGTGCCGGTGACAATGGTGCTGTCGATGGTGCTGATGGTGCCGGTCGCCTCTGCCGTGACGGGCCTCTTTCTCGAAGAAGTCGCGCAGGCGGTGGAGGACCGGCACTACCCGCATCTCGGCCCGGCCAGCCCCGTCAGCTTCGCCGAAGGCCTGCAGGATTCGATCGGCTTTCTGGGTACGATGGCGCTGGCCAATCTCGTGGCGCTGGTGCTCTACGTGCTCTTCGTGCCGCTGGCACCGTTCATCTTCTGGGGCCTGAACGGCTTTCTTCTGGGACGAGAGTACTTTGTGCTGGCGGCCATGCGCCGCGTCGGTCGGACCGCCGCGAAACAGCTTTTCCGCCGTCATGTGGCGACGATCTGGGCCGGGGGTGTGCTGATGGCGATGCCGCTGTCCGTGCCGCTGGTGAACCTGCTGGTGCCGGTGCTGGGGGCTGCCACCTTCACGCATATCTTCCACCGGCTCACGCGCGCAGACGCCACGGCTCGGGCCTGAGCGCTTGCGGCCCACCACCCCAGGCCCACCACCCCAGGCCGACCATCCCGGGCGCGCCATCCGGGCGGGTGACACGAACAGCCCCGCCCGGCGCAACGGCGTGTAGGCCGGGGTTGACCCCGGCCCGCCTCACTCTGCCGACAGCGGTTCCATCCGGTTGTACATCCAGCTGTCAATATCGCGCACCGTGATCACTTCGAAGATGATGATCGACGCGATGACCACCCACAGCACCGCCGCGATGGCCGTCGTCAACCAGGCCTTGCGCCTGAGGTTGTGCACTTCGGGGCTGCCCGCATGGGTCCCCGGCACCACGTCGCCCAGATCCCCCTGTGTCTTCAGCCGGATCGGGATCACGATCAGAAAGGTCATGAACCAGATCACCGCATATAACACCAGCGCAGAGGTCACACCCATCAGACCTGCTCCAGCTCGATCAGGCAGCCGTTGAAGTCCTTGGGATGCAGGAACAGAACCGGCTTGCCATGGGCGCCGATCTTCGGATCTCCCGTGCCCAGAACCCGCGCGCCGGTGCCCTTCAGATGATCGCGCGCCGCAATGATATCGTCGACCTCGTAGCAGATATGGTGGATCCCGCCCGCGGGGTTCTTTTCCAGAAAGCCATTGATCGGGCTGTTTTCACCCAGCGGATACAGCAGCTCGATCTTGGTGTTCGGCAGCTCGATAAAGATCACGGTCACACCGTGGTCGGGTTCGTCCTGCGGGGCGCCGACCGTGGCTCCCAGCGCGCCACGGTATTGCGCGGCCGCGGCCTCCAGATCCGGCACGGCGATGGCGACGTGGTTCAGGCGTCCGATCATGTCATCTCTCCTTCGTGGTTCGCCGTGGATATGCCCTCGCGCCCGCGCAGCGGCAAGTGGTCCAGACCGCGCAGCGACAAGAGGCGCAGCACGCCCGCGCCGTTGCACCCGGGCCGCGCGTTAAAAGCCTTTGCCGACCTTAACCGCTTGTTCACCAGCTTCCGCCCATCATGCCCGTGACTCGTGACCCGGAGGGATGAGACATGGAAAAAAAAGACTACCTCGCCGCACACCTGCGACCCACGGCATCCCGACCGCTGCTCGGATTGACGGTGCTCGTGGTCGAGGACAGCCGCTTTTCATGTGATGCCATGCGCCTGTTGTGCCTGCGATCGGGGGCGCGCATCCGGCGGGCCGACTGCCTGAAATCCGCCCGGCGCCACCTGCAGGTTTACCGCCCCAGCGTGGTGATCGTGGACCTTGGCCTGCCCGATGGCTCCGGCGCGGAACTGATTTCGGAACTGTCCGTCGCCTGTCCGCGCGTCGACGTGGTGATCGGCACCTCCGGCGACAGCTTTGCCGAAGAGGTCGCGCTGGCCGCTGGCGCAGACGGCTTCCTGTCGAAGCCGGTCAGCTCGGTGATCACGTTCCAGAACACCGTCCTCTCCGCGCTTCCGCCAGAACGACAGCCCACGGGTCCGCGTCTGGTCAGCGACGATCCGATCCTGCCCGATCCGCTGGCCTATCGCGACGACATGGCGCATGCCGCCGACGTGCTCGACGACCGGGAGAATGAGCGCTCCATGAGCTATGTCACCCAGTTCCTCGCAGGCGTGGCGCGCAGCGCCGGGGATGGCCCCCTGCAAAAGGCCGCAGAGGATCTGGCCGAAGCGCGCCGCATGGGCCTGCCCACGCAATCCAACCTCGCGCGCGTCGCGGCCATGGTGCACGACAGGCTGACGGACCGCGTCGCGATCTAGCAACCCCCGGCAGTCCCGGATGACATGCGCAGCTATGCCACATGCCGCAGTGCGGTCCACGCTCTGGCCCGGAGCAGCCCTTGCCCGGGCAGGACACGGGGTGAGACCCCCCAAGGTCAGGCGTTTGCCCGATCACAAACACGGTCACAGCAACAGGCGCGGATCGCCCTCCATCTGCAATCCCGGAAAGAGGGAGGCTTCGATCACGTTGCGATCCAGCCCGAACAGCCCGTGGATCAGCCAGCCCAGATGCGCGCGCAAGTCCCGCGTCGGCATCAGATCGCGCCGGTCATAGAGGTCAGCCTCTGACAGGCCGGGCCAGTCCCCGATCACACGCCCCCCCTTCAGCGCGCCACCCGCAAGGATCATCGCACCACCGGTGCCATGGTCCGTGCCCTGTGTGCCATTCATCCGCGCCGTGCGGCCAAACTCGGTGACCGCCACCACGGTCGTACGTTCCCAGCGGCGCGCGCCCAACTCTGCCTGCAACGTCAGGATGGCCTCTGAAACGGCGCCAAGGGCCCGCCGCAAAGAGGCCTCCTGCCGCGCATGGGTGTCCCAGCCGTTGATCGAAAAGCTCGCGATGCTGGCATCCTTGCGCAACCGCTTGCCGGCGAATTCCGCCATGCGCTGCACCACGCTCTGGCCGCGGTTCGCCTGCATGTCGGCCACCATCTGTGACATCATCTCTTCGCTGCCGCCGTCCAGCATCAGCGCATCGCCGTCTTCTTCGGCAAGGGCAAAGGCCGCGTTCAGCGCCGCTGTCATGGCCGGATCGTCCTGCATGACCAGGCGCGCCAGCCGGATCGCCTGCGGTGACAGCGCAAGATCGGCCTCGGGCGACCAGCGCGTGATCGGCGCAGGCCCGCCAAGGATCGCCAAAGGATCGTTGCCGATCGCATAGGCGGTTTCCGCTGTCGCCTCCGGCAACTGTTGCACCAACCGGTTGAGCCAGCCGTCGCGCACGGCATCGAGGTCGGCGTTTTCCGGGATGCCCGCCTCCAGCAGATCCTGCCCGTCAAAATGACTGCGCTTGTCGCGGTAAGGCGTCGACACCGCATGCACAAAGCTCAGCTGCCCCGCCCGCCACAGCGGCATCAGCGGATGCAGCCCCGGGTGCAGCGCAAAAAACCCGTCCAGATCCGCCGCGCCCGTCTCACCGCCGATCTCGGGCGTGCCGCGCAGGGCCGCAAAGGCCGGATCGCCGTAGGGGGCCACCACCGACAGCCCGTCCATCCCCCCGCGCAACACGATCACCACCAGCCGCTGGTCCCCCGGCACCGCGGCAAAGCTGACCGGGGTCACCAGC
This sequence comes from Sagittula sp., assembly GCA_042088665.1. Lineage (GTDB taxonomy): Bacteria > Pseudomonadota > Alphaproteobacteria > Rhodobacterales > Rhodobacteraceae > JBELMB01. The sequence continues at coordinate 43,902 of JBELMB010000004.1, forward strand.
GGGCTCGCCGCGAGAGAGCAGCCAAGCACTGCGCTGCGACTCAGAAAGGCACGCCGGTTCAATGTCTTGTCCATGGGTCAGGTCCTTTGAAACGCGGGGGAGGCCAGCACCATGCCGACACCGTCGGCGCGGCTTTCGGCGGCACTTGCAGCAAAACGCACGGCATCTGGCGCGTCCGGACCCAAGGCCGTGTCCACGAAACGCCGCGGGTCCGGCAGGGCGGACACCAAAAGCTGGGGCACCGCGATGGCCCATTGCAGCCGCGCCGCGACACCCTGCGGGGTGATCCACGCGCTGTCGGTCTCTTCCAGCCCGTCGGGGCCGTCGGGCTTTTGCCAGGTGTGTCCCATCAGCCGCATCGGCGTGTGGATGCGCTGTCGGAACTGGGCCTCGCTCAACTCGGCGAGCGCGGCATGCGGCACCGCCAGCGCCCGACAAGCCGACGCGACAAAATCGAACGGCTGCTTGACGTTGCGCAGCTTGCGTGACCACGCGGCGGGGTGGTTCAGCAGCGCGTCATAGACCGCCATCAAATCACCGCCGGTCTCCTGCCAGCGCCCGGCGATGTGGTTCACCAGATCCGGATCCGGCGTGTCCGAGACAAAATGCACCGCCAGTTTGGCCGCCATGTGCTGCGCCGTCACCGGGTGCACGGCAAGGTCGCGCAACACCGCCTCGATGTCGCGGAAATGCGGGTTCTTCGTGCCGCCATAGGTCTTGCCCAGCACCACTTCGGCCCCCGGTTCTGCCCGCCCCTTGAGAAACTTGCGCCCGTTGTTGGAGCTGTGCGTGAGCCCGGTCAGCAGCTCCGCCAGTTCGCGCACATCGACCTGCGTATAGGGCCCGCCGACGCCCAGCGTGTGCAGCTCCAGAATTTCGCGGGCGAGGTTCTCGTTCATGCCGCGCTTTTCGGGGTTCTTCAGCGCACTGGGCGAGTTGGGGCCAAAGGACCGGTTCTGGTCGAGGTAATCCTGCATCACCGGATGCGTCACCGCGGCGATCAGCAGATCCTCGAATCGGCCGGTCAGATGCGGGCGCAGCGCGCTTTGCATGTAAGGCGAGGTCGCGCGGCGCAGCAGCCCCTGTTTGCCCGTCGCCGTAAAATGATCCGCCCAGAAAAACACCAGCCGCTCGCGCAGCGGAGTCCCTGTCCCGACCCGGCGCGAGATATGCGCGGCCATCCACTTCAGATGGTCCTCGCGGGCAATCCGGTTCAGCACGCGGATCGCCTTGCGCGCGGCCTGCGCCGCCTCGCTGCCGCGGTTCTTGCGCCGCACATCCGCCTCGACGTTGCGGGCGATGATCCGCTGGCGAAAGCTGGGGTAATCCTCGATGGGAAATTGCACCGCCATGGGGTCCGCGCCCAGAAGGCCCGCCAACATGGCGGGTACATCCGTCGGGGGCGGCACATCGGGGGACAGCCCGCAGCCAAAGCGGGTTTCGGCAAGGATGGGATCGAACATGAACGCGCCTGTGATTTTTCCCGCATCCTACGCGAGACGGCCGGGAATTTCACGGCTTCCGCAGGGCAGCGGCAAAAAGGCGCCGGATTGCCCGACCCATGCGCGGGGACTTGCCCCGCTGCCTGCAAAGACGCCATGCACGGGGTCGGTGACGTCACCGCGCGCATGAAGGGTGATGCCCCCGCGCGCATGAAAAAAGGGCCGCCGAAGCCGCCCTTTTCCAATCAATGTTCCGGGCCGTCAGGCGCCTGTTCAGTCCTGCGGGATCACGCGCAGCGACAGCTCCATCAGCTGGTCCGAAGACGGGTCCGACGGGGCGCTCATCATCAGGTCCTCGGCGCGTTGGTTCATCGGGAACATGATGACCTCGCGGATGTTCGACGTGCCCGCCAGCAGCATCACGATCCGGTCAATGCCCGCAGCACAGCCGCCGTGCGGCGGGGCGCCAAAGTGGAACGCATTGTACAGCGCGCCAAAGCGGTTCTTGACCTCGTCCTCGCCGTAGCCCGCCAGTTCAAAGGCCTTCAGCATCACGTCCGGCTTGTGGTTCCTGATCGCGCCGGAGACCAGCTCATAGCCGTTGCAGGCCAGATCGTACTGGAAGCCCCGGACCGCCAGCGGATCGCCCATCAGCGCGTCCATCCCGCCCTGCGGCATGGAAAACGGGTTGTGCTCGAAATCGACCGCGCCGGTCTCTTCGTCCTGCTCGTAGATCGGAAAATCCACGATCCATGCAAAGGCAAAGCGGTTCTCGTCGATCAGCTTCAACTCGTGACCCAGCGTGTCGCGCGCCTTTCCGGCCACGCGCTGGAAGGCCGCAGGCTTGCCACCGAGGAAGAAGGCCGCATCGCCCACGTCCAGTCCAAGCTGCTGGCGGATCGCCTCGGTGCGCTCCGGGCCGATGTTCTTGGCCAGCGGACCGGCGGCTTCCATGCCACCGGCAATCTCGCCGGATTTCATCTTGGCCTGTGCTTCCTTGACCTTGATGCCCAGCTCCTGTGCGACCGCATCGGCGGTCTTCTCGCGCCAAAAGATGTAGCCCATCCCCGGCAGGCCCTCTTTCTGGGCCCAGGCGTTCATCCGGTCGCAGAACTTGCGCGACCCGCCGCCCGGCGCCGGGATGGCGCGGATCTGGGTGCCGTCCTGTTCCAGCAGCTTGGCAAAGATCGCAAAACCGGAGCCCGCGAAATGCTCTGACACGACCTGCATCTCGATCGGGTTGCGCAGGTCCGGCTTGTCGGTGCCGTATTTCAGCGCCGCCTCGGCATAGGGGATCTGCGGCCAGCTTGCGGGATCGTCGACCACCTTGCCTTCGCCGAACTCTTCGAACACCCCGGCAATCACCGGCGAGACGGTGTCAAACACGTCCTGCTGCGTGACAAAGCTCATCTCGACGTCGAGCTGGTAGAAATCCGTGGGCGAGCGGTCGGCGCGCGGGTCCTCGTCGCGGAAACAGGGCGCGATCTGGAAATACTTGTCGTAGCCAGAGACCATGATCAGCTGCTTGAACTGCTGCGGCGCCTGCGGCAGCGCGTAGAACTTGCCCGGATGCAAGCGCGACGGCACAAGGAAATCGCGCGCGCCCTCGGGCGAGGAGGCGGTGATGATCGGCGTCTGGAATTCGCGGAAATCCTTCGCCCACATGCGTTTGCGGATCGAGGCCACAACGTCGGACCGCAGCGTCATGGACTTTTGCATCGCCTCGCGCCGCAGGTCCAGATAGCGGTACCGCAGGCGGGTTTCCTCGGGGTATTCCTGATCGCCAAAGACCATCAGGGGCAGCTCGTCTGCCGCGCCAAGGACTTCCAGATCGCGGACAAAGACCTCGACTTCGCCGGTGGCCAGCTTGGGGTTCACAAGGCTTTCGTCGCGCGCCTTCACGTTGCCGTCGATGCGGATGCACCACTCGGACCGGACCTTTTCCATCTCGGCAAAGACCGGGCTGTCGGGGTCACACAGAACCTGCGTCGTGCCGTAGTGGTCGCGCAGATCGACGAAAAGCACGCCGCCATGATCTCGGATGCGGTGCACCCAGCCGGACAGGCGGACGGTGTCGCCCACATTGGCCTTGGTCAGATCGGCGCAGGTGTGGCTCCGGTAGGCGTGCATTTTGGGCTCCTCGCATGGGGGGTAGATCCGCGCCGATACACCGCGCCCCGGCCAGAAAGTCAAGCAAAGAGGGCAGGCGCGCGCCGCTGCTCCTGCCCGCACTGTGACGCCATGACAGGGCTGGTTTCCAAAGCCCCTGAGGATCGGGTGAGGACCGCGCAGGGCGCGCCTCTCGCCGTCACCCCTGCTTCGATGGAAAACAGCCGCTGTCGCGCCGGGCCTCGTTGCGCAGGGGCCGGATCAGCGCGCAAGGCACCGGGTCAGGCCGCGCGGCAAAATCTGCGCCGCAGGGGGCAGATAGAACGCCGCTGCCACCGGGATCATGCAATAAGGCAGGCGCAGGGGTGACCAGGGATCGAATCCCGGGGCCAGAGCGCCACAGAGCCGCAGCCGATCCGGCCTTGAACCCGGCCTCTGGGCGCGTATAACCCGCTCCAATTTGGGCAATGCCGCCTGCGTGCCAGAAATTCCGGGGACCCCTATGCCGAAAAGAACCGACATCTCGTCCATCATGATCATCGGTGCGGGGCCCATCGTGATCGGGCAGGCCTGCGAATTCGACTACTCCGGGGCCCAGGCCTGCAAGGCGCTGCGCGAAGAAGGCTACCGGGTGATCCTCGTGAACTCCAACCCGGCGACGATCATGACCGACCCGGGGCTGGCCGATGCCACCTATATCGAGCCGATCACCCCCGAAGTGGTTGCCAAGATCATCGAAAAGGAACGCCCCGACGCGCTGTTGCCCACGATGGGTGGCCAGACCGGGCTGAACACATCCCTGGCGCTCGAAGAGATGGGCGTGCTGGACAAGTTCGGCGTCGAGATGATCGGCGCAAAGCGCGACGCCATCGAGATGGCCGAAGACCGCAAGCTGTTCCGCGAGGCGATGGACCGCATCGGGCTGGAAAACCCCAAGGCGACCATCGTCACCGCGCCCAGGAACGACCGCGGCAAGTTTGACCTCGACACCGGCGTGGCAGAGGCGCTCGAGGCGCTCGAAGGGATCGGCCTGCCCGCCATCATCCGCCCTGCCTTTACGCTCGGGGGCACCGGCGGTGGTGTGGCCTACAACCGTGAGGATTACATCCACTTCTGCCGGTCCGGCATGGATGCCTCCCCGGTGGGTCAGATCCTCGTGGACGAGTCGCTGCTCGGCTGGAAAGAGTTCGAGATGGAAGTCGTGCGCGACAAGGCCGACAATGCCATCATCGTCTGCGCCATCGAGAACATCGACCCCATGGGCGTGCACACCGGCGACAGCATCACCGTGGCCCCGGCGCTGACCCTGACGGACAAGGAATACCAGATCATGCGCAACGGCTCGATTGCCGTGCTGCGCGAGATCGGGGTGGAGACCGGCGGATCCAACGTGCAATGGGCGGTGAACCCGGACAATGGCCGCATGGTCGTGATCGAGATGAACCCCCGCGTCAGCCGGTCCTCCGCGCTGGCCTCCAAGGCGACCGGCTTTCCCATCGCCAAGATCGCCGCCAAACTTGCCGTGGGCTACACGCTCGATGAGCTGGACAATGACATCACAAAGGTCACGCCCGCCTCGTTCGAGCCGACCATCGACTACGTTGTCACAAAGATCCCCAAATTCGCCTTCGAGAAGTTTCCCGGCGCCGAACCCTATCTGACCACCGCGATGAAAAGCGTGGGCGAGGCCATGGCCATCGGCCGCACCATCCACGAAAGCCTGCAAAAGGCGCTCGCCTCGATGGAGCAGGGCCTGACCGGCTTCGACGAGATCGCGATCCCGGGCATCGATGCCGAGCCATGGGCGCGGGCCGGTGATACCTCACCGATCATCAAGGCGCTCAGCGAACAGACGCCCGACCGGATACGGGTGATCGCGCAGGCCATGCGCCACGGCCTCGACGACGCAGAGATCCACGGCGTCACGGCCTTTGATCCGTGGTTTCTCGCCCGGATCCGCGAAATCGTCGACGCCGAGGCAGAGATCCGCAAGGCGGGCCTGCCGCTTGACGAACAGGGGCTGCGCCGCCTGAAGATGATGGGCTTTACCGATGCGCGCCTCGCCGCGCTGACGGGCCGCGAAGAGGACAACGTCCGCCGCGCCCGCCAGAACCTTGGCGTGACGGCGGTGTTCAAGCGCATCGACACCTGCGCGGCAGAGTTCGAGGCCCAGACCCCCTACATGTACTCCACCTACGAAGAGCCGATGATGGGCGAAGTGGAATGCGAGGCGCGCCCCTCCGACCGCAAGAAAGTGGTCATTCTGGGCGGTGGCCCGAACCGGATCGGGCAGGGGATCGAATTCGACTACTGCTGTTGTCATGCCTGCTTTGCCCTGACGGCGGCGGGCTACGAGACGATCATGATCAACTGCAACCCGGAAACCGTCAGCACGGATTACGACACCTCCGACCGGTTGTACTTTGAGCCCCTCACCTTCGAGCACGTGATGGAAATCCTGAACACAGAGCTGGAGAACGGCACCCTGCACGGTGTGATCGTCCAGTTCGGCGGTCAGACGCCTCTGAAACTGGCCAATGCGCTCAGCGATGCGGGCATCCCGATCCTTGGCACCACGCCGGACGCCATCGACCTTGCCGAAGACCGGGAACGCTTTCAGGCGCTGGTCAATGAGCTGGGCCTCAAGCAGCCGCACAACGGCATCGCCTCCACCGACGCCGAGGCGCTGGCCATCGCGCAGCAGATCGGGTTTCCGCTGGTGATCCGCCCGTCCTATGTGCTGGGGGGCCGCGCCATGGAAATCGTGCGCGATCAAAGCCAGCTCGAACGCTATATCTCGGAGGCGGTCGTGGTTTCCGGTGACAGCCCTGTCCTGCTGGACAGCTATCTCTCCGGCGCGGTGGAACTGGACGTGGACGCCCTGTGCGACGGAACGGACGTGCATGTGGCCGGCATCATGCAACACATCGAAGAGGCGGGCGTGCACTCCGGTGACAGCGCCTGCTCCCTTCCGCCCTATTCGCTGTCCAAAGAGATGCTGGAGGCCATCGAACGCCAGACCCACGCGCTCGCCTTGGCGCTGGGCGTCGTTGGCCTGATGAACGTGCAATTCGCGATCAAGAACAATGAGATCTACCTCATCGAGGTCAATCCGCGCGCCTCGCGCACCGTGCCCTTCGTCGCCAAGGCCACGGATTCGGCCATCGCCTCCATCGCGGCCCGCGTCATGGCGGGCGAACCCCTGACGAACTTCCCCCGGCGCGCAGGCCACGATCCGGCCACGGATTACACCTCGGACGTGCCGATGGCCGATCCGATGACGCTGGCCGATCCGAACATGCCGTGGTTCTCGGTCAAGGAAGCCGTGCTGCCCTTTGCCCGCTTCCCCGGCGTGGACACCATTCTGGGCCCCGAGATGCGCTCCACCGGCGAAGTCATGGGCTGGGACCGCTCCTTCCCCCGGGCCTTCCTTAAGGCACAGTTGGGCGCGGGCACGCATCTGCCCACCGAAGGCGCGGTCTTCTTCTCGATCAAGGATGACGACAAGACCCCCGAACTGGTCGAAACCGCCCGCGTTCTGGTGGATCTCGGCTTTACGATTGTCGCGACGCGCGGCACGGCCACCTTCCTCGAAGAGCACGCCATCGCCTGCACGCTGGTCAAGAAGGTCTACGAGGGCCGTCCCAACATCGTCGATCTGATGAAGGACGGCGGCATCCAGCTGGTGATGAACACCACCGAAGGCACCGCCGCAGTCGAAGACAGCAGAGAGATCCGCTCTGTCGCGCTGTACGACAAGATCCCCTACTTCACGACCGCCGCTGGCGCCCATGCTGCCGCGCTGGCGATGAAGGAACGCGAAGAAGGCGAGTTGGTGGTCAAATCGCTTCAGGGATGAACCGGGCCAGCCGGAGCGGTGATCGCTCCGGCAGAGGCATCCTCGTTGGAAACTGCCGCACAAAGACAGGCCTGCGCCGATCGCATCTGCCTGCCGTCTTGAGTTTGCGAAACCGGACGGGGCCTGGGGTGCCCCAAAATCACGCCTTTTGGGTGGGCGCAGCCGGGACGCTCTGTGCACGGCGCGGCATCCGGCGACTTCCGCTCCTGTGCATAGGCTGATCTGGCGCTGCCCCGGTCGTCGCCAGCCAGTGTTTCCCAGCCTGTGTTTTCCGGCCCGTGTTTTCCGGCCCGTGTTTTTCGACCTGTCCCACAGGCAGGCCCCGGCGGCGGTGTCAGCCAAACGTGCAAACGTCACTTTCCCTGACGTAGCAGGGCCCTACCTGACGCAACGATGTCAGAGCCTTCGCCCCTCACCCGTCTCCTGACCCTCGCCACCGGCGTGCTGTCCCCGCCGCCCGGTCGTGGGCGCATCGTCATGGCCTTTGCCTACGGGCTGCTCTGTCACACGGTCTTTGCTGCGGCGGTTCTGGCGATGATCCTCGCGATGTTCTTTGGCATGAGCGAGAGCCTCGGCGCCGTGCCATGGCCATGGGCGGCGCTGGCCAATCTGGCGCTCGTGATGCAGTTCCCGTTGGGGCACTCGCTCTTGCTGACGGGACCGGGCGGTCGCTTGCTGGCCCGGCTTGCGCCCGCGCCGCACGGGCAGACGCTGGCCACCACCACCTACGCGATGATCGCCTCGTTGCAACTTCTGGCGCTGTTTGCGCTCTGGACGCCCAGCGGCATTGTCTGGTGGCGCGCCGAAGGGAGCGCGCTCTGGGGCATCGCGACGCTCTATGCCGCGGCATGGCTCTTGCTGATCAAGGCGAGCTATGACGCCGGGGCCGAAGTGCAATCCGGCGCGCTGGGCTGGATGTCTCTGGCCGCCAAGCGCCGCCCGGTCTTTCCCGACATGCCCACCGGCGGACTGTTCCGCCTGATCCGCCAACCGATCTACGTGGCCTTTGCGCTGACGCTCTGGCTGGTGCCGGTCTGGACACCGGACCAATTGGGACTCGCGCTGGGCCTGACCGCCTACTGCCTGCTCGCCCCCCGTCTGAAGGAACGCCGGTTCAAGACCCGCTACGGAGACCGCTTTGAGACATACCGCGCGGCCACCCCCTATGCGCTGCCGCGTCTCGGGTTTGGCAAGGGGCGTCTGTGAGCAGGCCCGCGCGCGGTCAAGGGGCTTTGAGCAGGCATTTGGCCCCCGATCCAGACCGGCCTCACGCAATCGTGAGAGCCCATTCTCCCCCGTCCTGCAGCCCGCAAAGGCCCCGCGTCCAATCTGTACCAAAAGCGCCCCGTTTTGTACCAAACCGCGCCGGCCACGCGCCCTTGCCCACGATCCGGCCCAGGGTGAGGCGCAGCAATATGTACCAAACGCGCGCCCTTTTGTACCGATTGATGCCTGCAAGGCAGCCGTTTTGCGCAGGCGCGACCGCGGTTAACGCCGCGTGCGCCGCGTCAACCATTGGCCTCTCCCCTTCTCGTGCAACCCCTGCTAAACCCCCGCCAAAGCGATAGGAGACCGCCCGCATGAAACCCGTCATCCTTTGCATTCTCGATGGTTGGGGCCTGAGCGAAGACACCACCGCCAACGCGCCATTGCTCGCCAACACGCCGACCATCGACAGGCTGACACAGACCTGCCCAAACGCGACCCTGATCACCCATGGGCCCGATGTGGGCCTGCCGACGGGACAGATGGGCAACTCCGAGGTGGGGCACACCAATATCGGCGCGGGCCGGGTGGTCGCCATGGATCTGGGCCAGATCGACCTTGCCGTCGAGGATGGATCCTTCTTTGAAAACAGCAGCATACTGGATTTCGCAGAGGCGGTTCAAACCGCCGGGGGCCGCGCGCATGTCATGGGTCTGACCTCTGACGGCGGCGTGCATTCCCACTCCGTGCACCTTCTGGCGGCTTGCAAGGCGCTGACCGACAAGGGGCTTTCCGTTGCCGTGCATGTGATCACAGATGGCCGCGACGTCGCCCCGGAGTCCGCCGCCACGCAGGTCGCCGCGTTTGAGGCCGCGCTGCCGGAGGGCGCCGAAATCGTCAGCGTCTCCGGGCGCTACTACGCGATGGACCGCGACACCCGTTGGGAGCGCGTCGAACTGGCTTACCGCGCCATGGTCGACGCAGAGGGCGCCGTGTTTCCGGATGCCCTGACAGGAATAGATGCAAGCTATGTGGCTGATATAAAAGATGAATTTGTAAGACCCCTTGTGATCGAAGGCTTCGCCGGGATCCAACCGGGCGACGGCATCTTCTTCACCAATTTCCGGGCTGACCGCGCGCGCGAGATCCTCGCAGCCATCGGTGACCCCGCGTTCGACGGGTTCGCACGTGATCCGGTGCCACTGTCCGGATTGCTCGGCATGGTCGAATACTCCGACAGTCACAGCACCTATATGACCACCGCCTACCCCAAGCGCGAGATCGTCAACACCCTTGGCGCATGGGTGGCATCGCAGGGCAAGACGCAGTTCCGGCTGGCCGAGACCGAGAAATACCCCCATGTCACCTTCTTCCTGAACGGCGGCGTCGAGACGCCCGACCCGAACGAAGATCGCTTCATGCCGAAATCCCCAAAGGTGGCCACCTATGATCTGCAACCGGAGATGTCCGCGGGCGAGGTCACGCAAAAACTCCTTGAGGCCATCGGGTCCGGCTACGATCTGATCGTGGTGAATTATGCCAATCCGGATATGGTGGGGCACACAGGGGATCTGCAGGCCGCGATCAAGGCGTGCGAGACCGTGGATCAAGGGCTGGGTCAGGTGGTGACCAAGCTTGAAGAGACGGGAGGCGCGCTCTTGGTGATCGCCGATCACGGCAACTGCGAAACCATGGTGGACCCGGTCACCGGCGGGCCACACACGGCGCATACCACGAACCTTGTGCCGGTGATCCTGCATGGCGGACCGGCGGGTGCGGCGCTGCGCGACGGGCGGCTTGCGGATGTGGCGCCGACGCTCTTGCAACTGATGGGCCTGCCGCAACCCGATGAGATGACCGGGGAGAGCCTGATCCAGTGACGCGGCGCGGGGGCATTCTGGCGATCTGCTGTGCCTTGCTTCTGAGCGGGGCTTTCTCAGGTGCCGGACAGGCGCAGGAGTCTGGCCGCGCGGCGCAGGACGCAGCCGAGGCGCTGCAGGCGGCCTCTGTCCTTCTGGACACGGCCGAAGGCGCGCAGGACCGTGTCGCGGCCCTGACCGAAACGGTGCGCGCCTACGAGGACGGCTTGGCCGCGATGCGTGAGGGGTTGCGCCGCGCCGCCATCCGAGAGACCGAGTTGAGCCGACGTCTTGAGGCGCAAGAGGCTGAAATTGCGCAGCTTTTGGGGGTGTTGACCGCCATGGGCGGGCGCGCGTCCCCCGGGGCGCTGGTGCATCCGCAGGGTCCTTTGGGCACAGCAAGATCCGGCATGCTGGTGGCGGCGGTGACACCGGGGCTGGCCGCGCAGGCCGCAGCGTTGCAGAATGATCTGACCGAAGTCAGCGCCCTGCGGGCCCTGCAACAGAACGCCGCCTCGCGCCTGTCCGAGGGGCTGTCCGGTGTTCAGGCCGCGCGCACCGCGCTCAGTCAGGCGATCGCCGACCGGACCGATCTGCCGCGCCGCTTCACCGAGGACCCGGTGCGCACCGCGATCCTGATTTCGGCAACGGAGACGCTGCAGGGCTTTGCCTCCGGTCTCAGCCAGATCGCCGAGGACGAAAGCGGCCCGGCGCTGCCCGACATCCGGTCTCTTGCCGGCAGTCTGCCCCTGCCGGTGCGCGGTGTGATCCTGCGCCGCGCCGGGGATCCGGACGCGGCTGGCGTCTCGCGCCCCGGGATCGTGGTCGCCACCCGGCCCGGCGCGCTGGTCACCACGCCCACGGCCGCGACCATTCGCTACAACGGGCCTTTGCTGGACTATGGCCTCGTCACGATCCTCGAACCGCAGCAGAACGTGCTCTTTGTGCTGGCCGGGATGGAAGTCGTTTACGGCGAGATCGGCCAGGTTTTGCCACCAGGAAGCCCGGTTGGTCTGATGGGTGGGGTGGGAAATCGGTCAACTCCCGGTGAAGGGGGTGGCGCAGGTCGTACGGAAACGCTCTATATAGAGGTCAGAGAGGGCGATGCGCCCAACGATCCGCTTTTGTGGTTCGCAACCGACAAGGGATGATACATGCAGAAATTCGTGATGGCCGCCCTCGCGGGCACCTTGGCCTCCGTGGTCGCGACCACGCAATTCGTGGGTCCGCTTCTGGCCCAGGAAACCAACCGCCCATCCAGCGTCTACCAGCAGCTGGACCTGTTCGGCGATATTTTTGAGCGGATTCGCGCGCAGTACGTCGAAGACGTGGACGAGTCGGATCTGATCGAGGCCGCCATCAACGGGATGCTGACCTCGCTGGATCCGCATTCCAGCTATCTGCCGCCCGACGATGCGGCTGACATGCGCGTGCAGACGCGCGGCGAATTCGGTGGTCTCGGGATTGAGGTCACGCAAGAGGACGGCTTTGTAAAGGTCGTCTCGCCCATCGACGGGACGCCCGCGATGGAAGCCGGAATCGAAGCGGGGGATGTCATCACCCATGTCGACGGCGATTCCGTGCTGGGTCTGACACTGGACCAGGCGGTGGACCTGATGCGTGGGCCTGTCGGCTCCGAGATCATGATCACCGTGGTGCGCGAAGGCGAGGACGAACCATTTGACGTCTCGATCATCCGTGACGTGATCCAGCTGACGGCGGCACGGTCGCGCCTGCAGGGCGACACCGTGGTGCTGCGCGTGACAACGTTCAACGATCAGACCTATCCGCAGATGTCCGAAGGTCTCGCCAAGGAGATCGAGAACGCCGGTGGCATGGACAGTGTCAACGGCGTGGTCCTGGATCTGCGCAACAACCCCGGCGGGCTGCTGACGCAGGCGATCCGTGTGGCGGATGCCTTCCTTGAGAAGGGCGAGATCGTCTCGACCCGTGGCCGTGACCCGGCGGACGGAGATCGCTACAACGCAAAGCCGGGTGACCTTGCCGACGGCAAGCCGCTGGTGGTGCTGATCAACGGTGGCTCTGCCTCCGCATCCGAGATTGTCGCGGGCGCGCTGCAGGACCATCGTCGCGCCATCGTGGTGGGCACCAAGAGCTTTGGCAAAGGCTCTGTCCAGACGGTGATGCCGCTGCGCGGGGACGGTGCCATGCGCCTGACCACGGCGCGGTATTACACGCCGTCGGGACGTTCGATCCAGTCGCTTGGGGTGTCTCCCGACATCGTGGTGGAACAGCCGCGCCGCCGCCCTGACGCGGAAGAGGAAGAAGAGACGAACCGCTTCTCCCGCTCCGAGGCAGACCTGCGTGGCAGCCTCGACAACGACAGCCTGACGCCCGAAGAGATCGAACAGATCGAAGCGGACCGCGAAAAGGCCGAGGCCGCCGCGGCGCTGCGCGAAGAGGATTATCAGCTGGCCTATGCCATCGACATCCTCAAGGGCCTGTCCGCGCTCGGTCCTCAGGACTGAGGTCGGGGGCGCCGCGTTGTTCAACGTTGCGCCCACACTCGGCGATCTACCGGATCCGGCGGCCTGGGGGCTGCCGGATCTTGCGTTTGAGCCGATGCCCGGCGGGCACCGCAACCGGGTCTTGCGCGGCATTGGTGTCGGCGCGGGCTTCGTGTTCAAGACCACCACGCGGACGCCGCAGGCCCTTGCCTGGCTGGCGGCGGTCAAGCGACCGGCCCTTGAGGCCGGGTTCGTTGTCGCGCTGCCACAGCCGACACGCTCGGGCGCGGTGGCAGCGGCGGGCTGGACGATGGAGCCCTGGATCGAGGGAGCGCCCCTTGATGCCGGCGATCTGCCGCGCCTTGGCACCGCCATGGCGGATCTTCACCGGCGCACGCAGGGCATCGCCCAGCGGCCGGGTTTTGCCGCAGCGCGGGATCTGTTGCAGCAGACCCGTGGCGGCGACATCGACCTTGGCCAGATGCCAGAGCCGCTGGTGGCCATGTGCCGCGCCGCCTGGACTGTCTTGCCCGACGATCCCTTGACGCTGGTGCATGGCGACCTGAACCCGGGCAACATCCTGTTGACGCCTTCGGGGCACTTCGCCCTTCTGGACTGGGACGAGGCCCGTGCCGATCTGCCACTCTTTGACCGTATGGCGCTGGGAGAGACCGGCGACACGGTGGCGCGCACCGCCGCCCTTGCCTATGAAATTGCTTGCTGTTGGGGTACAGAACCTGCACGCGCGCATCGGTTGGCGCGTGATCTGTCCAATGCTTTGGGACCGGCCTGAGACAGCGCTGACGACAGCGCTGTTCTGGCCTGATCCCACCCGGCCGTGTGAGAAAAGACCCATGACACCAGAAGAAATCGCCAAGCTCCCTTATCGCCGCAACGTCGGCGTGATGCTTGTGAACGCCGCAGGGAAGGCCTTTGTCGGTCAGCGCATCGACAGCGAAACTCCGGCCTGGCAGATGCCTCAGGGCGGCATCGACGCTGGCGAAGACCCAAGAGCCGCCGCGCTGCGTGAATTGCAGGAAGAAACCGGCGTTTCACCTGATCTGGTCACGGTTGAGGCCGAGACGGAGAGCTGGATCGCCTACGATCTGCCCCACCATATCGTCCCGAAAATCTGGAAGGGCCGCTACAAGGGGCAGGAGCAGAAATGGTTCCTGCTGCGGTTTCACGGCACGGATGACGCGGTGCGGCTGGACGCCGATGCGCATCAGGAGTTTTCCGAATGGTGCTGGCTCGCGCCGGATGACGTGGTGGCGCAGATCGTGCCTTTCAAACGGGACGTCTATGCGCAGGTTGTCGATGCCTTTCGCGAGCATCTGACATGAGATGGGTCTGGGCCTTTCTGACGCTGGTCATGCTTGCACCCCCCGCACTGGCGCTGAGTTGCCTGCCCACGGACGTGGTGCGCACGTTCAAGGCGCTTGACGCCGATGAGTCCCGCTGGGGCGCCGTGGTGGGGCGGTTGGATTTCGACGAAAGACGCTTGCCGCAAGTGGACTGGGACCGGCAGGACGAGGTTCCACAGGAAAAACGATTGCGCGCGCAATTGATCGGGCATTCATTGGGGCCGCAGGGCTGGAAGAAGCCGTTTCAGAACAATGTGTCGCTGTATGTCCTGTGCTCTGGCCCGTGGTGCGCGTCGCCGTCCAGCGGCCAGACCTACCTCGTGTTCCTGAAGCGCGAGGGACGGCGGCACATGGCCTTTGCAGAGCCCTGCGGCGAAAAGCTGGTGCCGCGGCCGCCTGCGGTGGATCTTCAGCGCCTGCACAGCTGTTTCGTCGGTGGTCCTTGCGAAGAACGGGAGTTCTGAAGCGGCAGCGCGGCGTCCGTTGTTTGGCGCGCGCGCCATGCGGATGCCTCTTGGCGCAGCCATGTGTGGTCCGTCGGGCCGGACGAGGGAAATCACATTCCTTGTGCGTCGCTCATTTGCACCGGCAAAGGGGGGCGCGGATCGGCAGAATGGTATCTGAGACCTGAGACCCGGTCGATTGCATCACACCGGCATTTCGGCGCTGGCGCTGTTCGAGAGAGCAGGCCAGCCGACGTCCCAAGCCCGGCCAAACGACCAGCAGCGCATCATGGCCCGTGGGTGGTCACTCGGACCACATCACGGATGCCTCTGTCCTGTCACCGCAAACGTTTCAGCAGGTCCAGAGAGGCATAGCCATCCGGCACCAGCCCCTTGCTGCGTTGAAAACCCCGCACGGCGTCGATCGTCCTCGGGCCGATCTTTGCATCGATCCCCCGGGTGTCAAATCCCGCCGCCGTCAGGCGCCGCTGCAATTCGATGCGTTCGTCATATGTCAGCGCGCGGTCTTCCCGGGGCCAATCGCTCAGGATCGGGGGGTGGCCCTTGATGCGATCCGCCAGATGGCCGACGCCGATCACATAGGCATCGGCGGTGTTGTAACGCTCGATCACCTCGAAGTTGCGGAACACAAGGAAGGCCGCACCGCGATGACCTGCCGGCACCAGCACCGAGGCGACCCCGTGGTCCGGGACCACTTTGCCCGTCATGTCCAGCACACCCTTGCGTGCCCATGCGGAAGGAAGCCGCTCAATCTCGCGGTTGGCCTGCGCGTAGTCAAAACCCTTGGGCAATTGCACCTCGACGCCCCAGGGCACACCGGTGCGCCAGCCATTCTGCGCCAGATAATGCGCCGTTGAGGCCAGCGCGTCAGAGGGGTCATCGCCCCAGATGTCGCGCCGCCCGTCGCCGGTGTAATCCACCGCAAGCGACTGAAACGAGGTCGGCATGAATTGGGTGTGGCCCATGGCCCCGGCCCATGAACCGACCATCCGGTCCGGCGTGGTGTGCCCCTGCTGCAGGATCTTGAGCGCGGCGATCAGCTGCGCCTCAAAGAATCGCTGTCGCCGCCCGTCATAGGCAAGGCTGGCCATGGAACGGATCACCGGGTTCTTGCCCTTGAACGTGCCATAGGCCGATTCCAGACCCCAGACCGCGACGACGATCTCTTTCTCCACGCCATATTTGGCTTCGATCCGCTCCAGCAGGGCGCGGTGCTCGCGCAATGCGGCCTGGCCGTTTTTCACACGCGTGGCAGAGGCCGCGCTGTCGAGATAGTCCCAAAGCGTCTTGGTGAATTCCGATTGGTTGCGGTCCCGTTCCACCACCTTTGGATCAAAGCGCACCCCGGCAAAAGCGGCGTCAAAATTCGCCGGTTGGATCCCGCGCTGCAGCGCCCGCGGCCGAAAGCCCTGAAGCCAGTCCTGAAAACCAGCCTGTGTGCCGCTGACACCAACGGGTGCCTTGGCCGGTGCCCGCGCGATTCCGGCGGGGCGCAGATTGGGCCGGGTGGATTTGCTGGGCGCGGTGACATTGGCGATGATCGGCAGGGCGCGGCTGACCACCTCTTCCTGCACGGTAAAGACCTGCGCCGCGTCGCCGCGCGCAAGAGGCCGCAGGGAGACGTCCGGAGGCTGCGCCCCAAGGGGCGTCCAGAAGGCCAGAAAGGCGGCCGTCCCAATGCCAGGTATTCGCCACATGATTGTTTTCCTACCGCTCGAATGTTTTTTTTAGGTTATCGTCTGGGCGCGCAATTGCGAAGGCCAATGATGATCACGCGCGGAAACTTGCATCCCGGGCTTCGGTATAGGCGCGCAGCAGCGGCACGCGACCGGGTCGAAAGGACCGCCCCGTGCGGGTCAGCGCATCCATTCTGTCCAGTCGGAAGGCGCGAAAATCCTTGCGCAAAAGGCACCATGCCAACAGGCAATGGGAGTTGTCAAAGAGCGTGATGGACAGCGGTTTGACTTCGCGCTCCGTCGCGCTGCCCTCTTTGTCCGTATAGGCGAAACGCACCTGTTCCTCGTCCCAGCAGGCCTTGCGCAGGGCCCGCGCGTCGATGGTCGGCGCAGGCGGGGGGGCAAAGCGATGCGCTGTCAGAACCGCGTGGCGCATGCGGTGGGCCTGCCGCTCGGGCAGCCGCGCCCTGAGCTTGGCCAAGGCCGTGCTCGCGGCCTCGGAGAGGGCGGGATCCCCGACGGCGGCCACTTCGCGCAGACCGAGGATCAGCGCCTCAAGCTCTTCGTCATCGAACCCCAACGGCGGCAGGTGCGCGTCTTCGATCAGGCGGTAGCCATAGCCTGCCGCCCCGTCGATCACCGCGCCCAGACCGCGCAAGGTGTCGATGTCGCGATATAGCGTGCGCTCTGACACGCCGGTTTCCTGCGCCAGTTGCGCGGCGGTGACCGGGGGCGGCAGGCGGCGCAACGTGGTCATCAGCTGAAAGAGGCGATGGGTGCGGGACATGACGCCAATATGACTACAGCACGTGCCAGAAACTGTCAGGAGGCCAGGCTACTCAGGCAACAGTTTTCACGATCCCTGCGTGCAGGGACCGGCGCAGAAGGTCCCGTCACTGCCACCGCGCCGGGTCACAGATGTACGGAGCCGACCATGCTCATCCTTCTGAGTTTTCCCTCGGGTTTTCATGAACCCAGTCTCAGCCCCTTTTGCACAAAGGCGATGCTGCTCTTGCAGATGGCCGGTGTGGACTGGCGCCCGCAATGGACGTCCAATCCGGGGAAGGCACCGCTTGGCAAACTGCCTGCCTTGCGTCGCGAAGATGGCGTGTTGCCGGACAGCAACCTGATCCTCGACTGGTTGGACCGGCAAGGCGCGCCGATGTTTCCCGATGATGCAGACAGGGGCGATGCGCATCTGATCATGCGGTTGGCAGAGACCAGCCTCTACCACGGCATCGTCTATGACCGCTGGGCCCGGGCGGAGGGGTGGGGCCGGGCAAAACCGGTCTTCTTCGCCCCTGTCCCCGCGGCCCTGCGGTCTCTGGTGGCGGGGTTGGCGCGGCGCAAGGTGTTGGGACAGCTCAAGGCACAAGGCATCGCGGCGTTTTCCGATCCGGATCGGCTGACATATCTGCGTGCAGACCTCGACGCGCTGTCCGCCCATCTTGGCGCGCACCCTTGGATGCTGGGCAACCGTCCCAGCGCCGCGGATGCCAGCATCTTGCCGATGTTGAGCACGCTTGATCACTTGCCTGACGACACCGCATTGCGAGGCGCATTGCGGCGCGATGCCCGGCTGATGGACTATGTCGCGCGCGGCCGGGCGCAACTCTATGCGCCGCTGATGGCCCATATCGGGGCATAGGCCGATGCCGGGCAGGGGCGCGTTGATCGCAGGCACAGATGCGATTGGCGAGACCCCGTGACAGGACAGGCCGACAAAGATCACGACCGCGCCGGGTATCAGCCGCGCATCTGGTCAGTCACGGGTGTCTCAGGAGCGCGTGCGCCGGGTGCGGGCGACCTTGCGCTTGGTCTTGGCGGCCCTTGTCTTGGCCTTGACCTGCTTGCGTCTTGGCGAGGGGCCGCCGCGCTTGCCCGGACCGCGGCGTGAAAACCCGCCGCCGACGGCGCTTTCGTAAGCCGTGTCATCCAGTTCCAGCAGCTCAAAGGCGATGCCGCCGGTGACTGGCGCCGCCTCGACCAGCTTGACCTTGGCGCGCATGGCAAGCCCGATCACCCGCCCCGTGTCAGAGCCCATCAGCGTGTTGCTCTCACGGTCAAAGTGGAAATACTCCGCGCCCAGCGTCCCGATCGGCACCAATCCGTCGGCCCCGGTTTCGTCCAGCTTCACAAAGATCCCGAACTTAGCGATGCCGGACACGCGCCCGGTGAATTCCGCGCCCAGCCGGTCGCTCAGATAGGCGGCGAGGTAGCGGTCCGTGGTGTCCCGCTCAGCCATCATCGAGCGTCGCTCGGTGTCAGAGATGTGCTGCGCGGTGCTTTCGAGGCTGTCCAGATCCCGCGGTGTCAGCCCGTCATCGCCCCAGCCATGCGCGGTTATCAGCGCCCGGTGCACGATCAGGTCGGAATAGCGCCGGATGGGCGAAGTGAAATGCGCGTAATTCTGCAACGAGAGCCCGAAATGCCCAAAGTTCTTGGGGCTGTAGTAGGCCTGTGTCATTGACCTCAATGTCGCAAGGTTGATCAGATCGGCCTCTTCGCGCCCTGCCGCCTGATGCAAAAGCTGGTTCAGGTGGCGGGTCTTCAGCACTTGTCCCTTGGCCAGCACGAGCCCCGCGGATTGCGCGGTGTCCCGCAGGCTTTCGAGCTTGTCGGGCGAGGGCTCCTCGTGCACGCGAAAGACCAGCGGTGTGCGCTTTGCGGTCAGCGTCTCGGCAGCGGCGACATTGGCCAGCACCATGCATTCCTCGATCAGCCGGTGCGCGTCCAGCCGTTCGGTGAAGGCCACAGACGTCACTTTGCCGTCGTCGCTGAGCATCACCTTGCGTTCCGGCAGATCCAGATCCAGCGGCTGGCGTCGTTCGCGGGCTTTGCACAGCGCGGCATAGGCGGCGTAAAGCGGCCGCAGCACGGAGTCGAGCAGGGGCTCTGTTTCCGCATCAGGGGTGCCGTTGATGGCCTCCTGCACCTGACCATAAGTCAGCGAGGCGGGCGAGCGCATCAGGCCGCGCACAAAGTGATGCGACCGTTTGCTGCCTTCGGCGTCCAGCACCATGCGCACGGCGATGCAGGCCCGTGGCACGCCGGCGTGCAGAGAACACAGATCCCCCGACAGCCGGTCCGGCAGCATCGGCACCACGCGATCCGGGAAATACGAAGAATTGCCGCGCCGCCGCGCCTCCTGATCCAGATCGGACCCCGGACGCACGTAGTGGGCCACGTCGGCAATGGCGACCCACAGGATGTGCCCCCCGGCGTTCTGCGGATCCGTATCCGCCTCGGCAAAGACGGCATCGTCATGATCGCGGGCGTCTGACGGGTCGATGGTGATCAGCGGCAGCGCGCGCAGGTCCTCGCGACCGTCCAGCTCTGCGGGTGTCATCTCATCGGCTTCGGCCACCGCTTCGGGTGGAAAATCATCGGGGATGCCGTGCTGGTGAATGGCGATCAGAGAGACGGCCCTTGGCGCCGTGGGATCCCCCAGCCGCAGCACGATCCGTGCCCTAGGCAGGCCAACGCGGGTCTTTGGCCCGGCTTGCTCTGCCTCGACCAACTCACCGTCGCGGGCGCCGCCCGTGGCGTCGGAGGGCACGATCCATTCCTTGTCGGATCCTTTCTCGATGGGCAGGATCCGGCCGCCTTCGGCGCTCTTGCGAAACACGCCGACGATCTTGCGCGGGCTGGACCCGATGCGGCGGATCAGCCGCGCCTCGTAGGTGTGATCCTCGCCCTGCACCCTTTGCAGCCGGGCAAGGATCCGGTCGCCTTCGCCCAGCGCCGTGTCCGCGACGCGCTGCACCATCAGGACCCGGGGCATCGGTCCTTCGCCCTGCCATTCCAGCGGCAGCGCAAAGAGATCGCCATTGCTGTCGGGGGCCTGCACCTGCAGCACGCTGACCGGGGGCAATTGGTCGGGATCTCGATAGGTCTTCTTGCGCTTTTCCAGATGGCCTTCGTCTTCGAGCGTGCGCAGGATACGCTTGAGGTCGATGCGCGCCGCCCCCTTGATGCCAAAGGCCTTGGCGATGTCACGCTTCGCGGTCAGGGTGGGGTTGGATGAGATCCACTCGAGGATCTGCTCTTTGGTGGGCATCTGGCTCATGCCGCCTGCGTAGCACGCCCGACCGCCGGGGTCATGCCGAAAGCTGCAGCGCAGCGAGCGGTGGGTGCGCAGCCTCAGGCCCGGTCGAGGTCCTGCGCCGTGTCCACGTCCCGCAGCCGGTCGACCAGCGCGATGCGTGCCCCGGGAAGGGAGGCGATGGTGTCGGCAAGCGCATGTTCCGTGGACCAGCGCACCCCGTCAAACAGCCCATGCGGCACGCGCGCGCTGTTGTGCAGGCCGATCAGCCAGTAGCCACCATCCTCAGCCGGGCCAAAGACCGCGTCATGGGATCCCAGCGCCCTGAACGCACGCCCCAGCGCTGCGCGGGAAAGGCCGGGAATATCGGCGCCGATCACACAGACGGGCCCGGGCGGGGCTGTGCCCAACTGGTGGCGCATCCGCGTGCCAAGATCGCCCGTTCCCTGCGGTCGGCGAGGCAATTGATGTGGCAGGCTGGCAGGCCATTGGCGGCTGTCAAAGGCGCAGGCGTCTGGCGAGACCGCCAGCACAACTCGCCAACGCGGGTCCACTATGCGACGCAGGAGGCGCGCGCTCTGGTGTCGAAACCACCACGCCGCCGAGGTCATGCCGATGTCGCGACCCAGCCGGGTCTTGACCCGTCCGGCGCGTGGCTCTTTGACCATCACCACGACCGTGCGGGTCACCACTTCATCACCATGTCCCGCTGCGGGACCCCGGCGTGTTTGCCCTCATCGCTGCGGGGGGCAAACCCCGGCATTTGGCAAACAGGGATGAGATGGCGCCGGGCGCTCAGCAAGGCGCGGAGGACATCTGGGGGCTCCGGACGCCTGTGGCGCGCAGAGCGCACCGGTGCCGTTCCAATCCCGCGTCCAAGGAGGCTTGGCAGAACGCAGATGCGGCTGATCCTGACCGTCTTTGCGAGTTCGCGGATGGCATCACAGAGCAACAGCCGCGTCGAGGCCAGCGAATTCGGATCCCTTTCAAGCGGTTGGATGGCCCGTCCATCCAGAGCATCCCGTTCGTCGGCCGCCGAGACGCCCCGCTCTCCCATGGGGGCAACGCGCCGCATGGCGTGACAGGCGTCAGGATCGTCGGTCCGTTCAACGTGCATTGTCACGCAAAATAATCCGTCAGGATGCGGGCATAGATCGCTTTCAGTTGATGGATCTGCGCCACGTCCACCCGTTCGTCCACTGCGTGCATGGTCTTGCCGACAAGGCCGAATTCTACCACCGGGCAGTGGTTCTTGACAAAGCGTGCATCCGAGGTGCCGCCAGTGGTCGACAGCTCCGGCTGGATGCCGGTTTCGGCCTCGACCGAGGCGGCGATCAGGTCGGACAGCGGACCGGGTGGCGTCACAAAGCTTTCGCCGGAAATCTTGATCCTGACCTCTGTCCGGGTGCCGAAATCCGCATCAATTTCAGCGGCCTGTGCCCGCAGCCAGTCGGACAGCGATGCGCCGGAATGCGTGTCGTTGAAGCGGATGTTCACACAGGCCGTGGTCTGTGCGGGGATCACATTGGTGGCCGGATTGCCCGTGTCGATGGTCACCACCGCCAGCGTCGACGGGTCGAAATGATCGGTGCCCCGGTCCAGTTCATGGCTCGACAGCCTGTCCATCAGGCGCGCCATGGCGGGCAGCGGGTTCAGGGCGCGGTGCGGATAGGCGGAATGACCTTGCCGCCCGTGGGTCTCGAACCATGCGGTCAAAGAGCCCCGGCGCCCGATCTTCATCATCTGGCCCATGTGGTCGGGGCTGGTGGGCTCCCCGACAAGGCAGACGGACATGGCCTCGCCTTCGGTGTCCATCCAGTCCAGCAGGGCCGTGGTGCCGTGTAGGGCATCGGCCTCTTCGTCGCCGGTGATGGCGAGGATCACTGCGCCCTCGGGCGGGGTCTGTTGCACGAAATCAATCGCCGCCGCGGCAAAGGCCGCAACGCCCGATTTCATGTCGGTCGCGCCGCGCCCGTAGAGAAAGCCGTCCTTGATCTCTGCGCCGAAAGGGTCGAACTGCCAGTCCTCGCGCCGTCCGATGGGCACCACATCGGTATGACCGTTAAAGCCAAAGCTGCGCGCGTGGCCCTTTTCGCCCCAGCGGGCAAAGAGGTTGCAGATGCCGCCGCGATCCACGCGCGTGCAGGCAAATCCCGCTTCTTCGAGCAGGCCTTGCAAGAGCACCAGCGCGCCGCCTTCTTCTGGCGTCACGGAGGGGCAGCGCACCAGTTGCGCGGTCAGGTCAGCGGGGTCGGTCATGCGTGCGTTCCTTGGGGTATCGGGGGAGTATCGGGGAGTGTCGGGCGGTTTGACGGCTCATGGTCGGGATCCTTGCGGTCTGCAACAGCAGGCCGCGTTGCAGCTCTGGCTAGCGGTTGTGCACCGGCAGCGCAAATGTGGCGGAATTGCATCATTTTCGCCGCGGCAACCGGGACTGACACAGAAGGAAAGGTTAACGCTCGCCCGGAGGATGTGCTAAGACTTGGCAAAAGAAACAATAATCGCTTTGGCAGGCGCGCAGTCCCAATTGGTTGGCACCCGTATGAAGAGTATCCGGCGTAGATCGGTCTTCTTCCTGTGGCGCCCCTGGTAAAGCATAAAACATGAGGCAGGCATGGTTGCTCCGTCAGAGCTGCCACTGAACACCAATGCCTCCGCCATGGACATGGCGGAAACCATCTTTGGCGAAGGTGTCTCGGTGCAGTCGGCCAGTTATACCGGCGACTCTCGGTCCTCCGGGATCTATTCGGATGGCTTGAACACATCGTCAGGGTTCGTTCCCTCGGACTCGGGCGTGATCCTGTCCACGGGACGCGCGGCGGACATAACCAACGAAGCGAGCCCGTTCTGGTGGTACAATTCGAACAATTCCAACGAGTCCAACAGCACCTCGACCAACACCAGCGGACCGAACAACCAGGCTGACTTCAACTCGGCGGCGGGCGCACGCACCTATGACGCGGCCTATCTGGATGCGGATTTCATTCCGACCGGCGACCAGATGACGATGCAATTCGTGTTCTCGTCGGAGGAATACCCGGAGTATCAGAACAGCATCTATCAGGACTTTGTCGGCGTCTGGATCAACGGCGTTCAGGTGGAGGTCGAGGTGGGCGACGGTGATGTCGATCCGCGCAACCTGAACTCGGAGTCGAACGAGAACCTCTTTGTCGACAACTCACAGGATGCTTACAACACCGAGATGGACGGCTTTACCGTCACCATGACGCTGACCATTCCGGTGAATGCCGGGCAGTTGAACTCCATCCGGATCGGCGTGGCGGATGTGCTGGACAGCCAGTACGATTCCAACCTGCTGATCGCTGCGGATTCGGTGCAGACAGAGCTTGTCGCCAACACGGATACGGTCAACGTGAGCCCCCTTGGCAGCAGCACGCTGGATGCGCTGGCCAATGACGTCAACGTCACAGGTGGGTCGCTGACCATCACCCACATCAACGGCCAGGAAGTCAGCGCCGGGGACACGATCGAACTCGCCACCGGTCAGGAAATCACGCTGAACGCCGATGGCACCATGCAGATCCTCGGGGATGGCGAAGAAGAGACGATCCACTACACCTATACCGTCGAAAGCACGACCGGCGAAACGGATGTCGGTTTTGTCACGGTCAACTCGGTGCCCTGTTTCGTTGCGGGCACGCTGGTGGATACGGCCAAGGGGCCGCGGCCGGTGCATCTGCTGGAGCCGGGCGACCGCGTCTGGACACGCGATCACGGGTTGCAGCCGCTGCGCTGGATCGGGCGGCGGATGGTGGCGGCCAAGGGCGATTTTGCCCCGGTGCGCATCTCGGGCGGCGCATTGGGCGATCACGACACGGTCATGGTCTCGCCGCAGCACCGGGTGCTGGTGCAGGATGTGCTGGCCCACCTGATGTTCGATGCCCCCGAAGTGCTGGCCGCGGCCAAGCATCTGGTCAACGGGCGGTCGATCCGCATCGTGGAAGGGGGGCAGGTGGAATACGTGCACTTGCTCTTTGACCGGCACGAGATCATCCGCGCAAACGGGCTTTTGTCCGAAAGTTTCCTGCCCGGGCCGCAGGCAGGCGATATCTTTGAAGAAGAGACACTGGCCGAGATCTGCGCCCTGTTTCCCGAACTCGATTGCCGGACGGGGCAAGGTTATGGCCCGCCCGCACGGCGCATCCTGAAAGGCTATGAAGCGGCGGCCTTGACGCGGCGCAGTGCCGGGACGGTGGCAGGTCGGACGCCGGGGTCCGCTGCATGAGCTGGATTGCCATGTCCGGGCAGGGGCGATCCTGGATCTGCCCCGACCGTTTCGGATCGGGTTTGGGTCAACGCGACATGCTGATGTCCACCGGCTCGATCCTGATCGAAACGCGGCTGTCGCCTGACGACCGTCCGCAGACATTGATGTCATACGAACGGCAGTACCCGTGGCGTGGCGCTGTTTCACTGCGGGCCTTGCCGGGCGGCGCGGTCGTTCTGGTCATGAGCCAGGGCGAAGACGTGTTCCATACTGTGCTGTCGCATCGGCACGACGCCCGTGCCGACGTGGTGCGCGTGACCTTCAGCTGGGACAGCGAAGCCCGCTGGGGCCGGATCACGGTGGAACGACCGGATTCAGACAGCCTTGTGGCGCAGGATACACCCGCGCCGCCGCCGATGCTGCTGGAAGACATCTATACCCTCGTGCAACGCCCACAGCTGGTGGAGATGGACGAGGACGTGCTGTTTTTTGCCGTATCAGACGCGATTGAACCGGTCGGGCCGATGCCGTCCCTTG
Source organism: Sagittula sp. (assembly GCA_042088665.1). Classification (GTDB taxonomy): domain Bacteria; phylum Pseudomonadota; class Alphaproteobacteria; order Rhodobacterales; family Rhodobacteraceae; genus JBELMB01. The sequence goes on from JBELMB010000004.1 coordinate 69,159, forward strand.
TTGGGCAAGTGCCGATCCTGACGCCTTTCGGGTATCGTGCCGTGTCGCGGTTGAAGTGCGGAGACACCGTGGTCACGCGGGATGCCGGGGTGGTGCCGGTGCTGGCGCGGGTGACGCGGCGGGTGCCCGCGCTGGGGATGTTCCAGCCGGTGCGGCTGCGCGCGCCCTATTTCGGGCTGCGCAAGGATCTTGTCGTGGCCCCGTACCAGCGGCTGGTGATCGGTGGATCCGAGGTCGAGTATCTCTTTGGCCGTGAGGCGGTGTTGATCCCGGCGGTTTCGCTGGTCAATGGCTTTGCCGCAGTGCTTGAGGATGGGGCGGACATGGTGCGCTATCATCAACTGATTTTGCCGGGGCACGAGCCGGTGATCGCGGCGGAGGCCGAACTGGAAAGCCTCTATGTCGGGCGTTTGCGGCGCAGGCGTCCGCAACTGGCACAGACGCTTCTGGCTGACGTGCCCGCGGGGCTCATCCCCGAGCACGCCCGGGCTGGGCTCAAGGTGTTGCGTCCTTTCGAGGCGATCTGCCTCGCGGAGGCCCGCGCCGCCTGACCCCGGTGCCGGGATCAAGAGGCGGCGCCGGAGGACCTGAACAGGCGGTCGTGTTTCAGTCGTAGAACGGTGTCACCTGGGCGACGATCACGGCGTTTTCCGCCAAGGCACGCGCCATGAGCTCGTCTTCGTCGGCCTCGATCTCATGGCCCTGCGCCTCTCGTTCTGACCGGGTTCCATACCCGGTGACGTCCAGCGGCGCCATATCCGCCTGCTTCAGGATGGCCACGGTTTCGCGCACGGCCTCTGCCTCGTCCACGCCGGAGGCGTAACACATGAGCGCCGCTCCGGTGGCTTTGCCGGGCAGGCCGTCGCCCTTCTTGCGGCCGACTTCCACGAGCAGGGTATAGACCTCTTGGGGACGTTTGGGTTTGTCGGACATACGGAGCGCCTCTGGGAGAGGAGCGCGGGGTCAACCCCGCGCAACATGGGGTGGTCTGGCGGAGCCGTCGAAGTGCCCCGCCAGACCTTGTGCCGTGGGATCAGTCGCGCAGCAGCTCGTTGATCCCGGTCTTCGAGCGGGTCTTTTCGTCGACGCGCTTCACGATGACCGCGCAATAGAGGTTGATGCCGTTCTTGGAGGGCATGGAGCCTGCAACCACCACGGAATAGGGCGGCACTTCGCCATACATGACCTCTCCGGTCTCGCGGTCGACGATCTTGGTCGACTGGCCGATGAAGACACCCATGCCCAGAACGGAGCCCTCGCGGACGATGCAGCCCTCGACCACTTCGGAGCGGGCCCCGATGAAGCAGTTGTCCTCGATGATGGTCGGGCCTGCCTGCATGGGTTCCAGCACGCCGCCGATGCCGACACCGCCCGAGAGGTGCACGTTCTTGCCGATCTGGGCGCAGGATCCGACGGTGGCCCAGGTGTCGACCATGGTGCCCGTGTCCACATAGGCGCCAAGGTTCACAAAGGAGGGCATCAGCACCACACCCGGCGCGATGAAGGCAGATTTGCGCACAACGCAATTCGGCACGGCGCGAAAGCCCGCCGCCTTCCACTGGTTGTCGCCCCAGCCCTTGAACTTGCTGTCGACCTTGTCCCACCAGCCAGAGCCCTGCGGACCGCCGCCGTGCTCTTCCATGTCCTTGATGCGGAAGCCCAGCAGAACCGCCTTCTTGGCCCATTGGTTCACGTGCCAGCTGCCATCATCCTGCTTTTCGGCGACCCGCAGGCTGCCACCGTCAAGGGCGTTCAGCGTGTCTTCGATGGCCTCGCGGGTTTCCCCGGTGGTGGCGGGGGTGATGTCGGCCCGGGCTTCCCAGGCGGTTTCGATGGCGGTTTCAAGCTGTGCATTGGACATGGGGTGCGCCTTTGATTGAGTTGTCGCGGGCTTGTAGCCTTCTCGCGGCAAAAGGTCATCCCCCCAAGATGGCCGGTCTGGTTGGGCATGGGGGCCAGTCGCTTCGGATGGGTGTCAGCCGAGTGGATCCGGTGCCACATTGCCCCCGCACAAGAGCACCGCGACGCGCTCGCCGGGGGCAGGCTGGTAGGCGCCACTGGTCAGGGCGGCCAGCGCACAAGCACCCGCCGGTTCGACGAGCAGCCTGTGCTCCTGCCACAGGGCTTTTTGTGCCGCAAGGATGGCCTCGTCCGGAACGGTGATGCAGGGTGTGTCGTTTGCCTGCACGAGGTCAAAGCAGATCTGGCCGATGCGTCGCGCACCCAGTGCATTGGCGGCGACCCCGGACACCGGCACGTCCAAAGGGCCACCGGCGTCACGAGCGGCGTGCAGCGCCGCGCAGGTTTGCGGTTCGACCGCCACGATACGGCGACGCCCCTGCGCCCATGCGAGGGCGCCCGCGACCAGCCCGCCGCCGCCGACGGCGATCAGCACGGTGTCGGCCTCCAGTCCCTGGCGTTCCCAGTCGGCGAGGACGGTGCCTTGGCCCGCAACGGTCAGGGGCGCATCGTAGGCGTGGATGCCACAGGCGCCCGTGCGTTCCGCATGCGCATCGGCCTGGGCAAGGGCATCGGCATATTGGCCCTCGACGACGGAGAGATCCGCTCCCGTGGAGCGGATCAATGCGATTTTGGCGGGGCCGGCGATCTCGGGTACAAAAATCTTGGCGCGATGCCCCAGACGCCGCGCGGCAAAGGCAACGGCCGCGCCGTGGTTGCCACCAGAGGCTGCCACGACGCCGCCATCCGGCACGTCCATGGCGCGCAGGGTGTTGAAAGCGCCGCGGGCCTTGAAGCTGCCGGTGTGCTGAAGGTGCTCCAGTTTCAGGGCAATGGGCTGCGACCAGAGGGCGTCTGACATCATGATGGGCGTGTCGACCACATGCCCTGAAATGCGCGCCGATGCAGCAGTGATCTCTGCGGTCCAGTCCATGTGACACCCTCCTTCTGGCGCTTCTGCACGGGAGGCTATAGACCCGTGAAAACAGGCACAACCGCGGATGCCCGCGTTTCGAGAGGACAGGCCATGACCGAAGACCGCCGCAGCCCTTTGCGCGATGCTGGCACCGACCGCGACACGGCGAGCCACGTGCCGCAGACGGCGCAGACCCTGTCGCCGAGCTATCGGTTGGCCTTTGCGGATGACGCCTTTCTGTGCCGCGAAGAATTGCGGCCGGTGCGCTTGCAGCTGGAACTTTTGAAGTACGAGATGCTGCTGGACCAGCACCAGATCAATTCCACGGTGGTGTTGTTCGGCGGGGCGCGCATTCCGGCGCCTGCGGACAAGGCTGCGGCACGCACGCAGACCCTCGCGGAATTGTCGCACTTCTATGAAGAGGCGCGCATCTTTGGCGGGATGATGACAGAGTTGTCGATGACCACGCAGAACCGGGACTGGGTGATCGTGACCGGGGGCGGGCCGGGTGTCATGGAAGCCGGCAACCGTGGCGCAGTCGAAGCGGGCGGGGTGTCCATCGGGTTGAATATCGTTCTGCCGCACGAGCAGGCGCCAAACCCCTATGTGACGCCGGATTTGTCGTTCAATTTCCACTACTTCGCCATTCGAAAGATGCACTTCCTCATGCGCGCGCGCGCGATCTGCGTCTTTCCGGGGGGCTTCGGCACACTCGACGAATTGTTCGAGGCGCTTACCCTGATCCAGACGGGCAGAATGAAGCCGGTGCCATTTCTGTTGTTCGGGCGTGCCTTCTGGGAACGGATCATCAATTGGGATGCGCTGTCGGACGCGGGCACGATCAGTGCCGAGGACCTTGACCTGTTCCGCTTTGTGGAAACGGCGCAGGAGGCCTTTGACATCGTAACACAATGGCAGTCGCAGCCGGCGCGCACGGATATTCCGGACCGGTGATCCTAGATGCTTTGCTGAAAGGCGGTGTCGAGCACTGCCCTTTCGACCCAGCGCGCGATGACGGCGCGCGCGGCGTCTTCGTCGCGTGTGTCGATTGCCATGCGCAGGTCCTTGAGGGCGGTCGCCATCTCGAATTCCGACAGGTAGCTTTCCTGTGCGCGCAGGATCTTGCTGTGTGGAGTCGTGAGCATGTCAGGTGAGATCAGCAACTCCTCGTGAAGTTTCTCGCCGGGGCGCAGGCCGGTCACCTTGATGTCTATGTCGCCGTCCGGGTTTTCGGATGACCGGACGCTATAGCCTGCGCCTTCGATCATCTGGATGGCCAGTTTCCGGATGGGCACCGGTTCGCCCATGTCTAGGACAAAGACATCGCCCCCCCGGGCGTATGACCCGGCCAGCAAGACAAGGCGCACCGCCTCTGAAATTGTCATGAAGTAGCGGGTCACGTCAGGATCCGTCAGCGTCACCGGTCCACCCTGGGCGATCTGTTCTTCGAACAGGGGGATGACCGAACCGCTGGAGCCCATGACATTGCCGAACCGCACCATGGTGAACCGCGTCCCAAGCGCCCGCGCGGCGAGATCCTGCACCACCATTTCGGCGAGCCGCTTTGAGGCGCCCATGACGTTGGTCGGCCGCACAGCCTTGTCGCTGGACACCAGGATGAACCTGTCCACGTCCGCGAATTTCGCCGCGTCGGCGAGGGACTTGGTTCCAAGGACGTTGTTCTGCAAACCGGTGACAACGTTTTTCTCCACCATGGGCAGGTGCTTGTACGCCGCGGCGTGAAGAACAACATCGACCTTGTGGGCCACCATGGTGTCGCGCATCAGCGCCTCGTTGAGCACGGATCCAAGAACCGTCACCACCTTGAGATCCGGCGCCAGCTCTCGCAGTTCCTTGTCGATCGAATAGAGAGCCAGTTCAGAGTGGTCGACCAAGACAACGCAGCGCGGCTTGAAGATCACCAATTGACGACAGAGTTCTGCGCCGATGGATCCGCCGGCCCCTGTCACGAGGATACTCCGGTTGGAATAAGTGTCGGTGATTTCGGGCAGTTCGCGTTCCAGCCGATGTCGGCCGAGCAGGTCGTGCAGGGCAACTGGCGCGGCAGGGGTGCGCAACTCCCCCTCGCCCACGAGGGCGGCGAAAGAGGGCAGGGCGTGCACCTCGCAGCCGATGTTGCGCAAGCGGTGGGTGATGCGTGCCTGAGACGGCTGGCTGATAGACGGCATGGCCAGAACCACCCGGTCAATCCGGCGTTGGTTGATCAGCGCGGGAATGCTGGAACTGGCGTGCACCCGAAGACCGGAAATCACCTGGCTTTGGAGCGTGGGATTGTCATCGATGAAAGCAACCGGCCGGATGCACGTGTCATGCCGGAGCGCCGCGACAAGCTGTTGCCCGGTCGTGCCTGCGCCATAGATGAGCACGCGCAGCGAATCCTCACCCTGAAGGTAGATCTGTTGGGTTACATGTCGCAGGGCCAGCCGCCAGGCGACCGACATCACCAGCAGCAACAGGGTAAAGAGAACATGTGCCCCGGCAGGCAGATCGCCGCCCAAAACCGGCGCCAAAAACAGGGCAGCGGCCCCAAGCACGAGGGCATAGGCGGCCGTCCGGGTCATCCAGCGGATATCGTAAGCGTTCAGTTTCAGCCGGGTCAGGCCGAACCACCAGCCAAGTCCGATAGCAAGCAGCGTGAGCAGCAGCATCAATTTTGACTGCCCGGCGAGGTCGGACGCGGGTAAAACGAATTCTGGCGGTGTCAGCAGCATCGCCAAAAGCAGGGCCAAAGGCACCATGAGCGCATCGATCACCGTGAAAGCGGCGTGTTTTTGGGAACGGGACAGGGCGGTCACGATCCAGAAAAACATGTCTGCGTCCTCATTGCGATGCACTTGCCGTCTTGAGCCGGGCGAATGTTGCCAAGTCGTTGACATGCATGACGTGCTGATCTGTACCCGCATAGCGGGCGCTTGCACCTAGGTATTCACCACCTGAGTTAATGGCGGCTTAAGTGCCGCTGATCTTTTCGCGCCCCATGTTCACGGGGCCCTCGGTCATCCCCTGCGCGGTGCCGATGCGCCGGCGTGCCGCGCAATCAGGCCTTTTCGCAACTGCGGCACTGCGATAAGGACCACGTCAGCCGGTGGGACGCCCCCCGGAGCAAGGACCTATAGGAGGACCAGATGGGCTACCGTATTGTCGTCGCGGGTGCCACGGGAAACGTGGGCCGCGAAATGCTGAACATCCTCTCGGAGCGGGGCTTTCCCGTGGAAGAGATCGCAGCCCTGGCTTCGCGCCGGTCGCTGGGGACACAAGTGAGCTTTGGCGACACCACACTGAAAACCCAGGACCTGGCGACCTTTGATTTTACCGGTTGGGACATCGCGCTTTTTGCCATCGGGTCCGGCCCGACGAAAGAGCACGCGCCCCGGGCCGCCGCGGCGGGTTGTGTCGTGATCGACAACTCTTCGCTCTACCGCTACGACCCGGATGTGCCGCTGGTCGTGCCAGAGGTGAACGCGGACGCCGTGCTGGGCTATGCCAAGAAGAACATCATCGCCAACCCCAACTGTTCCACGGCGCAGATGGTCGTGGCGCTCAAGCCGCTCCATGACCGGGCGCGGATCAAGCGCGTTGTCGTTTCAACCTACCAATCGACCTCGGGCGCTGGCAAGGACGGGATGGACGAGCTGTGGGAACAGACGAAGTCCATCTACAATCCCACCATGGATGTGCCGCCAAAGACCTTCACCAAGGAGATCGCCTTCAACGTGATCCCGCACATTGATGTCTTCATGGACGATGGCTCCACCAAGGAAGAATGGAAGATGGTCGCCGAAACCAAGAAGATCATCGATACCTCGATCAAGGTGACGGCGACCTGCGTGCGCGTGCCCGTGTTTGTCGGCCATTCCGAGGCGATCAACCTCGAATTCGAGGACTTCCTCGACGAAGATGAGGCCCGTGACATCCTGCGCGAGGCGCCGGGCGTGATGGTGATCGACAAGCGTGAGGACGGCGGATACGTCACGCCCAAGGAATGTGTTGGTGACTTTGCCACGTTCATCAGCCGGGTGCGTCAGGATTCGACCATCGACAACGGTTTGAACCTCTGGTGTGTGTCGGACAACCTGCGCAAGGGGGCAGCCTTGAACGCTGTCCAGATCGCCGAAGTCCTCGGCCAGAAAGTCCTCAAGAAGGGGTGAGACACGCCCGGGCAAGGTGCCGGTGGCACCTTGCCAGTGTCGAACGCGGCACCGCGAGGTGGCGCCGGGCCTTTGGCAGACACGCCCGGGCTAGGTGCCAGTGGCACCTTGCCAGTGTCGAACGCGGCACCGCGAGGTGGCGCCGGGCCTTTGGCAGACACGCCCGGGCTAGGTGCCAGTGGCACCTTGCCAGTGTCGAACGCGGCACCGCGAGGTGGCGCCGGGCCTTTGGC
>JBELMB010000299.1:0-3987 GCA_042088665.1 Sagittula sp.
CCGTCGCAGCCTACACCCAGATCGAAGGTCAGGCCACCGACCTGATCAACGCAGCCGGCGACCGCGTCGCGACTGAAAACGACTTTGGCGCAGCTGAATAAGCTGACGTGACGGTGGCCCCACTGGCCGCCTAAGACCGGAGCGCGCGCGATCCTGTGCGCGTTTCCTTTCCCTGGGCAAGGCACGCGGCCTTGCCTGTGTACAGGAGAGCCCCGATGAACCGACTGCTTAGAGCATTCTGGCGTGAGTCAGAAGGCGCCGTTACGGTCGATTGGGTTGTCTTGACCGCCGCGATGGTCGGGTTTTGCATCGCTGTCTATACTGCCATGGAAAACAGCACGCTTGCCCTTCGCGACGGTGTGGCAGATGCCATTGAAGTGGAAAACGACTTTGGTGCTGCTGAGTAAGCCCCCAAGACTTTACGGCAGGGGCTCTGGCTCCTGCCGTTTTTGCGCCGGTTGACTCTTGGGGGTCAGACCGGATTTGCCACAATATTGCCTTTGCATCGCCGTTCTCAGGAGCGGTTCGAATGGCACGCTACCAATAAGGCCCTGTGCCTGCCCAATTTGCGGCACAACCAACTTGAAAGGTGACCCATGCGACTCGTTTTCGGTCTCGTCCTGATTGCCGGCCTCGGCCTGGCAGGCTTCGCCGTCTACATGGCGCAAAACTATATTGGCGCCTATGAAAATGCCCTTCAGGAAGCGCGCAGCCAGACCCGTTCCTCTGTCCCGGTGACAGAGATCTACGTGGCCACACGCGCAATCGAATACGGTGAGACGATCACCAAACAGGACATTCGCCTGGCCCCCTGGCCCAAGGAAATCCTGCCGGAAGAGGCCTTTGGCCCGGACAATCCCTTCATGAAGGACGGCGAGGCCCCGCGCGTCGCACTGCGTCCCATCGAAAAATTTGGCGCGATCCTGCCTGCCAAGGTGTCGGAACCCGGCGGTGACGCTGGTCTGACATCGCATCTGCATGCCGGGGAAAGCGCCTTTGCGATCAAGGTCGACGTGGCCTCCGGTGTGTCAGGATTCCTGCGCCCCGGGCACAAGATCGACGTCTACTGGACAGGCCGGGTCAGCGCAAATGGCCCCAACTCGCCCGCCGGCGAAGTGACCAAGCTGATCCAGACGGGCCTGCGCCTGATCGCCATCGACCAGAACGCCAATGCCGAAAGCTCACGGGCCACGATCGCACGGACCGTGACCGTTGCCGCCTCGCCCTTGCAGGTGGGGGAACTGACCCACGCACAACAGACCGGCAAACTGACCCTGTCGCTGCGGGCCCAGGACGACAACCGCGCCCAGGAACGGATCGAGGTCGACCAGCTTTCCATGTTGGGGATCGAGCGGCAGTTGCCCGAGATGGTCGCACCTGCAGCCAAGGTCAACTGCGTGCGCGTTCGCCGCGCCGGAGCCACCGACAACTGCTGAGCAGACCTTCGCTCTGTATCTCGCGAAAAGGAGGCCTCCGCGGCCTCCTTTTTTTGTGCATGCAAGATCTCTGTTGCGAGTTATCCACATAAATGTGCCAAGCGAAGCGCTTGATTCTTGCAATATTTCGCCAAATGCCCCACAGTCACCCCAAGTGCAGGCATCAAGACCTGCTGGCGAGGCGTGATCGAAAGGCAGGTCACATGAAAATTGACGGTTTTCTGAAGGCGGCCCTCTTGGGGCTGACCTTGGGTGTGTCCAGCGTGGCCACGCCTGCGATGGCGGAATCGATCCGTGTTGTTCGGACAGGGACGGAGTCGGTGCTGAATGTGCCGATGAACCGCGCTGTCGTGGTTGAGAGTGATGTGCCCTTCGCTGAGCTTTCAATCGCCAATCCGGCCATTGCCGACATCTCCTCTCTTTCGGATCGGACGATCTATGTGCTGGGCAAGACGCCCGGGACAACGACGCTGACGATCCTTGACCCGCAGGGGCAGCTCATCACGAACGTGGATGTGCGGGTTGCAGCAGATGTCACGGAGTTCAAGGAACGTTTGCGGCAGATCCTGCCGGAAGAACGCATCGAAGTGCGCACCGCCAACGACGGCATCGTCCTGTCTGGCACCGTGTCCTCCACAGCGCGGATGCAGCGGGCGCTGGATCTGGCGCAGCGCTATGCACCCGAGCGGGTCTCGAACCTGATGGTTGTGGGCGGCATCCAGCAAGTCATGCTGAAAGTCCGTTTTGCCGAAATGCGCCGCAACGTCTCAAAGGCACTGCGCACTTCGCTCGCGACCGGCGGCTCCGTCGCCAATGGCGATCTGGGCATCGAACTGGGCACCGGCAACGCGGCAGTTGTCGCGGACACCGACTCGGTCGCCAACAAACTGTTCCCGCGGCGGCTGGGCACCGAAGGCGCCGTGATCTTCGGCTTCAACGCCGGCGGCCTCGAAGTGGGCATCCTCCTCGAAGCTCTTGAAAACAAGGGCATGGTGCGGACATTGGCAGAGCCGAACCTCACCGCGCTCTCTGGCCAGCAGGCCAAGTTCCTTGCCGGTGGTGAATATCCCGTGCCGGTCTCGCAGGGCGATGACGCCATCACCGTGGAATTCAAACCCTTCGGTGTCGAGCTGAACTTTGTCCCGCGGGTCATTGACGGTGACTTGATCAACCTCGAGCTGGAGGCCGCGGTCTCTTCGATCGACACCACCAGCGGCATCACCTTTCAGGATGTGACCATCGCAGGCTTTGCCCGGCGCGAGGCCTCGACCACGGTGGAACTGCGCGACGGCGAAAGCTTTGCCATCGCCGGTCTGCTGCAGGAAAACTTTACCGATCTGAACGAACAGATCCCATGGCTCGGCGATGTGCCGGTGCTGGGCGCGCTGTTCCGCTCTGCAGAATATGGGCGGGACCAGTCCGAACTGGTGATCATCGTGACCCCGCATCTGGTCACCCCGACCCGCGGCGAAGCCTTTGCCCTGCCGACCGACCGGGTGACGCTGCCTTCGGAACGCGATCTCTTCTTGCGCGGAAAGGTGGACGGAAATTCCCGACGCCCCCGCACCGGCGCGGCCGCAGAGGTGGCCAAGCAGGACTTCTCAGGCTCCTACGGCTACGTGATGGATTGAAAATGACAGGCCCAAAGCGACCCCTACTCCGGCTCACACTGACCGGCCTCGCCATGGGCCTGCTGGTGGCTGGCTGCTCCAAAGGCACCCGCGGAGAGATCCGCACCGACTTCAACCGCGAGGTTGGCGCCCTGGTGGACACTGGCGATTTTGGCAACGCCACGATGAACAACCACCAGTACATGACTGGCGAAAAACGCTATGTGTTTGATCTGTCGCAACGTTTCGCGACCGAAGTCATGACGACCGTCAACTTTGCCTTCAATGACGCCACGCTGGATCATGGCGCCATCGACACCCTGCGCGAACAGGCGCTCTGGATCCGGCAGTTCCCGGAGGTGCGGTTCCGCGTCTATGGGCACACCGACCGGGTCGGCAATCAGTCCTACAACAAGAGCCTCGGGATGCGCCGGGCCAATGCGGTGGTGAACTTCCTCGTCAGTCAGGGCATCTCCCGCAACAGGCTGGAGGCTGTGGTTTCCTTTGGCGAGACGCAGCCGCTGATCGTGACCGAAGGCCGCGAACGCCGCAACCGCCGCACGGTCACCGAGGTCTCGGGCTTTGTCTCTGATCACCCGATGGTGCTGGAGGGCAAATATGCCGAGGTGATCTACCGCGAGTACATCAACAGCGCACAACCGCAGTCGACGCTGTCGCCGCAGTCTGGCTCCGAATTGTTGATCGGCCAATAAAACGGCCCACCGGAAACACGACCAAAGAATCGTCAGGCGCCAGATCGCGCCTCACAACAGGCGCCGCGGCTCTTTAGAGGCTGCGGCGCACTTCGTTTGGATAGCTGCCTTTGCTTCATGGGGCCAGCCCGGGCACGGCCCTCGCCGGTCTTGACAACGTTTTCGACACCATAAGTAAGCGTCCGGTCTGCCTGCTCTGACGCGGCTTAGAGTGTGTTGATAAGTGTC
>JBELMB010000081.1:0-21507 GCA_042088665.1 Sagittula sp.
GATCGGCCGTGGTGGAGATGATGGCGGACTATGCTGTTATGAGAGCTCAGGCTCGGGTGTGCATGTCCAATTGAAACGTGATGAGCATATTCGGTCTATCGCAGCCCCGAGCACAACCGTGCTGTGGGCGGCGCCACCCGGTCGAGGCATCTCGACGGCGCCGTCTTCGACATCGCCATGGCGAACCACGACCCGGTGGCCTTCGAGGCGGCAGCCCGCGAGGTTGGGTTCCTCGGCTTCGGTTTCTATCCGCGCTCGGGCGTCATGCACGTCGACCTCGGCCCCGCGCGCCAGTAGGGCGAGCGGTTCACGGTGCGGGCGATCGCATTTGCAGCCGAAACGCCGCCCGCGCGCGAAGTGCTGGCCGACAGCCGCACCATGAAGAGCGGTGGCGCGGCTGGCGTGGCAACGTTGGGCGCAGCCGGGGTCGAGGTGGCGCAAGGCGTCCTGGCAGAGACCCAGACCGCCATCCTGCCGCTCGTGCCGTATCTCGACACGCTCCGTTGGGTGTTCATCGCCGTGGCGCTCGGCGGCATCTCGGTCACGATCTACGCCCGTCTTTATGACTGGAAACCGGGGCAGAGATGATCGCCCACATTCTCGCCGGAATCGGCACCGCCACATGGGCGAGGGCCGCGCTGCGCTACAGTGGAATCGCGCTCACCATCGTCCTGTTCCTACTCTCAATCCGCCGCTCCGGTGAGCGCGGCGGTCGGCTGGCCATACGAAGCCGACGGGTTCAAAGGGAGATAAACTCTGATTATTGATCAAAAATCAAATTTTGATATGGTGGCGTACGAGACATAGCAGGCGCCTCTCCGGAACGCGTCCCAACGCCATCATTATGGAGGGTCTGGCGTGCAAGATAACCCCGAAGACATGTGCAAGCAGTCAGCACTGACTGGGCCACAGATTGCGATCGTTGGTTGCGGGTTGATAGGCCAATCCTGGGCGATTGTGTTCCTGCGCGCCGGAATGCGCGTTGTCTTATACGATCAAACGGAAGGCGTGGCGCTTTGCGCGATGGATCGGATCAAGACGGACCTGGTGGCTTTGGAGGCGAATGGGCTACTGTCGGGTCAGCGCGCTTCTGCCTGCGCAGGTCAGATCACCGTGGCCGGTTCGCTCGAGGAAGCGATCACAGGCGCTGCGTACATTCAGGAAAGTGGCCCTGAAAACCTCGACATCAAGATAAGTTTGACAAAGGCAATTGACGCATTTGCAGCTCCCGATGTGCCCATCGGAAGCTCCACATCCGGTCTGCCAGCATCGCTTTACGCAAGTGACGTCCGCGGTAGGCATAGATGTTTGGTTGTTCACCCGATCAACCCACCCCACCTTATACCTTTGGTCGAAGTTGTGCCCGCGTCCTGGACTGCTTCAGATGTTGTGCAGACCGTCACATCCTTGATGCAGAAGACCAATCAGGTTCCCATCACACTCAACACAGAGATCGAAGGGTTTGTGGTGAACCGGCTGCAAGGGGCTTTGTTGCACGAAGCCTTTCGTCTTCTGGAGCAAGGCATCGCGAGCCCTCGGGACATAGACAGCGCCATCAGTCAAGGGCTTGGGATCAGGTGGTCCTTGATGGGCCCCTTCGAGACCATCCATTTGAATGCCCCGAAAGGTGTGGCGGACTATGTCGCCCGCTTTGGCCCAATGTATCATAACATGTTCGCCGATGAGGCGACCAGACGTCTGCCAGAATGGCAAACTGTTGTTGATGCAGGTCTTGCAGCACAGATGGACGATTTGCATCCCGTCGCGGACATCACCGAGGCACAAAGCAAGCGCGACAACGCGCTGATGAAGCTGTTGGCACGGCGAGAGCTGTTGAGATAGCCTGTCGGAAAGGGTCAAAAGCCAGTCAAGAAGAGCCACTCGAATGCTGGTGAGCCCGCGCACTTCCGAATTGAAGGTCAAATGTTCGAAAACGAGAAACCGATACAAAAGGACAAACTCCACGATCAGGTGTTCGAGCGCCTCTGCACGTTGCTCCGCGAAGGAGAGTTCACGCCCGGAAAGGCGGTCCCGGTGTCGCAGGTGTCTCGGGCATTCGGTGTCAGTGCGATGCCTGTGCGTGAGGCTCTGACCCGTCTGGTCGCAATTGGCGTGCTGACCAACGTCTCTGGCCGCTCCGTTGGCGTCCCTCAAGTCACGCGGGAAGAACTGGCGGACCTTCGCAATGTTCGTCTGGAACTTGAGAGTACCGCCGCCAACTGGGCGGTGCGCAACAGAAGCCCTGCGTTTCTGCGCGACCTGGAGGTCATTCTGGATGACATGCTCGAGGCTGAGGCCAATTGTGATGAAAAAAGCTTCATCAAGAGCAATTACGAGTTTCACTTTCGGCTGTATCAGCAGGCGCAGTCGCCGATCTTGTTGGAAATAATCGACACCCTTTGGTTGCGGGTCAGCCCGCATCTTTACTTTGCCGGGGGCGCCAAGCGTCATCGAATGTCGAACGAAAACCACCGGGCCATCATTGACGCCGTGCGCGCAGGTGACTCGGACGCAGCCTGTGCTGCGCTCGTTACCGACATCTCCGGGGCCTATGATGACTTGGTGCAAGCCTTGTTCAAGCGGGCAGCAGTCTGACGCGCGACTTCAAGCCAAGCATCTGTAAAAAAATCATAAAATCGCTCCTATCGGGATTCGCCGCAACTGGCGGATGCACACGCTCATTTAATGTTTGATTTTTGATCAATAATCAAACAGGGTGGCTACATCTCACTTGCCTTTGCTTCTGTGGGGGCACAACAACTCTGGGAGGAAAGAGATGAAACTGACGACTCTGAAGGCGGGTGTCGCCGCCGCATCCTTCGCGCTGAGCGCAACAGCGCTCGAGGCAGACATGCTTGACGTGCACATGTCCATTCCGAAGGATCTGACCTTCTTGGCGGACAGTGCAAAGCTGATGGATGAAACGCTGCGCAGCATGACCGGTGGCGACGTTGGGCTGAACCTTTACGGCTCAGGTGAACTTGTTCCTGCCGGCGAGATCCTTGAAAGCGTCAGCACCGGGGCCATTCCCGCCGGATGGAGCTTCCTTGGACAGTGGGGTGGTCAGATCCCGGTTGCACAGATCGGCGCGACACCGTTCGGCGCAGGACCGGAAGCTTTGGCAGCATGGCTGCATGTCGGAGGCGGTCTCGAAATCGTCCAGCGCGGTTTCGATGCGCAGAACATCAAGGTTCTGGCCTGTCACATCACCAACCCGGAGCCCGGCGGGTGGTTCAACAAGGAAATCAACTCGGTCGAAGACTTCAGCGGGCTCAAGATGCGCATGGGCGGCGTCGGTGCGCGGATCCTGAACGAGTTTGGCGCGTCGGCCCAATTCCTGCCAGCCAGCGAGATCTACCTTGCACTGGAGCGTGGCCGCATCGATGCCAGTGAGTTTTCGCTTCCCATCATCGACAAGGATCTCGGCTTCAATCAGATCGCGAGCTTCTACTATTACCCGGGTTGGCACCAGCCGGGCAGTGTCGACGTGCTGATGATCAACATGGACGTCTGGAACGGGATGTCCGCCGAAGAGCAGGCCATGTACGAGGCCGCGTGCCAGGTCAGCATGGCATGGACGCTTGCCTATGCACCGGCCGCGCAAACACCCCAAATCGAAGAGTTTGAAGCTGGTGGCACAGTGGTGAAGCGGTTCCCGGACGAGGTTCTGGTCGCTTTGCGTGAAGCCACGGACCGGGTGCTTGGCGAGATCGCGGCAGAAGACGCGCTGTACGGCGAAGCCTACAATTCCATGAAGGCTTTTGTTGCGTCTTCCGGGCGGTGGACCTCGCTTCAAAGCCTTCCAGAGTAAGCAGGGTTGGTTCACGACATGGATCCCGATCCCCGTGAGCCGGACGTTCGGCAAGGTCTCGTCCAGGCGGTGCTACATGGCATCGCCTGGATTGGCCGGGCCGCCGCGTGGCTGATCCTTCCGATCCTTGCGCTGGTCATGGTGGGGGTGACCCTCTCCGCGTTGAAGGTCGGGACCATAGCCGACTGGGATCGCGATGTGTTCCTGTTTGGTTCGAAATTGACATTGGCCAGTCTGGGCGACCTGCAATGGCACCTCTTTGGAATGATGCTGATGTTTACCATGGCCGGAGCGCTGGTCACCAACAGTCATGTCCGGGTGGATTTCCTGCGTCAGCACATGAGCGCCAAGACCAAGCGTTTGATCGACCTCTTGGGTCACGTGGTCTTTTTGCTGCCGCTTGTGACGGTTGTCGTGCTGCATGGCTATGACTTCACGGTCCGGTCCTTCTCCATGGGCGAAGGATCCAACTACGACGGTCTTTATGATCGCTTCGTTCTCAAGGCAGCCATCCCGATCGGTTTCACGTTGCTTGGGTTGGCCGGGCTGGGTTTGTCCATTCTGCGCATCAAAGAGCTTCTGCGCCGAGATCAAAGCGAGTACGATTGATGGAATACGCCCTCCCTCTTGCAATGGTGGTCTGCCTTCTTTTGGGGATCTTCAGCGGGTATCCCGTGGCGCTGGTTCTTGGCGGGATCGGGGTTCTCTTTGCCTTCATCGGTGATCTGCCGTTCGCGTTCCTGAAAATTGGGGTCTCGCGGATTTACGCAGGCGTTATTGAGAACTGGTTGCTTCTGGCGGTGCCGCTTTTCGTGTTCATGGGCTCGATGCTGGACAAATCCGGACTGGCCCAGAATTTGCTCTATTCCCTCGAGCGGGCGCTTGGACACAAGCGCGGTGGCTTGGCGATTTCGGTCGCCTTGCTCGGGATCATCATGGCGGCAAGTACGGGCATTGTCGGTGCCTCGGTGGTCATGCTCAGTGTTCTGGCTTTGCCGATCATGCTGCGGGAGAAATACAAACCAGAGCTTGCCGTCGGCACGATCGCTGCATCCGGCACGTTGGGTATTCTCATTCCCCCCTCAATCATGCTGGTTCTCGTGGGCGATATTCTGCAAATCTCTGTGGGGGAGTTGTTCCTCGGCGCGATTATTCCCGGCTTCCTGCTGGGCGGGCTGTATATCGGCTACATCATTTTCGTCGCGATCACCCGGCCCACCGACGCCCCCGTTCCGAAAGGAAACCCACCCGAAGGTGGTGTCGTGGTCGCGCTGATCCGCGATTTGATGGCACCGCTTTTACTGATCCTGACCGTGCTCGGCTCTATTGCCACAGGCACGGCAACTCCAACAGAGGCTGCGGGTCTCGGTGCTATTTGCGCAATGCTTCTGGCCGCCTTCAACAAAAAGCTGACGCGGAAAACACTGTCATCCTGTGTCCGTGAAACAGGGTCCACGTCTGCAATGATCCTGACGGTGCTTGTCGGCGCCACGATCTTTGGAATGGTGTTCAAAGGGCTAAAGGGCGACCGGATGATCAAGGACGCGATCTTCTCGCTGGATATGAGCGCCTATGGCACGCTGGGTGTCCTGCTGTTGATCATTTTCGTTCTCGGTTTCTTTCTCGAATGGGTCGAGATCAGCTTTATCGTCTTGCCCCTCTTTGCCCCCATCGTTGCAGCGCTCGATTTCGGACTGGGCCTGAGCACGCAGCAGCAGCTTTTGTGGTTTGCCATGCTCGTTGCCGTCAACCTGCAGACCAGCTTTCTGACACCGCCGTTTGGGTATTCCTTGTTCTACATAAAGGGCGTGGCACCGCCGGAGATCACGATCCGCATGATTTATCGCGGCATCATTCCGTTCGTTGGCCTCCAGTTAACAGGGCTTGCTCTGCTCATTCTTTGGCCGCAACTTGTACTCTGGATGCCGGGTGCGGTGTTTGGGAACTGAGACTATGACAGATCTTACTTCAGCTATCACCGGTCTTGCCTTGCCAGGACTGGAAGGCAAGCGTGTATTCGTGACCGCAGGGGCCAGCGGAATTGGACGAGAAATCGCGCAATTGCTCCACGGCTTGGGCGCGCGCATCGCATTGTGCGATGTTGTGCCTGAGGCTCTGGCTGACGCACAATCCGCCATGCCAGGAAGCTTGGCGATCGAGGCCGATGTCACGAACGAAGCAGCCGTCACCGATGCTTTCGCCCAAGCGGTTGACTACCTGGGCGGTCTGGATGCGTTGATCAACAACGCGGGCATAGCGGGTCCGACAGCGGGGATCGAAGAGATATCGGCTGCAGATTGGCGTCGGTGCATCGACGTCTGCCTGACCGGGCAATTTCTGTGCGCACAGGCGGCCGTGCCACACATCCGGGCCGCAGGCGGCGGCGCGCTTGTCAACATGTCGTCCGCGGCAGGCAAACACGGCTACGCCTTTCGCAGCCCTTATTCCGCAGCGAAATTCGGGGTTATCGGTTTGACACAAAGCCTCGCGAAAGAGCTTGGACCAGACAACATCCGCGTCAATGCGATCTTGCCGGGGTTTGTCGCCGGGCCACGTATCGAAAGCGTGATTGCCAACAAGGCAAAGGCGGAAGGGCTGAGTGTCGAGGACATGCGCGCACGCTATCTGGGCTCGGTCTCACTGCGTCGAATGGTGAGCGCCAAAGACGTTGCTGCAACGGCCGCCTTTCTGCTCTCTGACGCAGGTTCAAACCTCTCCGGCCAATCCCTGGCCGTGGACGGCAATGTTGAAACCCTTTGAAACGACGAAAGTGCAGCCATGACAGATCGAACAGCCCAGAACGGAAAGGTCATTATCACCTGCGCGATCACGGGCGCCATTCACACGCCGTCGATGACGCCGCACCTGCCGATCACGCCCGAAGAGATCACCGCTGAGGCCATCGCGGCTGCCGAGGCGGGCGCCGCCATTCTGCATCTCCATGCACGCGATCCCGAAACCGGACGCCCTGACCAAAGCCCCGAAGGCTTTGCGCCGTTTCTGCCCCGGATCAAGCAAAGCACAAACGCCGTTTTGAACATCACCACTGGCGGCAGCCCGTATATGACCGTCGAAGAACGCGTTGCCCCGGCGGCAATTTACCAGCCCGAGGTTGCATCGCTCAACATGGGCTCCATGAACTTTGGTCTCTATCCGATGCTGAATCGGTTCAAGGAATTCAAGCACGATTGGGAACGGGATCATCTCGAAGGCTCGAAGGACCTTGTTTTCAGAAATTCCTTCAAGGACATCGAATACGTCCTTCAAACCTGCTACGGAAATGGAACGCGGTTCGAGTTTGAGTGTTACGACATCTCGCATCTCTACAACCTTGCCCATTTTGCGGATCGCGGCCTGGTGAAGGCCCCGTTTTTCGTGCAGTCGGTTTTCGGACTCTTGGGTGGAATTGGTTCGCACCCCGAGGACGTTCAGCATATGAAACGCACAGCCGACAGGTTGTTTGGTGCAGACTACCGGTGGTCGGTTCTTGGTGCCGGCGCCAACCAGTTCCGGATTGCGGCGCAAGCCGCGGCATTGGGAGGAAATGTGCGGGTCGGCTTGGAAGACAGCATTTGGGCCGGGCGCGGCGAGTTGGCGACGTCCAACGCGGTACAGGTCAAGAAAGTCCGCCAGATCATCGAAGGCTTGGGCCTTGAGATTGCCACCCCGGACGATGCGCGCGCCTTGCTTTCACTTAAAGGCGGCGACAGTGTCGCCTTTTAGGGTGAAAAGATGCGGTGGGGGTCAGGCAATCTTTGAAAGGCGCTTCAGCACGAAACAGGTGCGATCATGGGAGTGAGCATCGGATATCAGGCAGCGACGAAAAGATGTCTTACCGGTAGGTGCTGTTCACGCTGCAAGACGTCGAAGATGAGGCTGTGGCGCACGAGTTGTTACTTTGTTCGCGCTGAGCCGAAGCCAGCGCTTTGAATGAAGTGCATGAAAAGACGCAACCTGCCTTACGACCCTTGATCTCTAATCACCAGTGCTTCGAGAGCAGAGATGGGGTGGATGCCGCTCTCACCCTGACGGCATCGCGATGTGCCATACTCGTGGTGTCGAAGCACAAGCTGAAAGAGAGGGCATCGATGGGAGACGTTAGCATCATCGGCGTCGATCTGGCAAAGAACGTGTCCAGGTGCATGGCGCGGCGGCGGACGGGTCCGTGCTGTTCCGGAAGAAGCTATCACGACCGCAATTCGCCCGGTTCATGGCGCAGCAGCCGCTATGCCGCGTGGCGATTGAGGCCTGCGCGAGTGCCCATCACTGGGCGCGGGAGATGTCGCGGCACGGACATGATGTCCGGCTGATCGCGCCGCACTACGTCAAGCCGTTCATCAAGCGCCAGAAGAACGATGCCGCCCTCGCCGAGGCCATTGTCGAGGCAGCGCTTCGGCCGACCATGCGGTTCGTGGAGCCGAAGACCGCGGACCAGCAGGCCCGGGCCATCGCGTTCCGGACGCGGGAGCAGCTCGTGAAACAGCGCGCCGAAACCGTGAACGCGCTGCGCTCGCATCTCTACGAGTTCGGCCATGTCGCGCCTGCGGGCATCGGGTTCGTGCCGCGCCTGGCAAAGGTGGTCGAGGACCCCGACACGGACATGCCTGAACACGGCGAGGCTCGCCGAAGGGTTCATGGCTGGCCCGGAAGCTGGAGCGCAAGCCGATCCCGGTCGTGGCGGTCGCACTGGCGAACAAGATGTCGCGGGGCATCTGGGCGATGCTGGCGCGGGACGAGGACTATCGTGGCCCGGTGCTGATCGGCTCCTGAAGGGGCGGTGGGCAGACATCGGGATCACCGAGTTGTGAGGAAGGCATGATCCGCATGAGCACATGATCGACATGATCCGGGTCGGGCAAACCAGAAACCTTCTCCGAGCCTCGAGCTCGCTGTTGGAGATGTGGCCCCGGTCCGCGCATCACCATCCCGGCCAGCGGCGCCATGTCAGCCGCATGAACAGGCCTCCCTATCGGCAGATTGCTTCACAATCGCCTACCGGGCAGTGGACAAAAGTACGCACTCGATCAAATGTCCCGACGATCGGAAACTCCTTGCAAACCGAGCCGCATCCACAAAAGAAGGTTCGATCCCGGTCCCCTTCCCTCCGCCACCGAGCCTGCGAAAGTGTTCTCCCGATCCGGCTGTAGCCGGTTCTTTTCGTTATTTTCGAGGGTTATACGGGTGGGGCCGAAAACTGGCCCCTGCGCCAAGTGAGCCGGAAGCGGTAACGGGTATCCAGCGCACGGGCGACGGGGAGTGCTTCAAGTTCACCCCTTTGGTTTTCAACCCAGAAGTGCGCTTCAGCCTCGGTGTTGCCCATGATAAAGAGTCGCTCATCGCAGAGGACGATGGCCTCTGTCGGGCGAGGATTCGAACCAAACTGATGGGCCATACGCCCTCCTGGTTCAGGCCGCCATTGGCTACAAAAAAATCCTGCCGACGGTCATCTGCGGCCACCATGGCCAGAAACCTTCGTCAGAAACCGCCCCGAAGTTGGGGCTGCACATGCCGCCCTCCAGCCCGTCAGGTCTTCCAGGGCGCCGGTGCCCAGAACCAGCGCATCCCTGACGACCGCATGAGCCGCAACAGGGTTGGCCGGGTTCTTGGCGATGATCTTCCCGGCTATTCAGACTTTGTTCATCTGCGTTCGCTTATGGCCCGCTCGGATCTGGATCACCTGTCCTTGCCGGGGTTTCGCACTCGGTGTCGACGCCCAATCGCGCGTCAACGTAGGCTGACACACCTTCGTCCTGGAAGAGCACGTCGCCAAATCCCTTGCCAAAACAGATATGATGAGTCCCAATGCCTATGGGTAACATGCGTCAAGGCATGAAAAAATACGTCGAAACGATAGGGAGACCAAACTGTGCGAAGAATAATCAGAACACTTGCCGCTACGGCAGCGACGGCTGCGCTGTTGGCGACGTCATCTTGGGCTGAAGACCCCAAGCAAGGCGGCACGCTGACGATGGCACTGCAGCAAAACCCGCGCCACCTGAACCCCGCTGTGCAATCCGGCACAGCGACCGGCCAGCCCGGCACGCAGCTTTTTGCGTCGCTGTTGCGTTATGACGAAGGCTGGGAGCCGCAGCCCTACCTCGCTGAATCCTGGGAGGTGTCCGAAGACGGGCTGTCCGTGACGGTCAACCTTGTGAAAGGGGCGACGTTCCACGACGGCGCACCGATCACATCCGAAGACGTGGCGTTTTCCATCGACACGGTGAAAGCAAACCACCCGTTCAAATCGATGTTCGCGCCCGTGACCTCGGTGGAAACACCCGATGCCAGCACCGCGATCCTGAAACTGTCAAAGCCGCACCCTGCCCTGCTGCTGGCGATGTCCTCGCAGCTTTTGTCGATCATCCCCAAGCACGTCTATGGCGACGGTCAGGACCCCAAGTCGCATCCCGCCAACTCCGAAGGCGTTGTCGGCTCTGGCCCGTTCAAGCTGGTCGAATTCAAGCGCGGCGAGCATGTGATCCTCGAGCGCTACGAGGACTACTTTATCGAAGGTCTGCCCTATCTGGACCGCATCGTCATGCGCATCCTTCCCGACGAATCCACGCGTGCGATCGCGCTGGAAAGTGGTGAATTGCAGATGTCGGGCTTTGAGTCCAACCCACGCAACATCGTGCGCCTGAAAAAGAACGATGGTCTGACGGTCAATTCTGATGGCTATGCCGCCATCGGTCCGGTGAACTGGCTGGCGTTCAACACCAAGGGCGAGATCACCGGCGATCCCAAGGTGCGTCAGGCGATTGCCTATGCCGTCGATCGCGAGTTCATCCTCAAGGCGTTGCAGCTTGGCACCGCTCCGGCGGCGCTGACGGGCATCCACCCCGGCAGCCCGTTCTATGACGACAGTGTCGAAGCCTACGATCTTGATCTCGACAAGGCGAACGCGCTGCTGGACGAGGCGGGCTATGCGCCCGGCGATGACGGCATGCGGTTCACGCTGACGGTGGACTACGGCTGGCCGGGCATGAAGCCATACGCGGAATACATGAAGCCACAGCTGAAAAAGATCGGCATCGATGTGGCTGTGCGCTCTTCGGCGGACTTCCCCACATGGGCCAAGCGGATCTCGACATGGGATTTCGACATGACCATGGACAACGTGTTCAACTGGGGTGATCCGGTGATCGGCGTGCACCGGACCTATAGCTCTGACAACATCAAGGAAGGTGTCATCTGGTCCAACACGCAGCAGTATTCCAACGCACGTGTGGATGAACTGATGGAGGCCGCTGGCGCCACCAACGACCCGGCCGAGCGCAAGGCGCTTTATGCCGAGTTCCAGCAGATCGTCGCCGCGGAACTGCCGCTGTATCCGCTGTGGGCGTCGCCTTACAACACGGTGTCTTCGAACAGCGTCGGCAATGCGCCGGTCAGCGTTTGGGGCACATCCAGCCCACTGGACCGTGTTTATCTGAAGTAAGGTCTCTCCGGACCTGTGCGCCCGGACCGGTCTTTCGGTCCGGGCCTGTCTTTTTCCTCTGACACTTGGAACGCCTTGATGGGCTTTGGCAAAATCCTCGCAAAACGCATTGGCTACGGCCTTGTTTTGCTGGTCGCGGTTGTCGTGCTGAACTTTACCTTGATCACCATCGCGCCGGGCGATGTGGCCGATTCAATTGCCGGCGACATGGGCGGGGCCGACGCCAGCATTCTGGCCGAGATCCGCCAGCGCTATGGGCTGGATCAGCCCTTTGTCGTGCAGCTGTGGCGGTATCTGCAATCGGTTGCGATGCTCGACCTCGGGTATTCGTATTTCTACAACGCCCCCGTGACCGAACTGATCCTTGAGCGCCTTCCCGCCACGCTATTGCTGGTGTTTTCCTCGCAGATCCTCGCCATTGCCCTCGGCATGCTGCTGGGCGTGATGGCCGCGAGCAAGCCGAACAGTCTGGTCAACCTC
The DNA here is from genome assembly GCA_042088665.1 of Sagittula sp. Lineage (GTDB taxonomy): Bacteria > Pseudomonadota > Alphaproteobacteria > Rhodobacterales > Rhodobacteraceae > JBELMB01. Next base: position 11,730 of record JBELMB010000081.1, read on the forward strand.
ATCGTGACCTTCCTGTCGCTGTTCGGCTTTGCCGCACCTGTCTTCTGGACAGGCATCCTGTTGATCATCCTCTTCGTGTCGGTCTGGCCTGTCTTCCCCGTGGGCGGCATGATGAGCGCATCCCTGCTGGAGGCGGCTTGGTACACGCAATGGATCAACATCGCCTATCACCTCGTGTTGCCGATGGTGACCCTGGCCTCGATCTATCTTGCGCTGTATTCCCGGCTGACGCGGGCCTCTATGCAAGAAGTGCTTGGCAGCGATTACATCCGCACCGCGCGCGCCAAGGGACTGGCCGAAAACAAGGTGTTCTACAAACACGCGCTCAAGAACTCCCTTGGCCCCCTTGTGACGGTTGCGGGTCTGCAGTTCTCAGCGGTGATTTCGGGCGCTGTGGTGGTCGAGGCGGTCTTTAGCTGGCCGGGACTTGGCACCCTTGCGCTGCAATCGATCCTTGCGCGCGACACGCCCACGATCATGGGCATCCTGTTCTTTTCATCGCTTGTGGTGATTGTCGTGAACATCATCACCGATCTGGTCCTGCGCCTGATCGATCCACGCATTCGCACCGGCTAGGACCCTGATATGACTGAAACTTCAGCCGACGATCTGGAACCGATCAAGGTCACGAGCCCGTGGCGCGAAATGGTCGTGATGTTCTTTCGCAACTATGCCGCCGTGGCGGGGCTGATCCTGTTGATCGCGATCATCCTTTTTGTCTTTGTCGGGCCGCTGCTGCACCCGGTCGACCCCTTTGAAATGGTCTGGGCCCCCTTCACCTATCCGATGCAGGAAGGCTTTGCCTTGGGCACGGATTACCTTGGCCGTGACATCATGGCCGCGATGATGACGGGGGGTCAGGTGTCCATGGCCATCGGGCTTGCGGCGGCGCTGGTGTCCTTGATCATCGGCGTCTCGGTTGGCGCATTCGCGGGCTACTACGGCGGCGTGATCGAAGAAGTGCTGATGCGTTTCACGGAGTTTTTTCAGGTGCTGCCGACCTTGCTGTTTTCGATGGTCATCGTCGCTCTGTTCGGCGCCTCGCTGCTGACCGTGACACTGGCCATTGGCGTTGTCAGTTGGACGGCGGTGGCGCGCGTGACCCGCTCTGAATTTCTGCGCATCCGCGAGATGGAATATGTGGCCGCGGCACGGTCGGGCTCTGCCAAGGATCTCTATCTGATCTTCAAGGTGATCCTGCCCAACGCCCTTCCGCCCATTGTGGTGCAGGCCAACCTCATGGTCGGCTCCGCGATCCTGTTCGAGGCCGCGCTGAGCTTTCTGGGCCTGTCGGATCCCAACGTCATGAGTTGGGGGCAGGTCATCGGCTCGAACCGGCCCTATATTCTGGATGCAGGTTTTGCCGTCGCGATCCCCGGTTTCGCGATCTTTCTCACCGTGCTGGCCATTTCGCTCGTGGGGGATGGTCTGAACGACGCCCTGAACCCGAAACTGAGGCAGCGCTGATGGCGGATCCCTTGCTGCAGGTCACGGACCTTGTTGTCGATTTCAAGACCCGCGCGGGCAACGCACGGGTACTGGATCATGTCTCGCTCGAGGTCGAGGAAAGCAAGATCCTCGGGATTGTCGGCGAGTCGGGGTGCGGCAAATCCATGACGGCCCTGTCGATCATGGGTTTGGTGCCCAGCCCACCGGGGCAGATCACGTCGGGCTCGATCAAACTGGCGGGCCGCGAAATGGTCGGCATGGACATCGACAGCTTGCGCAAGATCCGCGGCAAAGAGATCGGGATGATCTTTCAGGAGCCGATGACCTCGCTCAACCCGGTGTTTACGGTTGGTGAACAAATCGCGGAAAGCGTCCGACTGCACGAGGGCGCATCCGCCAAGGCGGCCCATGCGCGCGCCGTGGACATGCTGAAATCCGTCGAAATCCCGGAGGCCGAGACGCGGGCCAATGCCTATCCGCACCAACTGTCCGGCGGGATGCGGCAACGGGTGATGATTGCCATGGCGCTGGCCTGCCGCCCCCGCGTGCTGATCGCGGATGAGCCGACAACGGCGCTGGACACCACGGTGCAGGCGCAGATCTTCGATCTGTTGCAGAGCCTGCAGGACGAGACGGGCACGGCAATCGTCATGATCACGCATGACATGGGCGCAATTGCCGAACTCGCAGATACGGTTGCGGTCATGTATGCGGGCCGCGTCGTCGAGATGGGCAAGGTGGATACGGTCCTCACGCATCCCGATCATCCCTATACCAAGGGTCTGATTGCCTGCGTGCCGCATCTGTCTCACACCCCCGAACCCACGCGCGCGCGTTTGATGGAAATACCCGGCGTGGTGCCCGCGTTGACCGATCTGGGCAACGGCTGCGCCTTTGCCCCGCGCTGCAATGTGGCCATGGCAAAGTGCAAGACAGACAAGCCATACCTGAGCGCCACGCAAGACGACCATCTTGCCGCGTGCTGGGCTGCCGACCAGGAGTTGGCGGGATGAGCGCACAGGACACGGCCCTGAAGGTCGATGGGCTGAAGGTCCATTTCGGCGGGAAAAAAGGCCTCCTTGGCGGGAAGAGCAAAACGGTTCACGCGGTTGACGGGGTCAGCTTTGATGTGCCTGCGGGCACGACCTTTGGCATTGTCGGCGAAAGCGGATCCGGCAAATCGACAACCGCGCTGGCGATCATGCGGCTGGTGCACATAACGGACGGCAAGGTCACGTTGCGCGACACAGCGCTCAGCGACCTGAGCGGCGAGGCGCTGCGCGCGGCGCGATCGCGGTTTCAGATCATCTTTCAGGATCCCTATTCTTCGTTGGATCCGCGCAAGCGGGCCGGTGTGATCGTCAGGGAGCCGCTGGACCTGATGAAGATCGGCACGCCGCAGGAACGCGACGCCAAGGTCGCGGATCTGTTTCGGCAGGTCGGGCTGCGCCCCGAACAACAGGCCCTGTTCCCGCACCAGTTTTCAGGCGGCCAGCGCCAGCGCCTCGGGTTGGCGCGCGCGCTGTCGACGCGGCCCGAGTTGATCGTCTGTGACGAACCGGTCTCGGCATTGGACGTGGCGATTCAGGCGCAGATCCTCAACCTGATGACGGATCTGCAAAAAGACCTTGGGCTGACCTATCTGTTCATCTCGCACGATCTGGGTGTGGTGCAGCATATCTGCGATACCATTGCGGTGATGTATCTGGGCCAGATCGTCGAGCTTGCCGACCGCGTGAGCCTGTTCACCAATCCACGCCACCCCTACACAAAGGCGCTGCTGAGTGCGGTGCCATCTGTGCATGGCAACAAGCGGGACCGCCGCACCCGCACGCGTCTGCAAGGGGATCCGCCCAGCCCGATCAACCTGCCCAAAGGCTGCCGCTTTGCCTCGCGGTGTCCGATTGCACAAGACCGTTGCCACGACGCGCCGCCGCCGCTGAAGTCCGACGCAGATGGCCATAAGGTCGCCTGTTTCCTCGCGGACTAGCGCAGCAAAGGGCCATGGCCCCTTCGCGGCAGTTGCGCGCTGCAAGGCGCCCGGGTGATTTTACACAAGGACTACAAATGGCACATCGCAGCAACAAGGACCTGTCCCCCGCCACAAAACTGGCGCAGGCGTTGAGGTTTCTGGACGGTGAAACCGGGGCGATTGTGCCACCGCTGCAACCCTCCGCCACCTATGCAAGGGACGCCAATTACGACGTCCGAAAACCCTATATCTACCGGCGCGACAGCAACCAGACCACCGAACAGGCCGAGGCAATCATTGCCGATCTCGAAGGGGCGGCGGACTCGCTCCTGTTTGCGTCCGGCATGTCGGCGGCCACAGCCGTAATGGAACAATTGGCCGCCCATGCGCATGTCGTCGTGCCCGAGGTCATGTACCACGGTGTGCTGGATCAGTTTCAGAGTTTTGCGGCCAAGGATCGGCTGGAGGTCAGCTATTACACCGCGGGCAATCTGGAGGACATGGCAGCCAGGGTGCTGCCCGGCAAGACGGCGCTTGTCTGGGTCGAAAGCCCCAACAACCCCAACTGGGATGTGACGGATATCGCGGCGGCGGCCGAGATTGCCCATACGGCCGGGGCCAAGCTGTTTGTTGACGGCACAGGCACCCCGCCCTGCGCCACGCGGGCGTTGGATCTGGGGGCTGATATCTCGTTCCATTCCGCCACCAAATACCTGAACGGGCATTCGGACGTGACCGCCGGTGTGTTGTCGGTAAGGGACACGGGCGCGTATTGGGACGAGATCGCTCATGTGCGCAAAATGCAAGGCACGGTGCTGAACACCTGGGATGCCTGGCTGCTAATCCGTGGCATGCGGACGCTGATGCTGCGCTATGAGCGGGCCACCGAGAATGCGCTTAAGATTGCGACCTATCTCGAGACGCATCCAAAGGTGGATCAGGTCATGTATCCCGGCCTGCCGTCGCACCCCGATCACGAGATCGCAAAGCGCCAGACGGACGGCATGTATGGCGGCATGATGTCGATCATCGTGACCGGCACCGAGCAGACAGCCGTTGATACCGCCCGGTATTGCGAACTGTTCTATCCCGCGACCTCGCTCGGCGGGGTGGAAAGCCTGATCGAGCATCGCAAAACCGTCTCGGGTGAGGGGTTTCCGGTGCATCCGCGCCTGTTGCGCCTCTCCATCGGGATCGAGGATGCCGCTGATCTGATCAACGATCTGGATCAGGCTTTGGCGCGAGCTGCCGCCTAGGTCCGTTGGCGCGCGCGCTGCGCCAATGGACATACGGGTCTATTAGCCGTCGCGGGCCTCCCCCTGCGCGCCATCGGCCAGCCGGTCATGCGGTCCGCCTCCATAAGCAAGGTTTCCCCGCAGGGCTTGCCGACAGTAAAGTCCGTTGTCGTCGACCCCACCGAAGGGCATCAGTTCTAGGGGTTCGGCGACGATCATCTCGGCCCTCGCGTTGACCGTCGGGACCGAGGCCCCGAGCCAACCAGACAGCATCGCAGTCTGCGGCCCGCACGCCATGACCACACTGTCACATCCGAACGTTCCGCGATCAGTGACGACGCCGGACACCCCGCCAGAACTGCGCTCGAACCTTGTGACGGTCCTATGCTGCAAGATCCGCCCACGGAGGTCTTCGATGGCCCATGCACATGCTTCTGCGGTGCGCAGCAGGTTCGCATGGCCGCCGCTTTCAGGTACACGCCCCCAATGTTGTTGTCGCTCGCAAGCGGCACCAAATCGCAGACCTGCTGGCTGTCCAGCCATGCGGCGCGGAAACCTTGGCATGTGACAATTCTGACCCCCTGATCGAAACTGTCGAGCCCGGCTTGGCCCAGCGCCAACGACAAGGAGCTGAACATGCTCTTCGCGGTGAGCGTGTTTGCCTGATGTGGACGACGCGTCTGCGGGTTTCGTCATCTTGTTCCCCTGTGGCGACCCATGCCCCGATGTTGGCAGCTTGGCCCGGTCGCGATACGTCGTTGTGCCGTGAGCCCGGTTGCTTCTTGACAGCTCAAGGCTCTGCCGCGCGCTATCATTTGCGGTGAGGCGGTCGTGTCATCTGCCGCACCCGGCCATCAAAAGAGGATCAGGACCCATTGATATCCTCCGGGTTGCGTGAGTCACCGCTGCAAGAAATAACGATCATGATCCGTCTCGGGACATCACCTGTGGGATGCCCTGCCGGGCAGTGGCGAAGCACCGATAGAGACGACGCAACCGCCCCTCTCGTGACATTGCTCTGCACTGCCGGGCAGCGATACGAGATCACGTCCGGCAGGCTCAAGGATTGGTGACGCGTGGCACCCCGATAGGACAGGTGCCCCAAGGTCTTTCTGTCTGCAATCGCGCAGGCTGCACGGGTCGCCAGACTGCTGAAAACTTCAATGGGCCCGAACCAAGGGATCACTCATCCTGACAACATGCGCCATGATCTGCATGAAATCTGATCAACTTTGGGAAAATTCGATCTATGTTGGCCCGGGAATCTGCTCCTGATGGGGGTGGACACGACGGCGTCTGGCACCTTGACGACCCGCTTGGAGCGGCTCGGCGCCAGCGTCCAAATCGCATGCGAAGGGGCTGTTATGGCTGAAATCACCACAGACGTTCTCATCATCGGCACAGGGCCTGCCGGGTCAGCCAGCGGCGCGCTTCTGTCCAGCTATGGCATCGAAAACATGGTCATCAACCGCTACCGCTGGTTGGCCAATACGCCGCGCGCGCATATCACGAACCAAAGGACCATGGAGGTCCTGCGCGACCTCGGCCAGGATGTGGAAGCAGAGGCTTATCTGTTCGCCACAGAACAAGACCTGATGGGCGAAAACGTCTTTTGCGAAAGCCTTGCTGGCGAAGAAATCGGGCGCATGAACAGTTGGGGGACCCACCCGCTGTCAAAGGCCGAACACCTGATGAGCAGCCCGACGTTCATGAATGACCTGCCCCAGACATTCATGGAACCGCTGTTGTTCAAGACCGCCTGCAGCCGAGGCACACAGGCGCGCATGAGCACGGAATACCTGAGCCATGTCCAGGATGCAGACGGGGTCACGACCACCTGTCTGGACCGTCTGACCGGCGCGGAATTCACCATCCGATCCAAATACCTGATCGGGGCCGATGGTGGCAACTCTCGTGTGGCAGAGCAGGAAAACCTGCCAATCGCGGGCAAGATGGGTGTTGGCGGGTCGATGAACATTCTGTTCCGCGCCGACTTGAGCAAATACGTCGCGCACCGTCCTTCTGTTCTGTATTGGGTGATGCAGCCCGGCGCGGATGTTGGCGGGATCGGGATGGGCCTTGTCCGGATGATCCGTCCCTGGAACGAATGGCTGATCGTCTGGGGTTATGACATCAACGAACCGGCACCGGTTGTCGATCAGCAGATGGCGACGGATGTGGCCCGGCAGTTGGTTGGCGACCCCGCGCTTGAGATCGAGCTTCTCAATGCGAACACATGGACAGTGAACGATGCCTATGCCGAACAGATGTCCAGCGGGCGCGTGCACATCATGGGCGATGCCGCGCACCGCCACCCGCCGTCGAATGGCCTTGGGTCGAACACGTCCATTCAGGACGCGTTCAACCTGTGCTGGAAACTGGCTGCGGTCCTGAAGGGCGAGGCCGGTCCCGGCTTGCTGGACAGCTTCAACACGGAACGCCAACCGATCGCCAAACAGATCGTGACACGCGCCAACCAATCCATTCAGGAATTCGGCCCGATCTTTGAGGCATTGGGCATGACCGGCGGAAACGATTTCGAAACCATCAAGGCCAACATGGATGCGCGCTGCGGCACAGGTCCCGAGGCCGCGGCCCAGCGCGCGGCGCTCAATGCCGCCGTCGCGTTCAAGAAATATGAATTCGACGCCCACGGGGTTGAGATGAACCAGAGGTATCGGTCCGACGCCGTGGTGACTGACGGGCAATCGGAGCCCGACTTTGCCCTTGATGCCGAATTGCACTACCAGCCGACCACATGGCCCGGCGCACGGATCCCGCATTCCTGGCTGTTTGACGCCAAGGGCGGCAAGCATTCGACGTTGGATCTGACCGGACATGGCAAGTTCACCCTCCTGACAGGTTTGGGCGGCGAAGCCTGGGTCGACGCCGCAGCAACCGTCGGCGCAGAGATGGGCATCGACATCGCCTGTCATGTCATCGGGCCACGCCAGAGCTATGTCGACCACACCGGGGACTGGGCACGCAGCCGAGAGGTGTCAGATACAGGCTGCATCATTGTCCGCCCGGACCACCATGTCTGCTGGCGCTCAGCGACCTTGGTCGAAACCCCGACTGATGAATTGCGCCGCGTTTTGACAGCAATTCTCGCACGTTAAGGCCCAAAACCTTCGCAAAGGGGGCACGAGGGTTTCGCAAGCGCGTGTTCGGTGGACCTCGGGATTTCGCAAAGGCACGGGGCGCGCAATCACGGGATCAGGTGTAACCGGTTGAAACTTTCAACCTTTCACTTTCAGCGAACTGCGCTACCGTGCCCCAAACATAGACAAATATGGCCCAACGCGGCCAACTCGGGAGGAGACCATCATGAAACGGACAAGACTTGCACAGCCCACCCGGCGTGGATTTCTGACAGCCACCGCCGCGGCGGTTGCGGCCCCTGCGATATTGCGCGGCACCCGGGCCTATGCCCAGAACAAGACGCTGAAAGTCGGCTTTGTCAGCCCCAAGACGGGCCCCCTGGCCGGTTTCGCAGAGGCGGATGACTATATCCTCGAAGGCATTCGTCAGACATTTGCGGGCGGGCTGGAGAACAATGGATCCAGCTGGGGCGTCGAGATCATCACCCGCGACAGCCAATCCAACCCGAACCGCGCCGCCGAAGTGGCCGCCGAACTGATCCTCGGCGACGAGGTCGACATCATCATGGCGGCCGCGACACCTGACACGACCAACCCGGTCGCGGATCAGGCTGAAATCAACGAAGTGCCCTGCATCACGACCGATGCCCCCTGGCAGCCCTATTTCTTTGGCCGCAACGGCAATCCCGCCGAAGGCTTCCAAAGCACCTATCACTTTTTCTGGGGACTTGAGGACGTCATCGGCGTGTTCCTCGACATCTGGGGCCAAAGCGGTGTGGAAAAGAACGTGGGCGGATTGTTCCCCAACGACGCCGATGGCAACGCCTGGGGCCACCCGGAGCTTGGCCTGCCAACACCCTTGGCGGCCAATGGGTACACCCTGATCGATACGGGCCGCTACCAGCCGCTGTCTGACGATTTCTCGAACCAGATTGCCGCCTTCCGCGAGGCGAATTGCGAAATCGTCACCGGGGTGATGATCCCGCCGGATTTTGGCACCTTCTGGGCGCAGGCTGCACAGCAGGGCTTCAACCCCAAGGTCGTGACGGTCGGCAAGGCATTGCTGTTCCCCTCGGTGATCGACAGCTACGGCGATCGGGCAGACGGTCTGACCTCCGAGGTGTGGTGGTCCCCGAACCACCCGTTCAACTCCTCGCTGACGGGCGCCTCTGCCAAAGAGCTGTCTGATGGCTATACCGCATCGACGGGGCGTCCCTGGACCCAGCCGATCGGCTTCAAGCATGCGCTGTTCGAAGTCGCCGCAGATGTGATCAAGCGGGCAGAAGATCTGGAGGATTACGAAGCCATCACAGCCGCCATCGCGGCGACCAAGCTGGACACCATTGTCGGCACGGTCGATTGGTCCAACGGTCCGGTCAAGAACGTGTCCAAAACCCCGCTTGTTGGCGGTCAGTGGCAGAAAGAGGGCGACACCTTCGATCTCAAGATCGTCGCCAATTCGGCCCACCCGGACATCCCGCAAACCGGCGACCTCAAGCTGATCTGAAGCTGCGAGACCGCGCCAGACCACAGTTTGGCGCGGTCTGCCTGTTGACGAAAGACACCATGCCTCCGATCCTTGAACTCGACGGGCTGTCCAAGGCCTTTGGCGCGGTCACGGTTGCCGATGACTTGAGCTATGTCCTGAAGGATGGACAAGCCTTGGGGATCATCGGCCCGAACGGCGCCGGCAAGACGACAATGTTCAACCTGATCACCGGGACACTTAGCCCGGATTCAGGGAGCATTCGGTTTCAAGGCGGCGATGTGACGAAACACTCGGCAGCGCGGCGCTGTCGCTCTGGGATTGCGCGCAGTTTTCAGGTGCCGCAGCCTTTTGCAGGCATGACCGTGTTCGAAAACGCCATGGTCGCGGCAACGCAGGCCGCTGGTTTGTCCGGACGCGAGGCAGAGCAGCATTGCCTTGGCGTTCTTGAGAAAACCGGGCTGTTGGGAAAGGCAAATCTGGTCCAGTTTTATGCAAAACCCGCTGTGATCCAATATTGTCTACGTTGGCATAG
>JBELMB010000300.1:0-3871 GCA_042088665.1 Sagittula sp.
GTCGCGCACGCGGCTGTAGCTTTGTTCCGAGACCGCGAGATCGCGGGCGAGGGCGGCTTCGCGGGTCAGTGCGGCCATTTCGGCGGCTTGTGCGCGGCTGTGTTCGCGGCGGATGACAACCACCTGCGCGGTGAATTTGATCAGGGTCGAGAAGAGCAGCATCAGGTAAAGCACCTTGCCCACCGTCGGCACATCCGGCAGCACGCCTGCGCCGCCAACCGCCAGCGCGCCAAGCAGCGCGGCGATCCCCAGCCCGGCAAGGATGGACAGCCCGGCGCTGAGTGGTTGCGCGGGCACATGCCGCAGCTCCCACAGTCGGGTGCCCCAGAGCACCGCAACCACCATGCCTGCCAACAACAGGTTGCCAAGCGCCGCCGCAAAAGGGCCGGGCGACAAAAGTGCCGCGCCATACCCAAGGACGCAAAGCCCGATGGCTGCGGTGCTGATCCATGCGGCGCGGGGCCAGCCGCTGGTCACAAAGCCATGGCGCGCCAAGGCGTAGCCCGCCGCCCCAAGGCCAAACAGCACCCCGAATCCCACCGGTTGCTGCCAACCGGGATGGCCGGGATAGACCAGCCGAAAGAGCCAACCGTCGATAAAGGCCAAGAGCATCAGCCCCAGCAGGAAGAGCAGCGCGTAAAGCAGGCTGATCCAGTCTTCGAGCGCGGCGAAAAGCGCCACGAAAACCAGCAGGCAAGCCAGTCCAAAGGCGTAGAACGCGCCCTGCAAGGCCATGTCCCCCTGCGCCTTTGCCAGCGTCGTCTCGGCCTGTTCAAACGCCATGCGAAACCGCTCGAACGGGCCGAACTTGATGTGCACCAACGCCAGAAGGGGGGCGTCGGGTTCCAGCGTCACCTCGGCGCTGGCCAGCCGGCGGCCCGCATGCTCTGCGGCATCAAAGGGGTCGAACAGGGAGAATTGCAGCACATGCACGACCTGCGTCCCGCGGACGAGATAGACGTCCACCTCGCTCGCGAGAGGCGCTTCGATCAACAGCCGCCCGCTTTGGTCGCGCCGGGTTTCCAGCACCACGGCGGCCCAGCGTTCCGGGGCGTGGTTTGCCTCGAAAGCGTCGACTGAAAGGCCGGATCCAAAGCCACCGGCGTAAAACCTGTCCGCCATGGTTTGTGGGGTTTCCGACGTCCCGGGGGCGAACACCAGCTGATCGGTCAGATCAAGGCTGGGCTGGTCGCCGGGCACCTCCAGCCCCTGCGCTGGAACGCACAGCAGGACCAGCATGACCAACAGGCGCAACAGACCTGTCAGGGGGCGTCGCCATGGAAGGGGGATCGCGAAAAGCATGTGCCCAATGTGCGCTGCCTTCCCCGACGGGGGCAAGTCACCGCGGGCAAAATGGGGGATTGACCCCAGACGCGCCGCGCCGGGCGATCACTGGCTGGCGGGGCCTCGCCCAGAGCGATGGGCATTGTCTGCACTGCGCAATTCCGCGGGCGTCACGACGCCGTCGCCATTGGCATCCGTTATGCCAAAGGCAAAACCATAAGCGCCAAAGGTGCGGATTTGTCGTGCGGTGGACTGGCCCGTGGCCGCCATGGCGCGCACAAAGGTGGGGAATTCACTGCGCGACAGCACGCCGTCGCGGTTGCGGTCCGCCTGCCCAAAGGCGCTGACCTCACCTGCGCTATAGCTTTGGGCGGTGGCGGGCTGCGGCGCGACCAGAGCGCAAATTCCCAGCAGACTCAACGCCAGAGCATGAAATGACGGCTTGCAGGCGTTGCGTATGAACATGGTTTCCTCCGTGGGCTGGTCGTTGACCCTGTCGCCTTTGTCGCGCGGATGACACCCCAGAATGGCCGTGGCCTCAAGGGCGGCACGCGTCTTCCCAAAGGGTGACGCTACGCTGGGGCAGTTTGCCCGATTTGGCACAGATCTCAAGCAAAGGATCCCGGACTTGACAAGCCGGGGCTGCGCCGGGCGTATTGCGCGCATCCCGATCCGCGGAGCGCCGATTGAAAACCTACACTTGCGTCATTGCCGATGACCACGCGATTGTCCGCAGCGGCCTGCGTGCGGCGTTGTCTGCGCCGGGTCTCGTGGAGCCCGCAGGTCTTTCGGTTCTGGCCGAAGCTGCCAATGGGCTGGAATGCATCGCGGCGCTGCGCCAGCACCGGCCCGATCTCCTGATGCTGGACGTGCAGATGCCCATGGCTGGCGGGGTCGAGGTCGTGCTGGAGGCGCGCCGCTGGTCGCCCGAGACCCGGATCGTCGTCCTGACGGGGATCTCGGCGGTGGGCAAACTGGCGGAGCTGATCTCGATCGGGGTCGAGGGGCTCTTTTCCAAGGCCACCGAAAACGATGAGCTTTATGCGGCCCTGCCACTGATCCTGCGCGGGGGGCGGCAGATCTCTGGCCATGTGACCAAACTGCTGGAAGATCAGCCCGAGGGGGACGGCGACACGCTCACAGACCGCGAACGGCAAGTGCTGAACTTCATCGCGGCGGGGCGCAGCAACAAGGAAATGGCCGAGATCCTTGGCATCAGCGCCAAGACCGTGGATCGCCACAGGACCAGTCTGATGCAAAAGCTGGGCGTGCATTCGGTGGCGCAACTGATTGCATATGCGCTGCGTTCCGGCCTGATCGATCCCAGCGCAGAGCTGTGACCGCCAGCTGTCTGCGGCGTGCCGGTCGCTTGCAGGTTTCGGTCAGGATCTCATGACAGGCGCTGCGCGCGAGGCTGGGCTTTTTGCGGCTGTCCGTCCACCTTTGGGTGAGTCCACAACTCCGGTGCCCTGCGTGTCGCTGCGCGCAGTCTCGTAACTCCGACCCCTGCCGCGCCGACCATATGAGGGGTTTTCCTCATGTCCTGAACCGCGCCCCTTTGGCTAAATCCTCTCATCGGCGTCACGATCGACACCGAGTTTAACCCAAAGGAACAGAACGATGACATTGACCAAACTCTTCTCCGCCACCAGCCTCGCCCTTGTGACCGCGGTCGCACTTGCCCCGACCGAAAGCCCTGCGATCACGGTGAAAAACTGCTCTGGCGTGTCGGTCCGCGTGCATGTCTACAACAACGACGATGCGGCACAAATCGTGGCCCGCGCCGGCGGCAAGATTAATGCCGGCAACCGCAAGGCCTGGAACGTCGGGTCCGGCCGCATGGCGGTGAAAGTCTTCAAGACCGGGCTGATGGACCAACTGGTCGTGTCCCGGTCCAACCTCGGCGGCAAAAGCGGCTATCACGTCGCGCTGGACAACAAAGGCAACTGGTCGGTGCGCGACAGTTCCGGCGGCTGCTGAGCCGATCAGGACTGCGTACCGTGGTCCAAAAGCCCCTCTTTCAGTGCGAGGGCCAGAAGCTGGGCGGTGGAATGCACGCCCAGCTTCGCCATCAGGCGCGTGCGGTGGTTGTCCACCGTCTTTGGGCTGATCGACAGCCGTTCGGCGATGGCGGCATTGGCGCATCCCTGCGCTATCAGATGCAGCACCTGACGCTCGCGCAGGGTCAGGGCTTCGCGCTCTTCTGCGCGCTCGAGGATCGACAGAACCGCGTCCGCCACGAAAGGCTCCCCCTCGAGGACCATGGCAAAGCCGCGGCCCATCTCGTCGGGGGTGCAGGATTTCAGAAAGACACCGTCCGCCCCGGCGGATATCCATTCCGCGAGGCTGGCCTCTGCGGTGAACCCCGTGACCACCGCGATGCGCGTGTCCGGGGACCAGCGCCGGACTTCGCCGTAGACTTCCATGCCGCGCGACAGGGGCATGCCCGCGTCCAGCAGCAGCAGGTTCGGGCGCAGCGATTTGGTCAGGGCGATGGCCTCGATGCCGTTTTCAGCCTCGCCCACCACCTCGACGGGCAATCGCAAACCTGACAGGATCTCCTTGAGCCCCGCCCGGACCAATGCAT
>JBELMB010000082.1:0-21083 GCA_042088665.1 Sagittula sp.
CAGCGGATTGCAAATCCGTGTACACCGGTTCGATTCCGGTACTCGCCTCCAAATTTTCCCATCGAAAACAAACGCTTACGGACCGGCGGCAATCGGGTCGATTTTTCGCGAACAGTATGGACACAGTACGGCGAAAACATTCTGTTCCTGCGCTGCGATCAGCCCGGGGTGGTTCATCGTTGGGCTTCAAGGCCTTGAGCATTCCAAAATTGTCTTGGGCAGAGGGCGCTAGGACAAGTGGGAAAAACAAATCGTTAGATGATTGAGGACCGACAGTGACGCTGGATATCCGCGGTAGCCTGCCTGAAGGTCTTCCTGTCAGCAATCGCCCTCGCAGCAATCGTCATCTATGGCCTTTGAGTCCGAACCTCTGTGTACACATGCAAATGTGTCCTCAATATCTTGAGAGGGAGCGACCATGCGGACTCGGGAACAAGACCCGCTGTTCCATTTCTCAAATTCTTTTGAGCAGACCCTCAAAGACGACGAGCAAACATCCGAAGCGTCACAAGCCGATTATCAACGAGCACAAGCGGGGCGTGACATCCACGAAAACAAGCGCTCTACCGAGATGAAGTAACCTCACCGCAGGTGTTCGATCTGCAACACAAAGGCATTGCGCAAGGCGGGGCTGGTTCTCGGCCCCAATTTCTTTTGTAACGCTATTTCGCCTCGCTGCCCAATACCTCAGCCTGATCGGCGCAAGAGGAATGCAGCGCAGATACCGGCCAGCGCGCCCAGCAAGTGGGATTCCCAACTCACGCCTGGCTGCCCCGGCAGTACGCCCCAGACCATCGTGCCATAGACGAGCACGACACCAGCCGCCACCAACAGCGGCACGGGGCGTTTTTCGACCACGCCGCGGGCGACGAGGAAGCCGAACCAGCCAAAGATCAGACCGGAGGCGCCCACGTGGATCGCCGTTTGCCCGAAGATCCAGACGCCAAGCCCGCCAAGCAGTACGATGATCACCGAAGCGGGCAATACCAGCGGGCGGGCCGTTGCGGCAAGGACGGCCCCCAGAACCGCCAGCGGCACAGTGTTGGACACCGCGTGACTGACGGAACCATGCAGCACCGGCATGAAAAGGATCCCATCCAGACCGCTGATGACACGCGGTTGCAAGCCCAGCCAACCATTGAGCGCCCGCCCGGTGAGCAGGTTGACCGCTTCAATGCCCCAGATCACCACCACGAAGATGGCAAGCCATCCAAACCGATCCCACGTCACCTTATCCCTCCCCATGTTCGCCCTTTGCGCCTAGCACATCCGTCAAAGCCAAAGAAGATCGTAGCCCGACTGCAAACCCGTTCCAAAGGACCACATCCCACGCCACGCAAGGGGCATCCTTGGCGCAACGGATGTGCGTCTTGCGGTGCACCAACCCGTTTTTCCAACCCGACTGGCAGGACCGCGCGCAAGATGGCCATGGCCGTGTTCCCGGGTGCCGCCCCACATGGTATCGCGTGTTCTTGCGAATAACCGCTCTGTCTTTTCACCGGACGCGCCTATCATTGCCAGACCGGGTCGCGCCAGGCGCAGGCCCCGCCCATGCGCTTGCCCCGGAGGCCAAATGTCCCGTTTCACCACACGCCCAGAGATTCGCGGCACCTTTGGGGTTGTCACCTCGACCCATTGGATCGCATCCGCCGTCGGCATGGGCATTCTTGAGAAGGGCGGCAACGCCTTTGACGCGGCAGTTGCCACGGGCCTCACCCTGCAAGTGGTCGAGCCACACTTGAATGGTCCCGCTGGCGATCTGCCGGCGATCTTTCACGTGGCGGCGTCGGTTCAGCAAGCCCGCTCAGGCAGTGGTCGGGTTTCTGGTCCCGCTACGGGCCAATCCTCAGGGCAGTCCTCCAGTCAGCCTGCGGGCCAGAAATCAGGTCAGACATCGGGCCAGACATCGGGCCAGACAGAGGTGCTTTGCGCGCAAGGCGTCGCGCCTGCCGCGGCCAACATCGGGCATTACACGGACGCAGGGCTGCGCCTGATCCCCGGCTCGGGACTGCTGTCAACCGTGGTCCCCGGTGCCTTTGACGGCTGGATGATGCTGCTGCGAGACCACGGCACCATGGAGCTGCGCGAGGTGCTGCAGCCAGCGATCGACTATGCCCGGGACGGTCACCCCGTGCTGCCGCGCGTCGCGGACACCATCGCCGGGCTTGCGACCTATTTTGCCAAGGAATGGCCCAGTTCCGCCGCGGTCTGGACGCCCGAAGGCAAAGCCCCTGCCCCGCACGCGCTGGTCCGCAACCCGGATCTCGCCGAGACGTATGACCGGCTGGCCAACGCCGAAGGAGAGACGCGCGTCGGCCGGATCGACGCCGCCCGTGCAGCCTGGCGCAGCGGTTTCGTGGCCGAAGCGATCTTTGACTACCTGGCGGAGGCGCGTGTGCATGACGTCTCTGGCGGGCACCATTCTGCCGTGCTGGCGCCTTCTGACATGGCCGACTGGCGCGCCACATACGAGGCGCCGCTGAACTATACCTACCACGGCTGGACCGTCTCAAAGACCCAGGCCTGGTCACAGGGACCTGTGCTGCTGCAGGCACTGGCGATCCTCAGCCATGTCGACCTGGCATCGATGGACCCGATGGGGGCTGATTTCGTGCACACCGTGGTCGAGGCCATGAAGCTCGCCTATGCGGACCGCGAAGCCTATTACGGCGATCCGGACTTCTCCGAAGTGCCGATGACGCATCTGTTGAGCGATGCCTATAACGCCGAACGCGCCGCGCTGATCGGGACGCAAGCCTCGATGCTGCAGCGCCCGGGCCTTGTGCCCGGATTCGAGGCGCAGGCCGAGGCCAGCATCGCGCGCGCCAAACAGGATTTCGGTCTGGGCGCCGTGGACGCGCAGGAACCGACCATGGCCCATCTGACCGAGCGGCGCGGCGACACCGTGCATCTCGACGTGATCGACCGCTGGGGCAATATGGTCTCGGCCACACCCTCCGGCGGCTGGCTGCAATCGAACCCGGTGATCCCCGGCCTCGGGTTCGCGCTGAACTCGCGGGCGCAGATGTTCTGGCTGGAGCCCGATCTGCCCACCTCCTTGGCCCCCGGACGACGTCCCCGCACAACGCTTACCCCCTCGATGGCCGAGAAAGACGGCGCGCGGCTGGTGTTTGGCACGCCGGGTGGCGACCAGCAGGACCAGTGGCAACTCATCTGGTTCCTGCGCTTCGTGCATCACGGGCTGAACCTGCAGGAAGGCATGGATGCGCCTCTGTTTCACACCATGCATTTTCAGAGCAGCTTCTTTCCACGCGAAGCCCGCCCCGGCGAGATGATGATCGAGCCGGGCGTCGGCGACGCGGTGATCTCTGATCTCAGGGCGCGCGGTCACAAGGTCACGGTGGCAGACCCATGGAGCATCGGGCGCCTGACCGCCGCTCTGCGCGAAGCGGATGGCACCCTGAGGGCCGCGGCAACGCCCCGGTTGATGCAAGCCTACGCCGTGGGTCGGTGAGCGTTTCATGCAAGCCCGCGCGGGGGAAACCGACCCAGATCAGACGGCGCGGGGACGGCCCGGCGCCGGGATCGTCAGCCGACCGCCCTTGCTTGGCGCGCAGGCGTTCAACTCGTCGCGATATGGCGGATCCCAGCCTGATTGGGCGTTGACTCGTGGGGCACTTACGGCATGAAATAGCGCGTTGTTGCCTGACAATCCGCACCAAAGGCCCTGTCCCATGCATCTCAAGATGCGCAACCTTGCCGTGTTTCATGCCGTGATGCTGACCGGCTCCGTCACAAGGGCCGCGGAACGGCTGGGGTTGACGCAACCGGCGGTCAGCATGGCGCTCAACACGCTTGAGGATATGCTGGGCTACCCCCTGTTCAACCGCTCAAAGGGGCACCTGTCCCCGCGCCCGGAGGCGCTCTTGTTGCAGGAGGACGCAGAGCTGGCCATGCTCGCCTTTGAACGCTTCGCCGCGCATGCCCAGCTGATTGGCCGCGGGGCCGAGGGGTTGGTCCGTGTCAGTTCCATCGGCTCCACGGCGATCCACTTTCTGCCGGATGTGATCGCGGGGTTCACCGACCAGCGCGACAGCGTCGATGTGGAATTGCAGGTGCGCTCCTCCCTGCAGGTGGTACATTTCGTCGGCAACGGACAGACCGACATCGGTATCGTCGAAGCCCCCGTTCCCTCGGACGAGGTCGAGGTCGTCGAGATTTCGATCCCCTGCGTATGCATCATGAAGGATGACGACCCGCTGACGGCAGAACCGGTGATCACCCCGCAACATCTGGCCGACCGCAAGCTGGTGTCGGTCTTCAACGACCACCAGATGGACAGCGCGCTCAAGGGCGCCTTTGACGCGGCTGGGGTGCCTTGGCGGTCCTCCATCCGCTGTTACTTCTTTGCGATCATGCGCAACCTTGTGGCGAAATCAGCCGGGGTTGCGATCGTGGATGCCATCAATGGCTGCGCCGAGGCGCAGGACGGTGTTGTCTGGCGGCCTTTCGCGCCCCGTCTCGCCTTTGACGTAGCCGTGATCACGCGCAAGGGCGCAGCGCTGTCAGCGCCGGGCCAGCAGTTCCTCGATATGACGGTAGAGGCCCTGCGCGCCGTCGAAGCGGATGTCACCGCGGCAGAAGACGCGGCCCGCAACGCCGGGGCCTGAGCGCACTTGCCCCGCGACGCCGGCCGCCTCGGCGTCCGCCCTGTTCCTGAACTGACTGCCACGCGCTTGACACTGTTGTGGGGTCAGGATCCTGCGATGGGCGCGGCTTTGCGCTGCAATTGCTTCCACAGCACTTTGCCCGCACCGGACCGCGGCAAATCTGCGCGGATCTCGACGCAGCGGGGCACCTTGTATGCGGCCATTCGACTGCGACACCAGGCTTTCAACCCCTCACCATCGAAGGGCTCCGCACCGCTGCGCGGCACCACCACCGCACGCACGGCCTCACCGGTGCGGGGATCGGGATCGCCCACCACGCAGGCCTCCTCGATCCCGCCATGACTGTGCAGGACCGCCTCCACCTCTGCGGGCCAGACCTTGAGCCCCGAGACGCTGACCATGCGTTTCAGCCGATCGACGAAGTGAAAATACCCCTCCTCATCCATCATGCCGATGTCACCCGTGCGAAAAAAGCGCTTGCCCTCGATTTCGACAAAGGCCGCTGTCGTCTCTTCTGCCCGGTTCCAATAGCCCAGAAAGACCTGCGGGCCATGGGTGACGATCTCACCCGCTTCGCCGGGGCCAAGGGCGCGCCCGGTCTCCGGGTCGACGATGCGGCTGTCGACGCCAAAGATCGGCACGCCCAGACATTGGCTCTTGGGCGCCTGTGGGGGATTGATGTGCGTGGGGGCGGCGGTTTCGGTCAGACCGTATGCTTCGACATAGTCGAGCCCGAGCAGCCGCGCCATCTTGTCCGCGATGGCCCGGGGCATCTGCGCCCCTCCGCCACCCACCGCCTGCAGGGCGCTGAAATCACGCGTTTCAACATCGGGCTGCGAGAGAAAATCGATCATCATCGTGGTGATGGAGCGCCAATACATGATCTTTTCCCGCTCGATCAGGTCGGCGGCGAGCCGCGGATCCCAGCGCGTCATCATGTGGATGGTGGCCCCGGTCGCCAGTGGCACATTCATCGAATGCTGCATTCCCGTGACGTGACAAAACGGCAGGCTGGCCAGCACCCGCGCGCCCTCGACCATGCCGAACCAGGGCGGATAGGCCTCGATCACCGCGCCGACGGTGGCGTGGCTGTGCAAACAGCCCTTGGGGCGCCCGGTGCTGCCGGAACTGTAGGGGATCATGCACCAGTCATCTGGTTGCCTGTCATGGACAGGGGCGGGCAGATCGGTGGCCAGGGCATCTTTCCACCGCGTTGCGGCGGGCGCGGTCGCGGGCTGTGCCAAGTCGCGCGACATCGGAAAACCGGTCGCAGGCACCTCTGTGGCGGGGCCGAGGGCGTCAGCGTAGTTGACCGCGATCCGCGCGGCTTCTGGCAGATCCGCGGCGGCAGGCCCGACCTCTGCCCCGAGGTCCGCGCCAAAGATCACCGCCCGCGCGCCGCTGTCCTGCAGCACATGGATGATCTCGTCTTGACGGCTCATCGGCGTGATCGGCACCACGACGGCATTGGCCGCCAGAACGGCATAGTAGGCAACAACGAATTGCGGGCAGTTTTGCAGGCAGAGCACCACGCGGTCCCCTGCCCTGATACCGGCGCGCCCGTGCAGGAACCCGGCCAGCCGCCGGATGTCGGACAAGAGAGCGCCATAGCTCAGACGGCCGCCATAGTAGCCGATCGCCAGCCGGTCGGGCCAGCGCAGCGCCGCGGCCTGCAACCGTTCGAATACCGAACAGGACACGGGCGGCAGCGCGTTGGGTTGCCCCGCGGGCCAGTGACCAAAATGTCGGCTTTGCACCTACGCCACCTTTCCGCGTCAGTCCTTTGGCAACTGGTTGCCCGCAAGGAGGTTCAGCTTGGGGTTCTGGGCGTATTTCCGGCACAGCCGTTCGCACCCATCGTAGCTGGCATCAAATGGCCCGGCCTTCCACCCGGTGAGTTGCAGCACAACGCCATTGCCCGTCTTGGGGCCAGCGAGGGCCTCCTGATAGTCCGCATCGGCCATCTCTGTCTTGTCGAGACGCACGCCGCGGGATTCCAGTTCGGTCACGTATTCCTCGATATCGTCGATCTCCAGCCCGATGTGCTGGATGCCGTTGCCGTGCTTTTCCACGAACTTGGAGATGAAGCTGTCCGGATCGTCTGAGGAAATGAAACTCATGATCGAACTGCCAAACCGCACGCAGGCGCCCTGGTACTTGTCTTCCAGACTTTCGAATTCCATCATCATCTCGCCGCCCAGCACCTCGATGGCATTCTCGAGCGCGGGCTTGAGATCCTTGACGGCAAAGGCGATGTGGTTGATTGCGGTGACCTTGGCCAAGGCAGTATTCCTTCATGTCTTTTTGTGATCCGGGACCCTCGCGTCATGCGGCGCCCCGGGGGAGTAGGCGGGCCTCTCTCAGACCTCGTTTTGGGCAAACAGCGCGCGGGCCGAGCCATTCTGACGTTTCGGCGCAAAGGGTCGTTGCGCGACCGTGGCCCGGCGCGGGCCATCCCATGTCTCGACGCTAAGATCGGTGCCCAGCGCCGCAAGGTCCGGCCGCACAAAGCCAAGGGCGATGTTCTTGTCCAGCCCCGGCGAATGGCACAGGCTGGTCAATTGCCCGACCGTCTGCGCACCAGAAAAGATCGACCATGCGGTTTCGTTCTGGTCCAGCGGCGGGCCGTCCAGAACAAGGCCCACCAGTTGTTTGCGCAGCGGCGCATTGTGCAGCCGCGCCAGCGCCGCGCGCCCGATGAAATCCGATGGGCCATCGAGGTCCACGAGCCGCCCCAGCCCGACTTCGTAGGGGGTGTCCTGCATCGTCATGTCGATGCCCCACGACAGGATCCCGCTTTCGATGCGCCGCACTTGATTGATGGCGCCGGGTCGCACGTTGCACTCGGCTCCGGCCTCCAGCAGCGCCTCGAACAGGGCATCGCCCTGCGACGCTGTCTCAAGGTAGATTTCATAGCCGAACTCACCGCTGTATCCCGTGCGCGAGATCCTGAGATCGCACCCCTGAAAGCGCGCCGACATCAGGCGGTAGTAGCGCAGGTCGAGCACCGCATCGCCAAAGAGGTTGGCCATCAGGCGCGGCGATTTCGGCCCCTGCACCTGGATCACGGACACCTGCGCGTCGCGCAGATGCACGTCAAAGCCGGAATTCACCGCCACGCCCCGCGCCCAAAGCTCCAGATCGCAGTCGGAGGTGGACAGCCAGAACCGGTCTTCGGCCAGTTTGAGAATGATCGGATCGCTGACGATACCGCCATCCGGCGCGGTGATCAGGGCATATTTGCACTGGTTCACGGCGCATTCGGTCATATTGCGCGGTGTCAGGTATTGCACGAATGCGGCGGCGTCCGGTCCGGTGACCTCCACCTGCCGCTCTCCCATGACAGGCCAGATCGCTACATCCTTGACCACGTGCCAATACTCCTCCCGGGGATCGGCGAAATTGGTCGAGATATATGTACGGTTGTAGACCGAAAACTTTCGGCAGCCGTGTCGCCAGGCCGCTTCAAAGAAAGCGCCGCGACGGATCCGGGGCTGGAACGCCATGGTGGCCCCTTTGTGGGGCATTGGCGCGTTCATCTCAGCGCCCTCCGTGGGAAACCCCGCCTTGCCGCGCGCCAGTACCTGTCGGCTGCACTTTGAGAGCCCCCTCGGGGGGTCATGACCTTTGTCAACATATGTCACGTCCTTCGCCAAACCCGGTGGGTCGGCTGATTCTGTTCACGTCATGGCAAGGGTAAACAACGGTTCGTGCTGTGAAAAATCAGAACTGCGGAAATTTTCATCGCAAAAGCTTATACCCTTCACAGTTTATGAAAACGCCGGGAGGCGCGCGTGAACGCAGGACCCGCCTTTGGGATTGCCCCCCCGGCGCAAGGCGACCTTTTGGCAGAGCAAGGCGTGTCCCGATCGCGCCGAAACACGCATGATCAGCGCCCGCACAGAGGCGTTGTCGCAGGAAAGCCCCGGACAAGATGAAACGGGTTTGAGGGCGCGACCTGACGCGACGCAAGGTCACAACCAGCGCAGGACCCACGGGCCACAGCCCGTCCGATGCCGCAATCCGCGTGGCTCAGGCGGCGAGGATGCTGCGGGCTTTTTCCCCGGCGGCCTGCGCCTCTTCGGTCTTGCCAAGCGTCTCCAGCACGCCGCCGTAGTTCTTCCATGTCCAGCTGGAATGCACCTTGTCGCCGAGACGTTCGGCAAACAGGGCGCGGGCCTGCAAGGCATTGCTGCTGGATTTCGCAGCGTCCAGCATGATCATCAAAAAGACGTCCCGCTGGGCCGAACTGCCACCCACCGCGTTCAGCCCGTAACGTACGGCTTCGATGCTGGCGGCGGCTTCGGCGAATTTGCCATCGCGGGCAAGACGCATGCCCTCGGCAATGGCCAACCCCACGTCCGCGCAGATCCGCGCCTGCGTCTGGTCCAGCGTCGACCATGCCCGCAGGCTTTCCATCATCTGTTCCGTTGCGTTGCGGTCACCGGCGGCAATCAGCGCCATCAGGTAGTGCAAAGAGACAAAGATGAGGTCGGTGTCATGCACATGGGTCCGGGCCACCCGTGCAAGGGTCTGCCAACGGGTCCCGACGTCGATGCCGAACATCTCGAGCCGCCAGAGCAGCGAGGCACAGTTGCAGATATCGAGGTAAAAATCCGATTCGATGTCAGACACGACCTGCTGGTCATAGATCGACAGCACCGCGTCGAATTCACCACGTTCGAGATGATAAAGGCAGCGGTGCCAATAGAGATGAAAGCGAAAGTTGTTCACGGTCGACCAGTTCTCTTCGAGATCCCCGACCCAGGCGATGCCCTCTTCGTGGCGTTCCGTCATCTCCAGCACATGGGCCACCGCGTGAATGGACCAGGCGTCCTGCGGATTGCGCGCCACGGCGGCGCGGCCCCATGTCTCGGCCTTGTCATACTCGCGCGATTCTTCCAGACCAAAGGCATACATGCCCTGCAGAAACCCGTAGTCCGGATGGTCCTCCGACCAGCGTGGCAGGATCCGGGCCAGCGAGTCGCGCATCTGGCGCCCATCACCGGAGTAGAAATGCGTGAAATGCGCCAGTCGCAGGGCCAGCCCGTCGAGCGGGTTCTCCAGCAGGATCTCTTCCCAGATGCGGGTGGTCCGGTCCAGATCGCCCGCGCACCAGCTGGACAGCGCCGCCGCGTGCTGACGTTCCCGGTCCGTCGCATCAAGGCGCGACATCAGGGCATCCAGATCGCCGGAGATGCCCACCGCCCGCGCCGAGTGACTGGCACTGCCGATGAGCTTTGCAAAGTAACCCTTTGCACAACGGGCCATCGGCATGTCCGGATCAGCCTTCAGCAACCCTTTGAGGATGCCGCCGGTCTCGGGCCGAAAGCCCATGTAGGCCGTCGTCAGCTTGCCGAACTGCGCCGCGCTTTCCGGGGCGTTGGCTGTGAAACTCAGACCGTGCTCATCGGTATGGCGCTGCATTGTCACGATGCGTCTCCTTGCTGGGTCGGTGTCCGGGGCATATAGGCGCCCCGGGTCTGCGGCGTCTTGATCCCCAATACCGCACTTGCGACCTGAGTCTTCAGGATCTGTGCCGTCCCTCCCCCAATCGTGAACATCCGCACATCGCGGTACATCCGCTCCAGCGGTTCGCTGTCCCCGTACCCACGCGCGCCGAACATCTGCAGCGCGTCATTGACCACCTTGATCGCATTCTCCGAGGCAAAGGCCTTGGCCCGCGCGGCCATCGTCATGTCCGGAAACCGATTACCCGGCCAGTCGGCAGAGGCCGCCGCCTCAAAGAGCATCAGCCGGGAGGCATGGACCAGCGTGTCCATATCCGCGATCATCCATTGCAGGCCCTGAAATTCTGCGATCGGGCGGCCAAATTGCTCACGCGACTTGAGGTAGCGCTTGGCATGTTCCAGCGCGCCTGCCGCCACTCCCATCGCGATGGTGCCTGCGCCGACGCGCTGGCTGTTGTAGGCGGTCATGAGATCGGCAAAGCCACGTCGGAACCCGGATGGCGTGCGCAGTACCATGTCATCGGCCACTTCGAGATCGGTAAACCGCAGTTCTGCTTCGGGCATGCCACACAGACCCATGGTCCGCTCGCGCCGGACCACGGCGAACCCCTTGGGGTCTGCGCCCCGCGCGGGATCCACCAGCACCAGAAAGCCACCGATCCCCAGATCCTCGCCGGCCTCATCGAAGGCCCGGGCAAAGATCAGGTGCAGCTTGGAAACGCCGCCCCCGGTGATCCAGTGCTTGACCCCGTTGAGCACCCAGACATCGCCACGCCGGTCGGCCCGGGTGGTCATTTCGGTCGCCGCGCTGCCAGCTTCGGGCTCCGTGATGCAGATGGCGGGCTTGTCACCGCCCAGCACGATGGGCGCCACAAAGGCGCGCTGCGCATCGGTGCCATAGGCCATCACGGCGCTGATGCCGCCCATGTTGGCCTCGACAAGGATGCGGGCTGTCAGCGTGCAGTGCCGCGCCGCCATTTCAACCACCTGCGCCACCTGCAGGAAGCGCGCGCCGCCGCCCCCGAACTTCTTCGGGATCGACATGCCCATCAGGCCCGCGTCGGCAAGGGCCGCGACAACGGGCCATGGGTAGCTGCGCTCCCGGTCCCACTGCGCGGCATGTCCGGCAATCATCGGGATCAGCTCTTGCAGGGCGTCGCACCACGGATTTGCGGAGTCCGTCATTTGCGGCAGAGGGGCTTGGGTGTTCATGACAGGGCCTTTTCAACGGGGGTAGCAAGCAAGACGTGGCCCGTGACGCACAACCGGGGGCGCGGGCTGACGCTGGCGCCCGTGGCGGTCAGGCCACGCGGGCGCACTCCCGGTGCAAGGGACAGCGCTGTGTCGGTCACGGGTTTGATCACGCGAGGCTCACCATTTCGTGAACAGCATACTCTGTTGAGGTCACCTTTCGCTAACGATAAATTCTCAAATGTTATGTTGGAAAACCTCACGAAAGTACGGATATGAACCTGCGCTTCCTGCGTACTGTGGTGGCCATTGCGCAAAACGGCTCTCTCAGTGCGGCGGCCCGTGAACTGGGGCTCAGCCATTCCGCCGTCTCCCTGCAGGTCAAGGCACTGGAGGACGAGCTGCGGTTTTCCATTCTCGACCGGTCCCGCAGGCCACCGGTGCTGACCGGTCAGGGCATGGCCCTCGTGGAACACGCGCGACGTATGGACAGTCTTGCCAGCGACATCCGCGCCTTGGCGGATGCCGGACAGCTCATGGGACAGGCGGCCATCGGCGCGGTGCCCTCGACGGTGGCGCATCTCGCGGCACCTGCGCTTGCGCGGCTGCACGGTGACCACCCCGACCTGAGGATCGAGTTCACCTCGGCGCTCTCGCAACGGCTGGTTGATCTGGTCTCGGACGGGGCCATCGACTGCGCGCTGGTGACCGATCCGGGCGCGGACACGCCTGACCTCGCCAGCATTGCGATCTGTTCAGAGCCGTTCCGCCTGCTGTGTGCCGCCGAGGAACCGGAACAGGACCCGGAACAGTTGCTCGCCAGCCGTCCCTATGTCTGGTTTGACCGCCGCAGCCGTCTTTCGCAACAGATCGACAGCTATTTCAAGGCGCACGGGATGCGCGTCCAGTCGGTGATGGAGGTCGATTCCTTCGAAGGCGTCGAAGCGCTGGTGCGGCACAACCTCGGGGTGTCGATCCTGCCCACGCGGACGCATCCCCCTGCGCAGGCCGGGATCAGGCGGCTGGTGTTGCCGCACACCGACATGTCGCGACAGGTGGCTCTGGTGAGCCGCAGCGCCGGTCCGCGCCGGTCACTCGTGTCCCAAATGGCCGATGCGCTGAAGGGTGTCCTGTCCGCGAAATGAGACGCAAGCGGATTGCAGTACGCGGGACTGTCGCCCGGTCTCAAGCCCAGGCAACCTGCCGTCCCGGAGATGGACAAGTCTTGCGAGGCATGAAAAACGGCTCGCATGACAACCTGTGGTCAGACCCTTCGCGCGCAGCGCACCATCCGAATTGGCATCCCGGCCTGATACGCCGGGCCGGGTGATCGTGTTCTGAACGTCTGTCTTCGTTGCGCATCGCGCAGAAACCAAGGTTGAAATCCATGTCTACGCCTTCGAGATCCTCAGATCTTGCAGTTTTTTTTCTCTGCAATTCTGATCAGATGGTCTTTGCGGTCCCGAGCCGCGTCTTTGGCCTCGCTGACGTTGTTCGCTGTGACCAACAACGCAGGCCAGAAAAACACCCCTGCGGCCACGTTTGTCCCGGTCATACCGCCTTCTTTGCGCGCTTCGGCTTCAAAACGGTTTGCTTCGGCGATTTCTGCCGCGATCTGGCTGCACGAGAGGTCCTTATCGCCGATCTTGCGAACATCCATCACATCTGGAGTCGCACAGCCTGCCAGCATTGAAATCCCGACGAGCGAAAGCACTGAGAATTTTTTCATAATTTTTCCAAAAATTTATTGTCTTCTCGTTGAAATTGGTTAACGCGATGCACTTTGTACTGCAAGCGGTACGAGCGTTTTTTGACGCTATGGAGCGTCGTTTCTCTGGCGACGGCTCAAAGTGCTTAAATCCGGTACAGCCCAGTCCAAACCGACGAGCCGCAGCAGGCTCTCAACGACCCCTGTCGTCTGCCGAAGCAGCAAGCCAAAGAGGGCCTTCAAGGTCAAACAAGTCTGGATCGCCGCATCGCGCTGCGACAGGACCGCGCCACTGGCCCTGCGACCTCGCCGCGGCGCCATTCGGCACGGATCCGAGGCGCAGCCCAAAGCCGAGACGCGGCCCCACCGGCATCGTGACCACAGCGCCAGACAGACACGCGAAACACCCGCGAGGAAGACATGAAAAAGACCACCGTTGCGAGCTACAGCAGCTTGCCGGACCGCGACCCACAATATGCGCTCTCCGCCACGCTTCCCCGAGTGGACTGCCCCGTCGCAGATCAAGGCATTCGCCGACGAGGTGCGCGACCGCACCGGCGGCATTCCCATCGGCTATAAACTGTCGGCGCAGCACATCGAAAAGGCCATCGACGCGGCGCTGGAGATCGGCGTGGACTACATCATCCTCGATGGGCGCGGTGGTGGCACGGGGGCCGCCCCGATCCTGTTTCGCGACAACATCAGCGTGCCGACCATCCCGGCACTTGCCCGCGCGCGGCGACATCTGGACAAGACCAACCCTGATGTCACCCTTGTCATCACCGGTGGCCTGCGCAAACCGGCAGATTTCATCAAGGCCCTCGCGCTGGGTGCAGATGCCGTCGCGGTTTCGAACGCGGCCATGCAGGCGATCGGCTGCATCGCCATGCGGGCGTGCCATACCAACAACTGCCCGGTTGGCATCGCCACGCAAAAGCCCAACCTCGTTAGCCGTATCGTCGTAGAGAAATCGGCCAAGCGGCTGGCGAATTTCTTTCATGCCAGCGTGGAGCTGATGCAGGTGATGGCGCGCGCCTGCGGACACAGCCACCTTTCAGAATTCAACATCGAGGACCTGACCACCTGGAAACAGGACATGCAGGCGCTGTCGGGCGTGCGCTACGGCGGGCTTGGCTGAGACTTCGCAACTCCAGAAGACACAGTGTTTTCCATGTTTCCCATGCCGCGCCCGGGCAACCAGCGCGGCGGGCGACTTTGCTGGCGGTCGGCGACCCGCAAGGCAGGCCTCTCGCGCCTTTGCGGCGCCAAGGCCCGGCACATCCTGATTGCAGACAGGCCTTGATGCCTGCGAAGGCCGCGCGCCTGAACCTGTGCGTCCACGCCAAACCACGATGGTCATTGGACATTTCTGTCCAAAGCCCGACACCCGCGGCCAGCTGCCGTTAACTGCCTGATCCAGAGCATCTTTCACCAGTGCCCGACAATCCGGCGAAGGGTCGGAAACGACACCGGAACCGACGCCGGAGGATTGCCGGGCGCCACTGGCATGGCTAACATTCGTCTCAAGGCCAAGAGAATCTGGCCAGACCAAAGTGACCACAGGGAGATCACACATGACTTACATGACCCGCGCCGCGACCTGCGTCGCCGCATTGCTGACGTCCACCGCGGCCTACGCCGCCGAGTGCGGCCCCGAGGGCCAGTCGATCCGCGTTCTTGCCAGCGATTTTCCGGCGATCCACGCCGTGGCCGATGCTGCCGAAGCCGCCTGTGGCGCCGCCGCGACCGAGTTTGCCCGCAACCACACCACCGAAGCGCGTCAGATCATGAACGCCGCGCTGAAGCCCGACCCGGCAGAGTACACCAGCGTCATTCTGGCGAACTCCACCCTGACGCAGCTGATGAACGATGGCCTCGTGCGCCCGCTGAATGACCTCGTCGAGAAATATTCCGACCTGATCAAGCCCAACCAGCTGATCACCATCGGCGGTGACGTGATGGCCGTGGCGTTCATGGCCAACTCGCAGCACCTCTATGCGCGCACCGACATCCTTGAGCAGGCTGGCGTGTCCGAAGTGCCCTCGACCTATGACGAAGTGCTGGCCGCCGCCGAAGCGATCCGCGCCGCGGGCATCATGGAACATCCCCTCGTCATGAACATGCAGATCGGCTGGAACGTCGGCGAGACCTTCAACATCACATTCCTTGCCCATGGTGGTGAGTTCTTCAAGCCCGGCACCGCGGAACCGGCGATCAACTCCGAGGCAGGTCTGGCCACGCTGGCGACCCTCGCCAAGATGGTGGAATACACCCACCCCGACCACCTGACCCAGGCTTCGAACGAGACGCAGGGCCTTTGGGAAGCAGGCGAAGCCGCCCTTGGCATCATGTGGGGCTCCCGCGGGGCGGCGATCCTCGACGATGAAGGCTCCACCGAAGAGGTGACCGCGAACACGGTTCTGGCCGCGGCCCCCTCCGTCGAAGAGGGCGGCATCCCCGGCGCGACCCTGTGGTGGGACGGCATCACCATTGCCAAGAACGTGTCCGACGCCGAAGCAGAGGCCACCTTTGCCGCGCTCGTCAACGGCATGACCCCGGAAATGGTCATGGCCAACAACGATGACGCGGTCTGGCTGCTGGAAGGGTTCACCCCCGGCGCCGCCGCCGAAGGTGTCGCGGCGACCGCACGTGGCGGGGCCAAGCCCTACCCGATGATCCCGCAGATCGGCCTGATGCACAACGCACTGGGCGCGGAACTGGCGGACTTCCTCAAGGGTGACGAGACCGCGGAACAGGCGCTCGCCGATGTCGAGGCCGCCTACATCACGGCCGCCAAGGAAGCGGGCTTCCTCGACTAAAACGCTGAACGGGAGGGGCCAGCCCGGCCCCTCCCCCACCCGTCACGGAGGCGCGACGATGAAAGACCGCACGTTCTTCTGGTTCATCCTGCCGACGCTGACCGCGATGGTTCTGTTCATTGCGCTGCCGATCCTGTCGGTCTTCGTGCAGTCGTTGCACATCGAGCACGAACAGGTGCTGGTCGTTTCCGAGAGTTGCGGTCCCTTTGGCTGCGAAACCACCACCGCCGTCGACATCGAGGCCAGTCAGGCCCTGAGCGACGCGCGCCCGCTTGGTCGGTTCAACGGTCTGGCGACATATGTGAACCGCGCGCATCTGGCCTTTGCCGAGGTCGGGGAGGCATGGCGCACGGCGGACAGCGCTGGCACCTTCTTTGCGGATGTCTATGATCTGCCGTTCTACCGCGCGCTGACCTTCACCATCGCCTATACCGCCATCGTCACGCCTTTTGTGCTGTTTCTCGGGCTGGCCATCGCGGTGGGTGTGAACACCCTGCCCAAGCTGTTCAAAGGGCCGACGATCTTTATCTCGCTGCTGCCAATGATCATCACGCCGCTAGTTGGCGCGCTGATCCTGTTCTGGATGGTCGACGGGGACGGCGTCATCGGGGCCACCTTGCAGCGGCTGTTTGACGATCCCTCCCTCAGTCTGAAGGCCTCGGCCACGCTGACATGGATCATGCTTTTTGTTTACGGCATCTGGAGTTCGGTTCCGTTCAGCTTTGTCGTGTTTTACGCGGGCCTTCAGACGGTGCCCTCTGACACGCTGGAGGCGGCAAAGATCGACGGCGCCTCGGTCTGGCAAAGCATGCGCTACGTGACCATTCCGCACCTCGTGCCGCTGGTGACCTTTGTGACGCTGATCCAGTTGATGGACAACTTTCGCGTGTTCGAGCCGATCATCAGTTTCCAGGCGCAGGCGCATGCCACCTCCCTGTCGATCATCATCTTCAACGACCTGCGCGAAAGCGGCAACCCGCTGTTCGGCTCTGCCGGGGCCACATCGATGATGACGATCCTCGGGGTAGCGATCCTTCTGACGCCGGTGCTGATCCGCACATGGCGCGATTTCAACCGCAAGGCGCATTGAGGAGAGACGGATATGGCAACCCGGGCCCAATCCCGCATGAGCACCCTCAAGATCGTGTCCTTTACGCTGGTCGCGCTGTGGCTGATCATCGCCGCCTTCCCGTTCCTCTGGACGCTCTGGGGCAGCTTCAAGGTGCAGGCGGACTTCTTCTCCAAGGCCGACTGGACCAACGCCCTGCGCGGCACCAACACCATCGCCGAGACCGGCGGCGCGTTCACCGCGCGCGGATATTACGGCGCATGGGTGCAGGAGGAATTCTGGCGCGCGGCGCTGAACACGTTCATCGTGGTGTTTTTCACGGTCGTGCTGTCGCTGACCATCGGCACGCTGGGTGGCTACGCGCTGGCGCGGTCGGGCAAGCGCTATGCCTTCTGGATCCTGATGGCGGCGCTGGTGTTCCGCGCGATGCCGCATATCACGCTGGTTTCGGGCTACTTGCTGCCCTTCTTCGAATGGAACATCTGGGGCATCCTGCCGACCACGATCATCGTGCTGGTGGCGATCAACCAGCCCTTTACGCTTTGGATGCTGCACTCGTTCTTTCTGAACATTCCCAAGGACATGGATGAAAGCGCCATGGTCGATGGCTGCACGCGGTTTCAGGCCTTTCGGCTGGTCATCATTCCGGTGATGTGGCCCGGGGTGATCACCACGGGGCTGTTCAGCTTTCTGCTGGCCTATAATGACTTTGCAGTCACATCGATGCTGTTGTCGGAAGCCAATGAGACAATGATCCCCGCCATCGCGAGCTTTCTGGGCACCACACAGGTGGAAGGCAACGTGATGTTCGCGGTTGCAGCCGTGGTCTCGGCCACTGCGCCGCTGTTCATGCTGGTGCTGTTCTTCCAACGTCAGATCGTCAGCGGCCTGACGGCGGGCGCCGTCAAGGGATGACCCCGCACGACCGCAACAGGCTTGTGGTCGCGTCCTTGCGGGCGGCCTTGCGGTCTGGTGAAGCAGACACACTCCGCGACGCGCCTGCGCGGGCCTTTGCCCGGGACGCACAGATCCGCATGGGATACCCGCTGGGTGAGATGACCGGGCCAGAGGCCCTGTGGGATCAGGTCCATGCGCCCCTGCTGGCCGCATTGCAGGATCCAGAGCGCGCCGATCTCATCGTCATGGCAGGCCCCCGCTGGGGCACCGGGCACGGCAGTGACCGGGATGGTGTCGGTGGCAATATTCTGGGCAATTTTCGCCGATCATGGCTGGGCATTCCGGCCTCGGGTCAGCCGGTTTTCACGCCATCACGCAGACCTGCGGATCAAAGACGGCCAGATCGTCGAGATGGAAGGCCTTTGGGACATCCCCCAACTGATGATGCAAGCGGGCGCATTGCCGATGGGGCAGCAGCCTGGCGTGGAATGGATGTGCCCCGGCCCGGCTATGGAGAGGGGCGTGATCGCGGACCCTTTCGACGCCGCGGACACATCGATGCGCACCCTCTGGGAGATGCTGCACGATCTAAAACAGGGCGACGCGCAGACACCGCAGTCTCGACTTCTGGTGGATCGAGAACGGGCAGATCCGCGAGAACTGGGTCATGGTCGACATGGTCGACCTCTAGGGGCAATTGGGCGTCGATGTCTTTGCCCGCATGCACGCGCTGATCGGAACCAAGGACGCGGCCTAGCCCCCATCCGCGCCCCAACATGCCCGGGGAGCTTGCGACGCAGCACAAGAATACCAGCTTCAGACAGACGGACCACCCAACAGATGACAGACGCCCATACCCGAAACAAAGCCGCCCTCGCACCGCTGCGTGCCGCCATGGTCGATTTCGACGAGGCCGCTGTACGCGCTGCGCTTGATGCGCTGGTCGCCCCCGACGCCGTGATCCACATGCCGCATCCCTTTGGCGATCTGGTGGGACCGCAGGCGCTATACGACACATGTTATGCCCCCTTGCTGGCGGCATGGCCCGATATGGAGCGACGCGACTGGATCGTCATGGGGGGCCGCACCGAGCACGGCAATGACTGGGTCGGCTGTGGTGGGCACTACAGCGGCACATTTCATGCGCCCTGGCTCGACATCCCGCCAACCGGCCATCTGGCGCACATGCGCTTTCACGAATTCTACCGGTTCGAGGATGAAAAGGTCGTCGAGATCCAGACGCTTTGGGACATTCCGGAGGTCATGATACAGGCTGACGCCTGGCCCATGGCGCCCTCACTGGGGCTCGAATACAATATTCCCGGCCCGGCGACGCAGGACGGTCTCGTTCCCGGACCATGGGACGCGGAGCGCGCGCAGGCGTCCTGTCAGCACATTGTCGATATGCTCACCCATATGAAGCGCCATCCCAGCCAGGGCGGTGCAGAGGTGATGGAGATGCCGCGCTTCTGGCACGCGCGCATGAACTGGTACGGCCCCGGTGGCATCGGCACCGGGCGCGGCATCGCGGGATTTCGCAACTGGCACCAGATCCCTTTCCTCAACGGGATGCCGGACCGCGGTCAGTACCTTGATGAAATCACCTATCATTTTTTCGGCGATGGCGATTACGCAGCCGTCACGGGCTGGCCCAACATGGTCCAGACCCTCAGCCATGACGGCTGGATGGGCATCGCGCCCACGGGGCAGAAATTCACCATGAAATCGCTGGATTTCTGGCGGATCGAAAATGGGTTGATCCGCGAGAACTGGGTCATGGTGGATATTCTGGATGCTTACCGGCAACTTGGTGTCGATGTCTTTGCCCGGCTGAGAGAGTTCAACAAGGCCCGGGCGCCGCGCCTCGCCCTGCGCGACTGAGGCCGGTCGGCGTGGCGGCGGACGGAAATCAGACGCGCAAACGCGCCGCAATGGCTTGCTGCCTTGCGGCGCTCGTGGTTGTCGGCCCCGGCCTCGCCCAAGAGGCGGGGCGCAGCCCCTTTTCCCAACCTCTGCCGGGCCTCGACCTGGAAACACGCACCGGGTTCTTTGTCGGCAACAGCCTCTTTGACCAGACGTGGCAACCGGCGCCGGGGGGCGATTTGTCGGATGGGCTTGGCCCACTGTACAATGCGAGCTCCTGCCGGGCCTGCCATTTGAAATCCGGGCGCGGCCCAAGGCCTGTGGCCGGTTCGGACCCCAAGATCGCCCTCTTGTTTGCGCTTGGCGATGCCCGCGGGGCGCCAGATCCGCTGTATGGGCATCAATGGCAGGATCTGGCAGTGCCGGGGGTGGCCGCCGAAGGGGCCGTGACCCTGCGGTACGAGGACCTGCCCTTTG
The DNA here is from genome assembly GCA_042088665.1 of Sagittula sp. Classification (GTDB taxonomy): domain Bacteria; phylum Pseudomonadota; class Alphaproteobacteria; order Rhodobacterales; family Rhodobacteraceae; genus JBELMB01. Next base: position 20,127 of record JBELMB010000082.1, read on the forward strand.
CCTATCCCGATGGTGCGATGGTGATGCTGCAAAAGCCCGTGTTCGAGGTGGCGGCAAACCTCGGTCCGGGCGTCGCACTCAACCCGCGGCTGACCCCGCCGATCATTGGCTCCGGGCTGATCGAGGCCATTGCCGAGGACCACATTCTCACCAAGGCAGACCCGCAGGACCGGAACGGCGACGGCATTTCCGGCCGGGCAGCACGCCTGCCGGATGGCGCGCTCGGGCGGTTTGGCTGGAAGGCTGGCACTGCCTCCGTCAGAGAGCAATCGGCACTGGCGTTTTCGCGCGACATGGGCCTGTCGACGTGGCTGTTTCCCGCGCCCTACGGCGATTGTACCGCGGCGCAATCGGTCTGCCGTGCACAACCCCATGGTTCGACAGACGGCACGCCCGAAGTGCGCGACGATCTACTGGATCTTGTCAGCCTCTATGCCAGTCATCTCGCCGTGCCGGAACGGCGCGGGTCAGAGGAGGTGGATGTCCGCGCCGGAGAGGCTCTGTTTGCGGAACTGGGCTGCGCGGACTGTCACCATCCGGCGGCCACGACCGGCCCGGACGCGCCCCCTGCCCTCGCCAACAAGCGGATCGCGCCCTACAGCGATTTCCTGTTGCATGACATGGGCCCCGAGCTGGCGGATGCGACCCCCACAGGGGATGTGGCCGGATCGGAATGGCGCACCGCGCCGCTTTGGGGGATCGGTCTGAGCGATCTGGACAGCGCACAACCTGCGGGCTTTTTGCACGATGGTCGCGCGCGCACGCCAGAAGAGGCCATCCTCTGGCACGCAGGTGAGGCCGCGGGGGCGCGCGCCCGGTTCACCACCCTGCCTGCCAGCAGTCGCGCCACACTTTTGGCGTTCCTGAACAGTCTGTGACCCAGCGGGTCTCTCAGTCCGGCGCCTTAGTCGGTAAAACGCCGGTCCGACGATTTGATCACTTCGCGGCGGCGCGTCT
>JBELMB010000083.1:0-20947 GCA_042088665.1 Sagittula sp.
ATGGTTTCGGTTGTCCGGGCCATGGCGCGAGAGCCCGGGGGCGCAAGCACCGCATCCGCCGTCAACTTTTTCTCGACAACCAAGTTGCGCCGGGGGCGCAGCCGCGCCTGGGCGGCGGCCTTGACCGCATCGCGCAGGGTCGCGCAACTGTCGTTGAGGAATTCGCGCACCCCAAGTTGCGGTTTGCAGACCACGTCCACGGCCCCGGCCTCCAACGCCTGCAAAAGCGTCTCGGAATGCTCCGTCACGAGCGAGGAACACATCACGACAGGCACCGGTTTCTGCGCCATCAACCGCCGCAGGAACGAGATCCCGTCCATACGCGGCATTTCCACGTCCAACGTGATCACATCCGGCACCTGGCGACGGATGTGTTCGGCCGCGTGGATCGGGTCAGAGGCCGTGGCGATGACCTCCAGTTCCGGATCCTCGGACAGGATGGCCTGCATCGCCTGGCGCACCACGGCGCTGTCATCGACGATCAGGACTTTGTACGGGGGGCGCGAAGAGGACATCAGCTACAGCTTTTGATAGATGGTCGACTGAACCTGCTGCATGCCGGTCGTATCGGCGAGCGGTTCGGCATGGCCCGTGAAGAGGTATCCCCCCGGGCGCAAGCGCGAGACGACATTGCGCACCACGGTCTTCTGCCCTTCGGGCGTGAAGTAAATCAACACGTTGCGCAAAAAGGCAATGTCGGCGGTGAAACTGTCCAGCCCTTGCAGGGTTTGCAGATTGGCCTGACGAAACACCGCCTTTTCGCGAAGCTCCGGCACCAGCCTGTAAAGCGGTCCGGCGTGGCGACCCAACTGCCTGCGGGACCGCAACGCAAAGCGCCGCATCCGCTCCGGCGACAGGCCGGAGACCTCGTCGTTGGTATAGGTCGCGGAGCGGGCGCGCTTCAGGATCCGGTCAGAGATATCGGTGCCGATCATCTGCCACGGTGGTGTCGGTCGACCGGACTCCCTGCGCTCCAGCATGAGCATCCCGGCGGAGTATAGCTCCGCCCCGAGGGAGGCCGCCGCGCTCCAGATCGTGAGGGTCTCGCCCCGCCGGGCCGTCGCCAGCTGATCCAGTCCCGTTTGGTCCAGCCAGTCATAGTGCCGCGTTTCGCGAAAGAAGCTGGTGGTATGCGTGGTCAGCGCCTCGACGAGATGGCGCAGTTCCGCGCCGGTGGTGTCGGCGCTCAGGTACAGATTGTAACTCTGGAAATCCTCAAGTCCGAGGGCTTGAAGACGCCCGGCAACCCGAAGGCGCACGAAGTCCGTCTTTTCCGCATCGACACGGATACCGGAGGCGGTCTCTGCCTGTGACAGGATCAGGCGGGCGACGTCCGGGGACAGATCCGGCTGGGTGTGAAACGCTGGGGCGGCGAATGTCATTCAGCGCTTACCCGAAATCAAAGGGACCGGGTTGGTCCCCCACGGACAGGATGGATTCGATCCGCAGCAGCATGGCAATCCCGTCATCGGTGCGCAGCATGCCGCTGGCCTCGGAACAGCTCCAGCCGGACAGCGTGTCGGGCACCGGCTCGATGTCATCATTGGTGTCGGTTTCGCGCACCCGCAGCACGCGGTCCGCCACCACGCCAAGCGAGGTTTGCCCCGCCCCTTGCGGCAATTCAAAGACGATGATCCGCGCGGTATCCCAGTCCTCGACCGAGGCACCGATGCGTGCGGCGAGATCGACGATCGCGATGCCCTGCCCCCGCAGATCGATCATGCCGAGAATGTCATGCGGCATGTTGGGGATCGGATTGATCTCCGTCATATCGAGGATCTCGCGCACCAGATGCACATCCACCGCAAAGATCTGACGCCCAAGGGCAAAGGTCAGAACGGTAGAGCGCTGCGCGTCCTCTGCGGGAACCTCTTCCTGATCGAAGCTGTCCAGCGCGAAATCAACGGCAAGAGCCTGTGTCATGTCTTGGGACTCCTCAGGATGCGTCGCGGATGGGTTCGAATTCGCTGTCCGGGATCTCATCCGACCAGAGGTCGAGATCAAAGCCACCCGGCCCGGCTTTCCCACCCTGCCCTTGCGGTCTGTGCGGCTGCTGCGCGGATGCTGCGCCGCCTTGGCCAGGGGCGGGACGGGCCGCGGGGGCCGCCTTTGGCTGCGTGCGCGGTTTGGGTTTCGCGGCGCTCTTCGGTTTGGGCTCCGTCATCGGGACCTCTGTCGCGCGATTCGCGTCCAGCCGGTAGTAGGCAATCATCGTGCGCAACTGTCCGGACTGGTTGGTCAGGGTCCCGCTGATCGAGGCTGTCTCGGAGGCCAGCGTGGCGTTCTGCTGCACCACCTTGTCGAGTTCGCGGATCGACTGGTTGATCTGCTCCGCGCCGATGTTCTGCTCCCGCGTCGCGGCGGAAATCTCTGCCACGAGGTCGGACGTGCGCTGGATCAGCGGCAGCAGCGTCTCCAGCTTGTCACCGGCCTTTTCGCTGACTTCGAGCGTCTTGCCGGAGAGCGTGCCGATTTCAGCAGCAGCCTGTTGACTGCGCTCTGCAAGCTTGCGCACTTCGGATGCGACCACGGCAAAGCCCTTGCCGTGCGAGCCCGCGCGCGCCGCCTCGACCGCCGCGTTGAGGGCCAGCAGGTCGGTCTGTCGGGCGATCTCCTGGATGATGGTGATCTTGCTGGCGATGGTCTTCATGGCAGAGACCGCTTCGGACACCGCCTGCCCACTTTCGCTGGCGCCCTCGCTGGCCTGCTGCGCGATCTTTTCGGTCTGCGCCGCATTGTCCGCCGATTGCCGGATGTTTGCGGACATCTCTTCCATGGCAGCGCTCGCCTCTTCGGCGGCAGAGGCTTGCTGCACCGAACCCACGCTCAACTGGTCGGCAGCGTCGTTCACGATCTGCGCGCCCTTGTCGACGCTTTCGGCGTTTTGCATCGCGCCAGACAGCACGTCACGCAGCTTGGTCAGCATCCGGTTGAGCGACAGCCCCAGTTGGTCCTGATCGGAACGGGCGGAAATATTGGCGGTCAGGTCCCCCTGCGCCATGCGGTCGGTGGCGCGCGACATCTGCGACAGGGCGTCGTTCATGCCCCCCATGGCCACCAGCAGATCTGCGATCTCGTCGTTGGATCGTGGCGTGCAATCAACCGACGGGTCACCCGCCGCCACCTTGCCCGCGATGACGGCGGCGCGCTGCACGCCGCGCGACAGCGACAGCGCCATCCAGATGGCTGCAATGAGACCGATCAGGATACTGACCGCGGCGACCCCGACCACAAAGGTCCGTGACCGCGCATAGAGCGTATTTGTGGCGGCTTTCTCATCCTCCATGAAGCGCTGGTTGCGGTCCACGATCTCCAGCAGGATCTTCTTGCTGGCGCCAAGCACCTCTGCGCCTTCGGTCTTGATGATCTCGATCGCTTCGGCCATCGCGGCATCAGAGGACAGGATGCTGCCAGAGGATTTCAGAACCAGGCTCTTGTTCACCAGTTCCGCGACCCGTTCCTCGATGGCGGTATAGGGCGCGAAGGCCGTGTCGAGCCGTTCCACCGCTTCGATGTCCGCGGACTGGTGGTCCGCTTCGGCCACCGCAAGAAAGGAGTCGTGAAAGGCCTTCAAGGCCTTGAAGTGCTCATCGATCTCGGCCCGCGCATGCGCTGCTTCTTCGGCGTCTTCCGCGAGAAAGATCTCTGACTGCGCGGCGGTCAGGGCAAAGAACTCCGCCTCCATGGCGATCGCCAGCCGGGTCTTTTCGGCGGAAACATCCACGATGTGGTGCAAGGCGTCGTTGAACTGTGAAAACCGTGAGGTGGCGACGACGGCCAGCGCCGCGGTCAGCAGGATGACTGCACCGAAGGCAACGGCCAGCTTGGACTTGATCGTAAATCGCATGGGATGTCCTTTCAGACCGCGGTCGGCATGGGTTCCGGCACGAAAAGCGTGTTGGCGTCGAGCAGAATGATCAGTTCGTCATTCCGGCGGATGGCGCCCTTGAGATAGATCTGCGGCCAGTTGGCCCCGAGATCGGGAACGGGTTCGAGATCGGCGAGGTCCACCTCGTGCACTTCCTCGACCGCATCCGCCTCGAAGGCGAGCTTCGTCGGGACGCCGTCGATGGAATGTTCCAGCACGATATTGCGCGCTGTTTCAGAGGGTTGTGCCGGTCCCATCTCCAATCGCCGCCGCACGTCCGTGACCGGCACGACAGAGCCGCGCACATTGATCAGGCCGGGGGAGAAAGGGTCGGCGTTCGGCACAAGAGTCGGCTCCTCGCTGTCGAGGATCTCGTGGACGGTATTGACCGACACGCCAAACGCCTCCCCTTCCAGCCGGAAGACCAACAGGATGGAATCGCTTTGTTCCTTGTCGAGTTCTGACATGTCAGGCCACCTTCCGTTTGCTGGTGACGCGCGACTGGGCCCATCGGACCAGCGTCGCCACGTCGAGGATCAGGGAAACCCGCCCGTCGCTGAGGATGGTGGCACCGCCAAGTCCGGGCAGGTTGCGGTGGTAGGGACTGAGGCTCTTTATGACGGTCTGGCCCTGTCCAAGGATGTCATCGACCACCAATCCGACACGCTGCCCGTCCACGCGGACCACGACCACGCGGCGGCGTTCCTCTGCGCGCGAGGGCATCTGGAACAGGTCGGCGAGGTCCAGATAGGGCACCACGTGTTCACGGATCTGCAACACGGTGCGCCCGCTCGTCCGCCGGGTTTCCCGTTCATCCATTTCCACGCATTCCTCCACGGAGGAGAGCGGCACGACAAAGACCGATTGCGCCAGACGCACCCGCAACCCATCGATGATTGCCATGGTCACCGGCAGGCGCAGAGTAATCCGCGTGCCAAGGCCCTTTTGCGTAAGGATGTCGATATTGCCTCCGAGTGCATTGATGGTGCTGCGCACAGCGTCCATTCCGACGCCGCGGCCCGACACCTTTGAGACGGTCTGCGCGGTCGAGAAGCCCGGCTCAAAGATCATCGCGTGCAGGTCGCGGTCCGACGGGTCATCTTCGGCGCTGATGATGCCCCGGTCGACGGCGCGCTTGCGGATGGCGTCCACATCGAGCCCACCGCCGTTGTCCTCGATGGAGATCAGGATCTCTCCGCCTTCCTGCCGCGCCGAAAGACGCACCTTGCCCTGTGCGGGTTTGCCAGCGGCCTGCCGGGTCTGGGCGTCCTCGATGCCGTGGTCGATGGCATTGCGGATCATGTGAACAAGCGGGTCACCCAGCCGGTCGATCACGTTCTTGTCCACTTCGGTTTCGCCGCCGCTGGTGATCAGGCGCACGTCCTTGCCCAGTTCGGAGGACAGATCGCGGACGACGCGGCGGAACTTGCCGAACACCGTTTCGATCGGAAGCATGCGGATGGCCAGCGTGGCATCCCGCAGCCCAAGGACGAGACGACCCACTTCTTCGACGACCGTGTTCAGTGTCGGGTTGGAGACCGCTTCGGCCACCGCGTCCAGACGCGCCTGCGCGATCACCAGTTCCCCGATGGAATCCATCATGCCATCCAGCTTTGACGAGGCAATGCGGATGCTTTCCTGTCGCGCCACGGCCTGCGTCGGCGCGGCCTCCGGCGTATCCGGGCGCGCCTCCTCGGCGGTGGTCTCCGCCAGATCTCGCGGCGCGTCGGTTTCCGCGATATCGAGATCGGCGTCATCGGCAAAGATAAAGACGTCCTGCACCGCCTCCAGCCCCTTGTCGGAACACAGGGTGATATGCCAGATCAGATGCGCCTCGGTCGGTTCGAGCGTGGCAAGATCGGGCAGGTCCGGCGCGCTGAACGTGACCTGCGTTTCGCCCAACTCTGCGAGTTCGTTGAGCAAAAGATCCGGGCGCATGCCATTTCGGATGGCCTCGGGATGCGGACAGAACGTGATCTCGTAATGCCGTTCCTCTTGCGGCTGAACCGGTGCGCCCTGCCCGCTGGCCGCGGCCTGTCCCTGCGGCCCTTCGCCGGTCAACGCCTGTATCTGGCTCTTGAGCGCCTGGGTTTCCGGTGCATTCAGCAGCGCGTCCGCATCGTCGCAATCGCCCCCAAGCTCCAGGAAGGTGACCATGCGGTCCCGCGCGGCCAGCGACAGATCGATCAGGGTCTTGTCGATGTCGAGTTGGCCGGAGCGCACAAGCTCAAAGGCGTTCTCGAAATGATGGGTGAACTCTGCCAGCCGCGTGTAGCCGAACATCGACCCGGAGCCCTTGACCGTGTGCAGCCCGCGAAAGATCGCGTCGACAGTGGCCTGATCCCGGTTTGTTTCGAGGCCAAGTATGCCCTCTTCGAGTTCTGCGAGAATGTCCTGGGCTTCCTGGACAAAGGCGGCGACGGCTTGTTCAAGCATCTGACTACCCCAATAGCTTGCGGGTCACGGCGACCAGCTTGTCTGCATCGAAAGGCTTGTTGATCCACCCGGTTGCCCCGGCTGCCTTGCCTTTGGCCTTCATCTCGGGGGCGGATTCGGTGGTCAGCATGACGATCGGGATGCCGTTGCCTGCCGGATCCGTGCGGGCCTGCGAAATGAAGGTCAGACCATCCATCACCGGCATGTTGAGATCGGTGATCACCAGCGCAGGGCGCGCGGCGCGCATCTGCGACAGCCCCTCCTGCCCGTTTTCGGCCCCGACCACGGCGTAGCCTTCCGGCTCCAGCGTGAATCTGACCATGTCGCGCACGGCCTTGCTGTCATCAATGGTCAGAATGGTCTTGGCCATCGGGCTGTCCTTTGTCTGAGCGTTCCAGTTGAAGCCATAGCGCGGCATTCGGTCCGTAGACCGGGTTCGCCGCGCTCGCCTCAAGGGTGCGGGCCGCGGCAACAAGGAGCTGCAGCGCAACCTGGGTCGGCGCAGCATGTGAAAGTTCGAGGCTGGCGCCCGGACCGGCGCTTTCGACCCAGCTCAGCAATTGCGCACCGCATTCGGCGGCACCGCTGACGTCCAGATCGGCCTGAAGACTGAAACCGTCCATGATTAAATCTCGCGCCCTCATGATTTGCGTCACTTATGCATTAGAGGGTCAAACCGTTAATCAATCGTTCCCCAATGCCTAAGCTTTTAGGGATTCGCACAACGAAAATTAACAAACTATATATCCAGTTCCGCCAAAAATCCCCCGATCACGCGGGAGTGTTTTGGAAACATGAAGGCACAATCAAAAGAATACTCGGACTCGGGTGCGTCTCACGAGGCGCAAGAACTGGCCGATGTCGCCGTTTCAGCCTTTGCTGGCATTACCGGGGAAATGGGCCGAATTAGGACGCTTCATGGTGAGATCACCCAATCCCTGACCGAATTCGCAGAACTGGTTGAATCAGCGGAGTCGGTGGACACGGTTCTTGCAGATCTTCAGACCCGTGTCGGCGCGCTTGCCACGGCGCTGGAGCGGTTCCGATCCACCCTGTCCAACCCCCAGACCGGCGGTCGGATCAACACCACCCGCACAACGCTGGTGCGCATCGCAGGGAACGGTCGCAGCCTTGAGGCGATTTCCACCCTGACGCGCACCACGGCAGCCTCTCTTGGCGTGGCCAAGATGGACAATTTCGTGCAGGAGCTGAAGCAGACGGCGTCGCGCATCCGAAGCGACGCCGACGACGTGCTGCGAGGGCTGGAGAACCTGCGCGCGGGCTTTAGACAGATGGCCCAGAGCTGCCGACAGGCGCTGGACGATATGCAGGACCTGCCCGCGGAGCTGGACAGGGACCGGACCGCCATCGGCACGCTGGAGCGCGACGAAGCGCGCGCGGCCTCCGAATTGTCATCGCGCGCGCTGCGGCTGGTGTCCGGCGGCAAGGCCAATCTCAAGGTCTTTGTCACCGCCATGCAATTCTCGGACCGGCTGGCGCAGCGGCTCGATCATCTTGACCAGATGCTGGCCATGGATGACCCGCATGTGCACGAGATTGCGCGCGCGCAGGCTCTAGATTGCCGCGCGGCGATTCAGGACATCGCCGACGAAGTGCGTGAAACCATGCAGGATATGGCCCGCACCGGGCGCGAAGGCGCGACGCTGTTTTCAGAAGGCGCCATCGCCGACATGATTGCGGAGACCATGTCGCGACGCACTCAGGTGATCGACGCTGTACGCGCCCAGGTGGTGCGGATCGACCACTTGTTGGACGAGGTCCAGACCGATGCGGATCGGATCACGCAGGCAGGCGTTGCCGCGACCGAAAGCATCGACACGCTGACGGACTCCTCGGAACGGCTAGCGGCGGCCTCGGTGAATTCGCTGCTGCTGGCCTCTCATATCGGGGATCTCGGGGCCCCGCTGATCGTGCTCTCCAAGGAGGTTCGGCAAGTGGCCACGCAGTGTCTCGAGGACGTCAAAGCCTGCCAGCAGCAGATCAATGACCTGACCCGCGACAGCGAAGCGGATCATGGCCAATTGAGCACCGCAAGCAGCCAGTTGACAGAGGCCATCAAGGCCCAAGAAGGCCTGCATGCCTCAGGCGAGGCGCGCCTCACCCGGATCAACACCCTGCGCAACACGGCGCTTGGCGGGGCGGAAACGCTGCTGACCCTCGTCGATGAGGTCGATACCGGCATGGCGGCCCTCGACGATGTGGGCCGCGCTCTCGGCGCGCTGAAGGTCAACGCGCAGGGCCTGAACACCGTGCCCCCGGACCCGGAGTTCATGGCCCGGATCTGGGACATGTACACCATGGAAGAGGAACGCAGCGTGCACCGCAGCCTCTATCCAGACATCCCCCCGGCAGAAGACAGCCCAGAGGCTGCCCCGGATGAGGACGACCTGGACGACCTGTTCTTTTGACTGCCCCTTGGGAGGAGATATGGGACTTTATCGACTGATTTACGCTTCGACCGTCAAGGACCTCGATCATGCGCGTCTCAAGACGGTGATCGAAAGCTCCGCAGAGGAGAACGCGCGTCGCTACCTCACGGGTATGCTGTTGATGGACAACGGATACTTTGTGCAACTGCTCGAAGGTGAGCGCGCGGCTGTTTCGGAACGTTTCATCGACATCGCGGCTGAGACGCATCACGATGGCATCGAGATCCTTGTATGCGGCCCAATTGACGCGCGTCTATTTTCCGATTGGGGCGCGCAATATATTGGCAGTCAGGGCAAGGCGGCGCGTGTATTGAAACGCTATCAAGGCGGCCCCGCATTCAATCCATACAAACTGACGTCAGGAAATGCAGAAAGTCTCTGCGTTGACCTATCAACGGAAACGACGCCAAATAACGTCACCCGGTGAGGAAATGATATATCGGATAACATTTCCGAATTATATGGAAATACCCCTGCGAATTAAGGAAATAGAAACACCGATGACTTTAACCTTGAAGTCTGGATAACCAAAGAGGCCACGGAAATGCGCATCTTGCAACGACATGCCCCGAAAGCCACCCTTCCCGCCTCAATGGCGTTTTCGACCCTGGAAAACGCGATCGACGCAGTGGTCGTGGTCGACGCCCAGAACATTGTTCAGTTCTACAACGCGGCGGCAGAACGGTTGTGGGGCTATGCGCCGGAGGATGTGCTTGGCAAGAACGTCAAGATGCTCGTTCCGGTGGAACACCAGTCCAGCCACGATGGCTATCTCGACCGCAACCGCACGACTGGACAAGACCGGATCGTAGGCTCCAGCCGTGATCTGAAACTGATCCGCCGCGATGGCGCGGAGGTTTCCGTGTCGCTTGCCCTCTCCAAGATGAAGATCGGCAGCAGCTGGGGCTACGCAGCCTTCGTGCGCAACATCAGCGATGAGTACGAGGCGCTGGATTCGCTGCTGTCAGAGGTCAGCGTGAATTCAGACAATGTGCTCAACGGCTGCACGGAACTGACCGATGCGGTGGGCAAGGTCAGCGAGGGGGCAACCCAGCAGGCCGCCGCCGCGCAGGAGGCCAGTGCCTCCATGGAAGAGATGACCGCGAACATCCGGCAAAGCTCCGAGAATGCCGCGCAGACGGAAAAGATCGCCAGCCGTTCGCTCGAACAGGCCCGCGCCGCTGCGAAGATCGTCGAGGAAGCCGTCAGCGCGATGAAGACCATCGCCACCAAGATCAACATCATCCAGGAGATCGCTCGCCAGACCGACCTTCTGGCGCTGAACGCCGCGGTCGAGGCCGCGCGCGCCGGGGCGCATGGGCGCGGGTTTGCGATTGTCGCCGCAGAAGTGCGCCGCCTCGCGGAACGCAGTCAGGTGGCCGCGGACGAGATCGTCTCGCTGTCCAAGTCCACGGCAGAGACATCTGGCAAGGCCGGCGACGAACTCACAGCGCTGGTGCCGGAAATCCAGCGCACCGCCGACCTCGTGCAAGAGATCTCTGCCGCGACGCAGGAACAGCGCATCGGTTCCGAGCAGATCAACACCGCCATAGGCGAGCTGGACCGCGTGATCCAGGCCAATGCAGCTGCCGCGCAAGAGGCCGCCGCCACCACGCAGATGCTCAGCGACAGCGCCGACAAACTCAGCGGATTGATCACGGGCTTTCGCGACGAGGACGGCAACATCGTGCGCACCACAGAGACGACGGCCGCAAAGGTCGCCTGATCCACAATCAGGCCCAAACAGACTGGCGCGGCCCGGCAAGCCGCGCCTTTCCTACGCCGGGGCCCCGCATGTGGTGGACCCCGGGATCAGCGTAAATCCAATGTCCACCGCGGTCTGGCACGGCTCCCCCGACAATCGTGAGATCATCGCCTCAGCCGCCGCGCGCCCCAGTTTAAGGTGCGACACGTGCTGCGACGTCAGGCGCTGCTGCAGCACCGAGGCGATGGGCATATCCCCCCATCCGGCGATTCCGATGTCACCGGGAATGCCCAACCCGAACTTCTGGCAATATTGCAGCCCGCCAAAGGCCATGGCGTCATTCTGATAATAGATGCAATCCACGTCAGCGCCGGAAGCAAGCAGCTGTTCGGTCCCGTAGAACCCCGGATAATAGGTCGCCGTGTCATGCAGGCAGAACTGCCGGGCGACGGTGCCACCGCCATCGCGAACGGCCTTGGCAAACCCCTCCAGACGCGCTGTGGCCGCATTCGCCGTGTCATGGCTGGTGCCCACGTACCCAAGCGCCCGGTACCCCAATCCCACCAGGTAGCGCCCCATCTCAAAGCCGCTGTCATAGTGGTTGAGGCCCACGCAGACATCCAGCGGGCTGCTGTTCAGATCCCAGATCTCGACAATCGGCACGCCCGCATTGCGCAGCATCTCAAGCGCGCGGGGGGAATGTGACCGCCCCGTCAGGATCAGCCCGGCCGGTTGCCAGGACAAGACCGTCTTGATCCAGGCCTCTTCCTCTGCCGGGGTGTGCTGGGTCAGACCAAGCACGGTCTGATACCCGACAGAGCCCAGCTTGCGGTCGATGCCTTCCAGCACCTGGGCAAAGACCTCGTTGCCCAGATCGGGGATCGAAACGCCGACAAATGTCGAGGTCTGGTCCCCTGCAAAGACCGACGCCAAGCGATTCGGCAGGTAGCCCAGCAGGTCCACCTTGGCCATGACCTTTTCGCGCGTCTTCTCGCTGTAACCACCGTCCCCGCGCAGCACGCGGCTCGCCGTCATCTTTGACACCCCAGCGGCACGCGCCACTTCTGCAAGGCTTACCTTGCTGTTTTTTCTGCCTTTATCAACCATCTGGTGATTTGAGTTACCGGTAACTTTTCGTGCTTGACTTGAGCGTGCTTCCTTCCATCATAGACCAACGTTACGGGTAACGCCACAACAGAGGGCCCGCCGTGACAAAGGGAGGGGTAATGCCACAGCGCCAACATCAGGGCCTGTTCTTTGACGGCATCGACAAGCATTTCGGCGGCACCTATGCGCTGCGCGACGTGTCTCTGGCGGTCGGCCGTGGAGAGATCGTTGCCCTGCTGGGGGAGAACGGTGCCGGCAAATCGACCCTGATCAAGGTTCTGGGCGGCATCCACCTCGCGGATGCGGGCCGCGTGTTGATCGATGGCACCCCCTATCAGCACCGACCCGCCGGATTTGGCGAACGGCAAAAGGTGGCCTTCATCCACCAGGACCTTGGCCTGATCGAATGGATGACGGTGGCGGAGAACATCGCCCTTGCCCTCGGGTTCAAGCGCAAGGGCGGGATGATCCAGTGGCGCGCTGTCGAGGCCTACGCGGCGACAGCGCTGGCGCGGGTGGATTGCACATTCGATCCCACCACGCGGGTCGAGGACCTGTCGCGCACGGAAAAATCCCTTGTGGCCATTGCCCGTGCGCTGGCCGTCGAAAGCGAATTTCTGGTGCTGGACGAACCCACGGCCTCACTGCCCGCGGATGAAGTGGAACGGCTCTTTGCCGCCCTGCGGCCCCTGCGCGACAGCGGCGTCGGGATGATCTACGTGAGCCACCGCCTCGACGAGATCTTTCGCATCGCAGACCGCGTGGCCGTGCTGCGCGACGGGGTCATGGTGGGTATGCGCAGCATCGAACACACCACACCCGACGAACTGGTCCAGAAGATCGTTGGTCGAAAGACCCGCTCGACCGCGAAATCGACCCAATCGCCCGGCGAGCCGGTGCTTACGCTCGAAGGCTTTTCCGCGGGCACTGTCGGTCCATTGGATTTCACGCTCCGGCGGCACGAGATCGTGGGGCTGGTGGGGCTGCGCGGTGCAGGCCACGAGGCGATTTCCCGCGCGCTTTTCGGGTTGTTGCCCCATGTGGGTCACGTTGACCTGAAGGGCACAACCCCGGATTTGCGCACCCCTCAGACCGCGATGTCTTGCGGCATTGGGCTGGTGGCCAAGGACCGGACAGAGGAATCTGTCGCGATGACGCTGTCGATCCGGGAAAACACGTTTCTCAATCCCAAGGGCGTGGGGCGGCGGTTGCTCGACCTGCTGTCGCCCGCCACCGAGGCCGAGCGGGCGAAGGCCATCGGGTCCGATCTGGGCCTGTCGCCCAATGACCCCGGCCTCGCCATCGAGGCGCTTTCCGGGGGAAACCAGCAAAAGGTCGTCATCGGGCGCTGGCTTGCGACGCAGCGGCAGTTGTTGATCTGCGAGGACCCGACCGCCGGTGTCGACGTCGGCGCCAAGGCCGAGATCTACGCCCTGCTCAACCGCGCCCTGGCAGAAGGCGTGGGCATCCTGCTGGTCTCCACCGATTTCGAAGAGATCGCCACCATCTGTCACCGCGCCATCGTCTTCAGCCAGGGCCAAATGGTCGATGAACTCAAGGGCACGCGGCTCAGCACCGAAACCCTGATCCAGTCGGCCTCCGCCAGCAACCTCGCCCCCAAGACAGGAGACACCCATGCAATCGCTTGAAAGCAGCGCGCTGGAACCGACCAAGGCCGAGTTGCGCGGCGCTTCGCTGGGCAAGCGGGTGATGCGGTTCTTGCCGGTCTACGGGCTGGTGATCCTGACGGTTTTCCTGATCGGGTTGTTCTCGGTGCTCTTGCCGACCACTTTTCCGACGATGCTGAACCTGCGGGCGATCGTCTCCGACAAGGCGATCATTGCGCTATTGTCGCTGGGGGCGATGATCCCCATGGCCGCGGGTCGCATCGATCTGACGGTCGGCTATGGCATCGTGCTCTGGCACATCCTTGCGATCTCGTCGCAGACGTTGCTGGGGCTTCCCTGGCCCGTGGCGGTGGCGCTCGTGCTGTTTCTCGGGGCCTTCGTGGGCTTCTTGAACGGTCTTTTGGTCGAAGTCGCCAAGATCGACAGTTTCATCGCCACGCTGGGCACGGGCACAGTGCTTTATGCGCTGGCGCTTTGGCACACAGGCGGTCGTCAGATGGTGGGGCTCCTGCCGGAGGGGTTCTACGACATCTCGACGACCTTCATCTTTGGTCTGCCGATCACCGGTTTTTACCTTCTGGCGATCACGATCGTGCTTTGGATCGTGCTCGAATACACGCCTGTCGGTCGCTATCTCTATGCCATCGGCGCCAACCAGCGCGCGGCGCAACTGAACGGCATTCCCACGCGGAAATACGTGATCGGGGCCTTCGTCGCCTCGGGGGCCATGACCGCACTGGCGGGGATCATCCTCGCCTCGAAGCTTCGGATCGGGCAGGCCAGCGTGGGGCTTGAGTTCCTCTTGCCCGCGCTGGTCGGGGCCTTCCTTGGTTCCACCACGATCAAGCCGGGGCGGGTCAACGTCTGGGGCACCATTGTCGGCGTGGCAATCCTGGCGGTGGGCATTTCGGGCATCCAGCAATTCGGCGGTTCCTTCTGGGTCGAGCCGCTCTTCAACGGGGTAACCCTGCTGATCGCCATTGGCATCGCAGGATACGCGCAGCGCAGAAAGGGTGCAGCCGGGCGCTGACGCGCGGCGTTCGCAACCGGGGGCTCGGTTTCGAACAGACAACGCCGCATCAAGACCGAGCCCCGGCAAAGGGAGGACACAATGAACCACAGACTTGTCATAGCGGGCCTTGCGGCCAGCACCATGCTGACACAGGCAGCGCTGGCGGAAACGCCCTGGGACGGGCCGACCACGGGCCCGGCCGGGGCCGGGGACAAATCCATCGTTGTCGTGGCGGCGGATCTGAAGAACGGCGGCATCCTCGGCGTGACCGAGGGCGTCGAGGAAGCCGCGGCAGCCATCGGTTGGGACGTGCGGGTGCTGGATGGTGCAGGCTCTATCCAGGGGCGCACAGCGGCCATCGGGCAGGCCCGGGCGCTGCAGCCAGACGGGCTGATCATCAACGGTTTCGACGCGGTCGAGCAGCAAGCCGCGCTGGAAGGCGTGACCGGCGCGGGAATCCCCATGGTGGCCTGGCACTCCGGCCCCAAGATCGGCTGCGACGCGCCGGGCGGGATCTTTGCCAATGTCTCCACCGATGCGATGACGGTCTCCGAAGTTGCGGCCAAATGGGCCTTTGAGGACGGCGGCGCAGAGATGGGCGCGGTGATCTTCACCGACAGCACCTATCAGATCGCCATCGACAAGGCGGACCGGATCAAGGAAACCATCGAAGCGATGGGTGGCACGGTGCTGGAATACGTGGACACGCCCATCGCCGACACCTCCACCCGCATGGGGCCGCTGACGATCAGCCTGCTGCAAAAATATGGTGACAGCTGGACGCACGCGCTGGCGATCAATGATCTCTACTTTGATTTCATGGGTCCGGCGCTGGCTTCCGCAGGCATCGGCGCATCGGCCGGACCGCAGGCGGGGTCCGCCGGGGACGGGTCCGAAGCGGCGTTCCAGCGCATCCGCACCGCCAGCTACCAGACCATCACCGTCGCCGAGCCCCTGAACCTGCAGGGTTGGCAATTGGTCGATGAGCTGAACCGCGCCATTCAGGGCACGCCATGCTCTGGCTATGTCACCTCGCCCGCGCTGGTGACACAGGAAGGCCTCGCCAAGATGGGCGACAGCAACCAGTTCGATCCGGACACCCCCTACCGCGCCGCCTATGGTGCGATCTGGGGTCAATAGTCCTCCCTGCCGGTCCTGGTCCTTCGGGGCCGGGGCCGGATCTTGATCCCCTGACGCGGCGATGCGCGCGAAGGCCCCGGGGCCAACCCCCCCGGCTTGCCTGCGTATCCCGCGTCTCTCACCCCGGTGCGGCGGGTTTGACCCTGCACCGGATACCGGACCGCCAATGCTTGCAGGCCGCACATGACGCCGCCTGCGCCGACAGGAGCCCTGAATGCCCGACCCCCTTGTGCAGATGCGCGGCATCTCCAAACGTTTTGGCGGCGTAACCGCCCTGAGAGACGTGGACCTGGACGCCTATGCCGGCGAGGTCCTCGCCATCGTTGGTGACAACGGCGCTGGCAAGTCCACGCTGATCAAGGTGCTGACGGGGGTCTACCAGCCCACCGCCGGGACCATGACGCTGGGTGGCGAGGCGCTGAGCCTGTCCAGCCACGCCGAAGCCATCGAAAAGGGCATCGACGCCGTCTACCAGACGCTGGCGCTGGCCGATCACCTCGATCCGGCGGCGAACATGTTTCTCGGCAACGAACTGACCCGCAAGGTGCTGGGCGTGACCGTTCTCGACAATGCGCGGATGCGTGCCGAGACAGAGCGCGTGCTGATGGAGCGCCTCGGTGTGCAACTCAAATCGCTCGACGCCCCGACAGAGAGCCTCTCTGGCGGGCAGCGTCAGGCCGTGGCCATCGCCCGTGCCGTCTATCACGACGGGCTGCGCGTTCTGGTCATGGATGAACCTACCGCAGCCCTTGGCCCGCAGGAAACCGCGCGCACCCTGAAACTGATCAAGACGCTGAAGGCGCAGGGGCTGGCGGTGATCCTCATCAGCCACTCGCTGGATGACGTCTTTGAGGTCGCCGACCGCGTGCACGTCCAGCGCCGCGGGCAATGTGCGGGCGTCGTGAAAACCGCTGAAAGCAGCACCCAGGACGTTCTGGGTCTGATCATTGGCGCAAAGGAGGCCGCGTGATGGCCGTCACCGACACCAATCCCCCGTTTTCCGAACGCATCGAACCCTATATCGCGATCATTGCCCCCATCGCGATGATTGCGGCAATCTTTCTGTTCATGGGCATCATGGAGCCCACGCGGTACTTTCGCGGCTCCAACCTGAACCTGATCCTGCTGGACGCGGCGCTTTACATGCCGATGGCCATGGCGATGACCTTTGTCATCACGCAGCGCGGCATTGACCTGTCGATTGGCTCCATCGCGGCGCTCTCGGGCATCCTTATGGCCTTTCTGATCAAGCAATACGGCTTTTCGATCTATATCGCGGTGCCCATCGCGCTGGTTCTGGGGGCGGTGATGGGGTTGATCAACGGGTTGATCATCACCCGTTTCAACGTGCCGGACCTGATCGGAACGCTGGCGATGGATCTTGTCTACCGCGGGTTTGCGCTGGTGCTGGCCAAGGGGCTGGTGCTGGCAAGGTTCCCCGATTTCCTGACCGACATCGGGCGCGGGCAGATCCCCGGCTTTGTCCCGATCCCGGTGCTGATCGGGACCGCGACGATGATCGCGGGCTATATCCTGCTGCGCCGGACGTATTTTGGCCGCTACACCGTGGCCATCGGCTCCAACCCCGAAGCGGCGGAACTGACCGGCATCTCGGTCAATCGCCACAAGGTCTATGCCTATGTGCTTTGCGGTGCCTGCGCGGCGCTCGCGGGCGTCATGCTGACCGGCAAGCTGAACGCGATCCAGGCCACCTCGGCCCCCTATTTCAACCTCCACGTCATTGCGGCGGTGGTGGTGGGCGGCACGTCCCTGTTCGGCGGGCGGGCCTCGATGCTGGGGTCCTTTGCCGGGGTTCTGCTGCTGTCGATGATGATCAATGCACTGGTGACCCTGCGGATCGAATTCTTCTGGCAGTCGGTGGCCTCGGGCGTGGTGATCGTCAGCTCCGTGGCGCTTTATGCCTGGATCCAGAAGAAGGACCGGGACGGCGCAGGCGGCTGGCTTGCCGCCTTGCAGACCCCCGATGCCCAGAAAATGCTGCGCTTCAGCGCGGCCCTGATCGGCGTGCTCCTTGCCTTGTTGGCGGTGGGTGCGTTGTTGGCCGGAAACCCCAACCCAAGCGGGTGACCGGCAATCCTGCGGGGTGGTCGGGCCAGGGGTGCAGCCCTGGCGCCGACCGATGGCTCCGCACTCATGCAAAGGGAGGAACCAACATGAGACTATTGGTAACAACTGCCATACTGGCAAGCCTTGGAACGCTGGCCTATGCGGATGGACATCTGCCGCTGAAGGAACTGCCCGGGATCGCGGATCGCGACTACTGGGTGCCCGACGAAGTCAACGCCGAGGGCAAACTGGCGATGATGCAAGAGGTTGTCGGCACGGAGGCCGTGGCCTTCAGCGGCACGCTGGAGAACCCGGTGCAGATCGCGCTGATCTATCCCTCCGCCGATACTTCTGATTTCTGGGCACGCAACTATCTCGCCATGACCAAGCGGCTGGACCAGTTGGGCATCGCCTATGAGACCACCGAATTCGCCAGCCGCCAGATCGAGCATTCGCTGCAATCGACCTATGCCAACCAGGTGAACCAGGACGCGGATCTCTATGACTACGTGATCTTTGGCCCCTCCGAACTGGCCATCCAGGCCGACAATATCGACAAGCTGGCCGGCAACGACGATTTCGCCACCTATGTCTGGGCCTTTCACACGCCGCTGAAGTACCTCGAAAACCAGCCCGATGTCTGGTTCGACTTCTCCTCCGCCGCGGGGGCGCTGACCATGTGTGACTACATGATCGGCCGTCTGGGCGAAGGCGTGACCATGGCGATGAACCGCGGCATTCCGGGCATCACCGACAACCAGCGTTCGGGCGATTTCAAGGCCTGCGTCGAAGAGAAGGCCGGTTGGGTCACCGCCTATGAACACTATGGCGAATACCAGCGCGAAGGCGGGTTCGAAGGCACGTCACTGATCATGCAGGCCTATCCGGAGGCGGCGATCATCCACAATGCCAACACCGCCATGGCCATGGGATCGGTCGAGGCACAGGTCGCCATGGGCAAGGAAAAGGAGATCTTTTCGACCGGTTGGGGCGGCACGGGTCTTGAGCTTGAGGCGATCCGCCGCGGCGAGCTGGATGCCACACCGATGCGCATGGGCGACGATGTGGGTGCGGCCACCGCCGAAGCGATCCGCGCCGACCTCGAAGGGCGCGCAGAGGAGTTGCCGTTTGTTTTCCTTGGCCGGATCACCGTGGCGCATGACCAGATGAGCCTCGAAGAGCTGAACGCGCTCGAAGAAGAAGCATTCCGCTTCTCCGGTGTCGGCGCGCTGCAGCGCTAAGCCCGCCCGGCACACCAAAAGGCCGCGACGGGGGCAATTCCAGCCCGCCCCTGTCGCGGTCCGACGTATCCCCGAGACGCCGCCGCTCACAGCGCCTAGACTGTGCATATGCATTTGGGACTGATCGGATTCGGCAATATCGGGCTGGCGCTTCTTGATCTGCTGGACAAGACGCCGGTGGACCGTGTCACGGCGCTGGTCCGTCCGGGCCGCGAGAGCGCGGCGCAGGCGGGCTACGCGGCGCGTCTTGCGAAAGGCGCCTCCAAAGGCGCAGGCGCGAACGCCCCGCCCGTCGACATCACCTCGGATCTCGACACGCTCCTGCAAACGGATCTCGTGGTGGAGTGCGCAGGACATGCCGCTGTCGCCGATTTCGGGCCTGCCCTGCTGGGCGCCGGCAAGGATCTTGTGATCGTTTCGGTCGGCGCGCTGGCGGACCCGGAGTTGCAGGCCAAGCTGACCAAAGCGCAGGGCAGCTCAACCGGGCGGATGATCTTTCCCATCGGGGCGATCGGTGGCATCGACCTGTTGTCGACTCTCGGCCAAGCCGGAACGCCGGAGGTCACCTACCGGGGCATCAAACCACCTGCCGCGTGGAAAGGCAGCGCCGCGGAGGCGGTGGTGGACCTCGACAACCTGACCACTGCTGCGCAGTTCTTCAGCGGCTCCGCACGCGACGCCGCCCGGCAATATCCCAAGAATGCCAACGTGGTGGCCGCGCTGGCGCTGGCAGGTGCGGGGTTTGACGCAACCCGGGTCGAGCTGGTGGCCGATCCGGCGGCCAGCGGCAATACGCACACCTACCGGGTGTCCTCACCACTGTGCCAATACGACATGCAGATCGCCGCCCAACCTTCTGCCGACAACCCGCGCACTTCGGCGACCACCGCATGGTCGATCCTGACCGAGGTGCGGCGCTATGCTGAGCAGCGCCTCGGAGGCTGACGATCCCAGACCGACATGGCGCGCATGGACCCGGTGCCGGCCTCCGAGTCCGGGCGTCAACGTGTCAGGGCCGCAAGCTCATGGCGGCACGACGCAACGCGCCCAGAACCTTGTCTCGCGCCGACGCGCTGGCCAACTGGTTGCTCGCAGCCGTGGTTGACAGGACCGCCTCCGCGGCACCGATCCGCGGCACGGGTACGGCGATGCCTGCCGCCCCCGTTTCGAACTCACCCACGGCATAGGCAAACCCCTGCCGTGCCGCTTCTTCGACCCGGTCAGCGATGACGGCGCGGTCAAGCTCCGTGCTGTCCGTATGGCGGCGCACCTCGCAGGCCGCGATGACGGCGGCGCGGGTGTCATCCGCGCATTGCGCCAGCAACATGCGCCCGACCGCCGTCGGCAAGAGCGGTAGCGTGTTGCCCACCGAAAACCCGATCGACAGCCGCGCCGCAGGCACGGCAGAGCGCGCCACATAGATCGCGCGGGTTTCATGGCGCAGGGCCAGCGCGACCTCGCCCTGCAACTCTTCGGCCACGTGGTTGAGCACCGGCTGCACCGTTTTCCCGATGCCCTGCGCGGTCAGGTAGCCCCCCGCCACAGCCATGATTTGCGGCGTCAGACGCAGCCCCCGTCCAATGCGGGACAGGTAGCCCGTCTCTTCCAGCGTCAGGCAAAGCCGCCGCGTGGTCGCGCGATCAAATCCCGTCAGGCGCGCGACATCCGCCATGGTCATGTCCACGCGCCCCTCCTCGAAGCAGCGCAGCACCTGCAACCCCTTGGCAAAGGTCGAGGCCCTGTTGCGGTCACTCACGTTGACAAACCTCTCCTTGCCTCGCTACGCTCGAATAACGCACGCTTTGTGCGATTATCGCACAACCTCGCAAAAGGTCAAACCGCAGATGACCTCTGACACCCCCGACCCCGATACCGATACCGACGACATCGCTGCGGTCAGCCCGGGCGCGGGTCCGTTCAGGGAGGCGCCTTCTGACACGGCCCCGGGCACCTGGGTGCCGATCGCGACAAGCGCCGCACTGGAGATCCCGCGGCCCGTCCTGCCGGTGACACTGGCCGGGCAGCGCCTTGTGCTGTTTCGCGATGACGACGGCGCACTTGGGCTGATCGGTCGCCACTGTCCCCACCGCGGGGCGGACCTGTGCTTTGGCCGCTTGGAGGACAACGGCCTGCGCTGCCCCTTCCACGGCTGGCACTTTGACCGGACCGGGCAATGCGTGGCACAACCGGCAGAACCCGAAGGCTCCCTGATGCACACACAGATCAAGGTGCCGATGGTGCCCGTGGAGGAAAAGGACGGCACGGTCTATGCCAGACTGCCCAAAGCCGCCCC
>JBELMB010000084.1:0-20893 GCA_042088665.1 Sagittula sp.
GCCCGCCTAGATCACCGTGCCGTGGGGGGTGAACATCGGTTCCGGCGCAGCCCGATGAAACGTCCGGGGGACGTTTCAAGATTTGAACGGGCGGAGCCCCCTTCATGTCGGAGACATGCCTCTGGCATAACGCGCGTCGTGTCTGGCGCGGCGGCTTGGCCTTGGCTCCGCGCCTGGGGCTTAAGGCTCAGTTGCCACTCCAGTTGCAAGGCACCCAGAATGTCGAGGGTGTGGGCTGTCACGTCCGCCAAAGGCGAACATGACCCTGCCCACTGGCAGCAAAGCAGGAACGCGCGCGCTCTGCGTGCCATACCGCGGGTCACCCGCCCAAGAAAAAACGAGCACAGGCATGGCCGACGACCTTCTGCACTCCGCCAAGGAACCCACCTACGACGCTTCATCCAGATCCAACCCTTCTCCTAAAAGTTTCAGGCAGACGCTGCGCGACACGATTCTCAGAATCCTGAAACGCGACAACTCTGTAATGATGTCGTCGGTCGGCCGAGTTCCTCAATGGCGTGATCGGCGGGCCGATCGGCCATGACACCATCGACGAGGCATCGATCTAACGGCTGGCGCTGGCCAACCGCTCCTTTGAAACCCTTGCGGCGCTGAGTTCAGCCTCGCTCCAGCGCCAGTATGACGACGCCGTGGCGTCGGGGCTGGTCCAGGGACAGGGGATCCTTGACTGGTACGGACAGAACCACGGATCGCTGGTCAACAGCCTCGGGCTCAACCCGGCGTGGGTTCAGGACATCTCTGGTCAAAACCCGTTCGACAGCTTTACCGCGCATGATGCCAACAAGACCATCCTGCAGCAGGAATTGCTGCGGATCTTCACCGAAAACGTCGGCGTATCAGAGAGTTACCGCCCCTCCGATGCGCTCGGCTGGAACACGGAGCTGAACGACTACCGGCTTGAGCAAGTGATCAACGCCTATGCCGGCGACACGATCCTGCCGGGGCAGGTCGACGTTCAGCAGGGAATGGCGCTGCTGAACGAATGGAGCGATACGCTCACCCTCATCGAGAGTTCGGTCGATGCGCTCACCTATGCCTTTGCCAATGGTATCATCGTGAACCCAAGCGGCGAGAACTCTCTCTATCTGCCCGATGGCAGCACCCTTGATGGCGCGACCATTCTGCCCTTTATCGACGCCGACGCGACCATCGCCGATCCCAACAGCGGCGCGATGATCCCGGCGCAACTCTATGCCCAGACCTATCTGGCCGACTTGCCCAGCCTTCAGTCTTTCGGACAAATCACGACCGAGTTCAGCACCTGGACAAGGCAGACCCTTGGGATCGACCTGTCGTACTACTTCATCGCGCACACCGGAAACGTGGACCAGCTGTACAGCGGGGCCACCGTGGGAACGGTTGCCGCCGAACAGGTGCGCGTGTTCGACACGCTTGCGATATTCGATGCGCTTGCGGACGGGGCCGAACTCGCAGGGGGCTCTGCGCGCGGCGTGGCCTCTGCCGACTTTCAGTTGTTCCTGCTCACCAATATGTATCCGGACGAGCTTGGCAACCCACCGATCATTCCCGACGCATGGTACACCTCGGTCGAATTGACGGCCCTGCAGGACGACCTGCGCTCCATTCTCTTTGATGCATTCGGCGATCTGGACAGCAACGCAACCAACGCAGGGCGCTGGTCGGACCTTGCCGCCGACCGGCAAAAGGTCGTCTCCGCCTACGTCATGGGAACCGATGACGCACGCGCCTTCTACGCCTTTCAAATCGCGATAATCGATCAGGACATAGACGCGCTCGAAGGCGAAATGATCCGCCGCATGACCGCCGCGCTGGACGGCGATCCTCTGGTTCAAACGCAGCTTGATGCAGCGCGGTCTCTGTTCGACACCGCGCAGTCGCGCGCGGACAACCTCGCACTGACAATTGATGTCTATGGCGGGGTGCGCACGGATCAGCCGATCCTGCGCGCCGATTTGCCGGTTTCCGAAGGCAATCTCATCGACTTGCGCTGGGATGCCGATCCGGTGAACGGCGAAGCGCCATTTGACCTCGACACCATATACAACAATGGCGACACGGAGTCCGGCTGGCGCAGCGTCTCCTCCGTGGAGCTTTTCAACCAACTCCTGCCCGCCCTCGCCGAAGAGCTTGGCAAAGGCGTCGTGATCAGTGAGTTTGACACGATATTCGACCTTGATACCGCGCTTCGTGCACAGGCCGACGGCGACGCCTTTGTGGATGGGGTCGAGACGCTGGCGCTGGATATCGCCAACCATAACGCTCAGATCTTGCAGTACGAGGTGGTCCGCCTTGCCTATCTGCGCACTGACCCGCTGGAAAGAACCGAAACATGGAGCGCGCAGGACCAGAGACTGCAAGTCTCTCAGGCGGTCTCACAAGCCGGTGCGCTGATCGAAACCCGGCTCGCGGATCTCGGCCTGTCAGAGACCTTCCTGCAAACCGGGTTTGACATTCCGCAGTTGGGTGGCGGCACCGGCGGTGGTGGTGGCGAGGGCACCCAATTCGGGTTTGTCCCGCCGGCCGACACCCTGCTGACCGACGTCGAGACAGCCGCTCTGCGCTACGACCTTGCGGAATTGCCGGGCCTTGTGGCGCTTCAGGGGTTTCTTGGTCTTGACGGGGTCATGCCCGCTGACTGGGGCACCGACACGCGCGCGGACATCAAGGACAAGCTCGAGACCGGTCTCACCTTGATCACCCTGCCGGACGGCAGCGCAACGACCTTTTCGGCGACATGGCTCGACAAGGTCTCGACCGCCGTGCAGCAATACAACAATGCCGTCACGGCCTATGAGAAATCCCTCAACTGCGCGCTGTTGAACGGAACACCAGCGCAGACCGCGCTGGATGCGGCCGCCGATCTCAAAGTGACCGTCGATGTCGCCTATGCCGGTGTTCTCGCCGACATCCAGAGCGAAGACGGCGGGTCTGGCGATGCCGTCCCCGCAGCGATCGATTTGCTTGGCGATACCTATGGCGACATTCTGGATGCCGACGCGCTGGCAAGCAAAGAGGTCAACGGAAAATCCCTGCTCAGACAGGTCGCCTTCGAGCCATATATCCCCTTCCTCGACGGAACGCAGACGGATACGGTCATCCGCTATTTCGATCCCAAGACCGGCACCATGCAGGAAGCGGCCCCCGATTTCTCTGCCGTGGACCCCGCAACGCCGGGCACGCCGCCGCCGCAACAGACCCTCGACATTGGCGTGTTCAACGACCCCACGCGGCAATCTGCGCTCTCCGATCTTGGGCAGGGCTATGCCGCGGCGTCAGATCTGACCAGGATTTCGTCCACCCCCGATGTGACCTTTGACTTCAACGACGCATTGGGGCGGACGAACAAGATCCTCGCGGGCGGCGACCTCGGCTTCTCGTTGATCGGGGTCGGCGGTCTGGTGGCCCAGCTTGCCGATGGCGCAGACCCGCTGACCGTCGCGACTTTGGCCAATTACACCCTCAGCGGCCTGACACTGGCCGTCGCTGACTTCATGGATGCCGTCTACGAGGACGCGACGCAGGTCGGAAAATACGCGGCCCTATCTGAACGGGCAACTCGTTCAGGTCGCCGTAAACGACCGCACCGGAACCAACCCGGAGGCCTATAACACCGGGCGTGAGGTCTATGGGCAGGGCTTCACCCAGATGTCGAACGTCGAGATCATTCAGGGCTCGGCTGCGGATGATTACATCAACCTGCGTGGCTACGCCGCGAATGGCACCAACGCCGTCGAACAGCTGTTTGGCTTTGACGGGGACGATGTGCTGATCGCCGACACGACAACGCACACCGTCGGCGCGGGCCTCGGTGACGATTTCGTCGACATGGCATGGCCCTGGGACGAGATGGTGAACGCCTTTCAGGTCTATCAGGCCGCCGAAGCCGCACTTCTTGCCGCAAAGGCCAGCGCCCCCCCGCCGAAGGCGCAGTTGCAACCGCTCAGGCGGCCTATGACGCCGCCAAGACCATCGTCGACTCAAAGGCAATCTACGTCGGCGGCAGCGGTGGGCGCGACGTGGTCAGCTTTGGCCAGACCGCGATGGACCAGATCGTGACCGCCTACGAAAGCTACCGGGCCGAGCAGCTGGATGCAGATCTGCTCTTTGCCGCCGTGACAGACGCCGCCGGCGCTGGATATGGCCCCGAGTCGCTTGCTGACCTCTTTCGCACGGGCATTGGCGGGCTCACCAATACGGCCACGGATTTCGTCGATCTGCAGGATGTCGAAGGCATCCAGATCGATCTGTCGGCACCGACACTTCAAGCGCCCAACGCCCAGACGGACTATGCCACGCTGCCTTACCTGACCCCGGCCCTGAATGGGATCAGCACGGGCAGCAATGCCTATGACAACGTGTTCTATGCGGCGGATTACACGCGCATGATCGACGACATGTTTGGCGAAAGTTTTACCCTCGCGATCGACGGTTACGGCATGCAGGTGATGAACATCGAAAATTTCGATGCGATCTGGGACACGCTGAACCCCTACGGCAAGCTGATCCATGCGTTGAACGGCTTCCTCGACCCCTCCATCTATGAGGGACAGGGCGGCGTCGCAGTTTTCGACGCCGACACTTATGACACCACGACGCTGGTCAATGACATCTCGGTCCCCAATTTCGAGATGCTCAAGGGCAAGATGTATCTGGTCGCCGGCGTCACCTATGCCTTCTCCACCGCACTGGAGCCAGCAGAGGATCAGGTGACCGAACTGTTCGCGGTCATGGACACCTCGGGTGCGTCGCTGGTGGATGCCAACGAGTACCTCGCGAAAAACGGGATCAATCAGACATTCGTGGCCACCGAAACCGGGTACCACGACTTTTTCTGGGGCGTTCGGATGGATGCCGGTGAGACGGCCGAGCTGACGTACACGGCAAGTTCCGACCCGGTCAAAGTCGCTGCCCGTCTCCTGTCCGGCGAAGACTTCGTAACCATTGAACGCAGTGGCCTGACCGGTGCCTTTCCCGAGGATCTGCCTTTCGCCACGCGCAAAACCTACACCTTTGACACGACGCTGCCGGATCCCGCCAATGGCATCGTGGGGGGCACGTCGATCCTGGAACGCCACCACGACGAGATCGCGGGCGAGGTGGCATCGGGCACCACCACGACCCAAAACGGCGAGATCTGGCTCGAAGCCGGGGTCACCTACACGTTCATGGTCGCCCACGAAGACGTGGACGTCACCGTCACCCTTGCCGGAACCTCGCAATACACCGCAGGTGTCGGCGACATGAGCTTCGTCAATGGCGAGTTCGAGTTCACCGCGACGGCGTCCGGCTTTCAGGAGTTCAGCGTCTCCGCGACGGCGTCCGGCTTTCAGGAGTTCAGCGTCTCCGCGAATGCATCAGGCAGCAGTGACGGCCGCTTTGGCCTCTATACCCGCACACCGGGTGTCGACAACGACCAGTTCTGGAGCGTTCTGGGACATACCGAAGGCCGCTCCGCGGATCTGAACGCAGGCGCGCTGACCCGTTCGGAAATTGATGCCCTTGGCGGCGGGATCATCCTTGTCGGCGACAAGCGTGGCGAGAACCTCACCGGTTCGATTGGACACGACGTGGTCTACGGCGCCGACGGGCTGGATGTGCTCGATGGCGGCAGCGGTTTCAACATCCTGATCGGCGGGCGCGGGGCTGATCGCTAACGGCTCGGCACCGAGGGCGGCTTTGACATCCTGCGCGAAGAACTGGCGGCGCATTGGGAAGACACGACCATCGTCCATGAGGGCATTGCCGACCCCGCTCCGCGCGAAATTGCCCAGGATTTGCTGGTTGCCTACCGCGTGCCCGGTGGCAAGATCCTGATCGGGTCGATCGAATTGACAGACCTCGACGAGGTTACCGGCGACTCGCGCAACGGGTCGCGCCTGATCGAAGCGTCGATGATCCTGCCCGACATCCCGGCGGTGCGCGACACCTTGTCCATCGTCGACCAGTACGGCGGCTCCGTCGACCTTGAGACCCTGATCACGCGCACCCAGTCTGTTCTGGATGGCACCTACGTGCCTGGCGGCCCGGGCAAACCGGGCTACGCGAGCCTCTACACAAGTTCGGAATTGCAAATTGCCCTGCAGACCTGGTCCGAGAGGACCGTCGACTTCCTGCAGGTAGATGGCCGCTATGAAGCCGCCTACCGTGACACTGTGGTGTCCACTGACTTGCAGCACCAGTGCAGGTCGGCTACGCGGTGGCGCCGATCAACGAAGACCAGTCAAGGCAGATGGCGGTCTCGAACCTTCTGTCCGCGTTCAGGGACGCAGACGGCGACGCGCCGGTCGCTTTGGCGGATGTGGCGGTGACCCATGGCGCGGTGCCTGTCAGCCTTGACGTGGCGGCCATTGACACCGATGTGGACGGCGACCTGCTGAGCGCATCGGGCATCGAGCATCGTGTCCGGTCCGGCCCGCGGCAGCGCGGAAATCGGGCTGGACGGGACCATCACCTATTCGCCAGACGGCACTTGGGTGGGCGCGGACAGTTTTGTCTACGAAGTCGGGGATCCCTACGGTGGCAGCGCGACGGCCACCGCGCTTGTCGCCGTGCTCGACAGCGAGGCGGCAAGCACAGGCCCCCTGATCCGGGATCTGGCCGAGACCGAGGACCGGACGCTCTTGCTCGACAGTTTCGATGCAGAAGGGGCGCGGATCACGCGCACGTCCCTCTACGACGATGGACGCCTGCACCAGACCATGTTCGAGAACGGCATCCGGACCCTCACGACGCAGACCGATCCGGAAAACGCCTATTCCTGGGACTGGTCGGAGGCGCGGTTTGACGCTTCGGGTCAGAACGCCCGGACCGTCTATGCCTATGACAACGGGGTCATGCTGGAGACCTCGTATACAAATGGCATACGCACGAACCAAGGCCGGACCGACCCGCAGGACGCCTTGCCCTGGGCGGCGGATCAAAGCACTTTCGATGCCACCGGGCAGTTGCTGGAAAGGGTCAAGACCTTTGACAACGGGCAGGTCCACCGCACCCTTTACGAGAACGGTGTCGCCACCAGCACCACGCGAAGCGACCCCGAAAACACCGAAACCTGGGCCAGCATGCAGAGTTTCTATGACGCGACCGGTCAAAACACGCGGCAAAGGCTTGTTTATGACGATGGTCGCTTGGCCGACACTGAGTATACGAACGGTATAAGAACAAAACTGACCGAGACCGATGTGCAGAACGTCAAGGCCTGGACCAGCGATGAAAGCCTGTATGACCTCGCCGGGCTGCTCTCCGAGCGGACAAAAATCTATGACGCCGGGCGCGTCTCGGAACGCCTTTACGACAGCGGCGTCCTGTCGTCCCTGACCATGACCGACGCGAAAGACGCCTTCTTCTGGCGCGACTACACAAAGAGCTACGACGCCAACGGTGCCGTCACCCAATCCGTCACCCAA
Source organism: Sagittula sp. (assembly GCA_042088665.1). Taxonomy (GTDB): domain Bacteria; phylum Pseudomonadota; class Alphaproteobacteria; order Rhodobacterales; family Rhodobacteraceae; genus JBELMB01. The sequence continues at coordinate 7,410 of JBELMB010000084.1, forward strand.
TCCGTCACCCGGTATGACGACGGCCGGAACGTCGAGATCCAATTCGACGGTGGCGTTCTTGCGAGCCGCGTGGAAACCGACACAGAAGATGCCTACGACTGGACCACAAAGACGTACAACTATGACGGCCAGGGCAACCTCCTCGACATCGTCCTGACGCCCGAAACTCTTTGAGACCCGCCGAAAGGGCCGAAGCGCCTGTGGATGGGGGCGGAGGGCAGATGCCGCACTGCGCTCTCCCCCACCTTCCGGCCTGAGGGTGAAAAGACCTGCAACGTCGCCCGATCCGGCCCCCGACAGGGTCTTGCCCCTCAAAGCGGAATGGATGGGACAAATCCGCCCGTTAACCACATTTTGAAGGCAGCGCGCCTTCACGCGATCAATGTGTACGAAACGGCGCGGGTTTTGTACCGATTGCCCGAAGCCTCGCACAGACGGCACGCCATCCCAGCCGGGCAATTTGTACCAAACGACGGGCGTTTTGTACTGATTGCACCGCATATGCCCCAAGGCACGGCACGGTTTCGCCCGCCACACGGCCCGTTAACCCCACCGCCCGCAGCCTTTGCAATGAATTGACCCATCAGCGCCCCGGCCCTGATCTCAACGCCTGCACGCGTGCGCAATTCACGTCAAAGCAGGGCCCCTCCCCGCCTCACCACCCGCGCCAGCCCTTCCCGCAGCGCCTCGCCTCTGGCATACTCCCCCAACACAAAGAAAAAAGCGAGCAGCGACATGTCCAATGACCTCCTGCAAGACATTGAAAACAATGACTATAACGCATCCTCCATCGAAATCCTCGAAGGGTTGGAACCAGTCCGCAAGCGTCCCGGCATGTACATCGGCGGCACCGACGAACGCGCGCTGCATCACCTCGTGGCCGAGGTGCTCGACAATTCCATGGACGAGGCCGTCGCAGGCCACGCCAACCGCATCGAAATCGCATTGCACGCTGATTTTTCCATTGAAATCAAGGATAACGGACGCGGCATCCCGATCGATCCCCACCCCAAGTTCCCCGACAAATCCGCTCTCGAAGTGATCCTCTGCACCCTGCACGCAGGCGGGAAATTCTCCGGCAAGGCCTATGAAACTTCGGGGGGCCTGCACGGTGTCGGCGCCTCCGTCGTAAACGCCCTCTCCGACAGCATGATCGTGCAAGTCGCCAGAAACAAAGAGCTTTTTGAACAAAGCTTCTCCCGCGGGATCCCCCTCGGGCCGGTTGCAAAGATCGGCGCGGCCCCCAATCGCCGCGGCACCACGGTCACGTTCCACGCGGACGAACAGATCTTTGGCTCGCACCGGTTCAAACCGGCCCGCCTGTTCAACATGGTGCGCTCAAAGGCCTACCTGTTCAGCGGCGTCGAAATCCGCTGGCGGTCCGAGATCGAGGATGGCGATACCCCGCAAGAGGCCACGTTCCACTTCCCGGGCGGATTGGCAGATTACCTGTCAGAAACTCTAGATACGGCAAGCACTTACGCCGAAAAACCCTTTTCTGGTGTGGTCGATTTCAAGGAAAAATTCGACACGCCCGGGAAGGTCGAATGGGCGATCAACTGGACCCCGTCGCGCGACGGATTCATCCAGAGCTACTGCAACACGGTGCCCACCCCGGAAGGCGGAACCCACGAAGCCGGCTTCTGGGCCGCAATCCTCAAGGGCATCCGCGCCTATGGCGAGTTGGTCAGCAACCGCAAGGCCGCCCAGATCAACCGCGACGACCTGATCACCGGAGGTTGCGCGCTGGTCTCCTGCTTTATCCGTGAACCGGAGTTCGTGGGCCAGACCAAGGACCGCCTCGCCACCACGGAGGCCCAGCGCCTTGTCGAGAACGCCGTACGCGATCATTTCGATAACTGGTTGGCATCAGACACAAAATCCGCGGGGGCCATCCTCGATTTCCTCGTTCTGCGCGCCGAGGAACGCCTGCGCCGCCGACAGGAAAAGGAAACCGCCCGCAAATCCGCCACCAAGAAATTGCGCCTGCCCGGCAAGCTCACCGATTGCTCTTCGAAGACCCGTGAGGGCACGGAGATCTTCATCGTCGAGGGCGACAGCGCGGGCGGTTCGGCCAAGGGCGCGCGCTTCCGCGAGTTTCAGGCGCTGTTGCCCCTGCGCGGCAAGATCCTCAACGTGCTCGGCGCGGCCTCGTCAAAGCTTGGTCAAAACGCCGAGATTCGCGACCTGTGCGAGGCGCTTGGTGTAAGTTTGGGGACAAAGTTCAACGTGGACGATCTGCGCTATGACAAGGTCATCATCATGACCGACGCGGATGTGGACGGCGCGCATATCGCCTCGCTTTTGATGACGTTCTTCTTCACGCAAATGCGGCCGATGATCGACCAGGGGCATCTTTATCTCGCTTGCCCGCCTTTGTACCGGCTGACCCAAGGCGCGAAACGGCTTTACGTGGCCGATGACGCGGCAAAGGAGACGGCACTTGCCAAGGGTCTGGGCGGAAAGGGTAAAATCGACGTCCAGCGCTTCAAGGGACTTGGCGAGATGGACGCCAAGGACCTCAAGGAAACGACGATGGACCCCAAGTCGCGCACTTTGATCCGTGTCACCATCGACGAGGATGAACCGGGCGAAACCGGTGATCTGGTGGAACGTCTGATGGGCAAGAAACCCGAATTGAGATTTCAGTACATTCAAGAGAACGCACGTTTTGTGGAGGAACTGGACGTCTAGATCGATCTGGCCCGAGATTGGTGCGGTGGTCGTGGCGCTCGCCGCACCTGCCTTCAGCCAGGATCTGAACACTCTGGCAACCGAGGGACGAAATCCCGGACGATCATGCAAAACGTCGGATCTTGGGAACCTTCGCCCGAGAGATGGGCTTATCGTCTGACTTTGTGATCTCGCAAATGCCATACGCCGACCCGGCGCAGATGCAGTGGCGATTTGGGCACCGTGTGCGCCCCATGGTCAAAGACACCTTCGACCGCGGGGTGCAGGTGCCGTGACGAGGGAGCCCACAATCTGGCGACGGTTTCGCGATTCTTCCGGGGCCACAGGTCTCGGGCCTTGCCAAGCCCTGCGGCCTCCGGCATCTCTGCCACCATGCGCCTTGCATTGTGTCTTTTGTTCTTGTTGGCCGCTGCCTGTGGTCGCCCCCTGACGGAGGCAGAGACCGCATACCTCGACGCCATTCATGGCGACAGTCTCGACACCGACCGGATGCGTCTGGTGGATGGGCATTTTGCCGGTGAATTCACGTTCAACATCCCGATCCGTCCACGCACCACCTGTCAGGAGCGGATCTGGCCGCCGATGACCACATCCCGCACGGTCACGGTTTCCCCTGCGGCCACGGTGCTCTTTAACAAGGTGCTGATTCGAGAGGATATTTACCGAACAGATTTTCTGTCGGGCTGGCCGGAGGAAATCGACCTGCTCGCCGCGATGCTGTTTGCGCATGAGGCCACGCACGTCTGGCAATGGCAGAACCGCAAGCGCACGGGGTATCATCCGCTCAAGGCGCTGCGCGAGCATGTGAACCAGAAAGACCCCTACCTGTTTGACGCCGACAACACGACCGGCTTTCTCGACTATGGCTATGAACAACAGGGCAGCATCGTCGAGGAATATGTCTGCTGTCGCCTGCTTGACCCGGAGGCAGAGCGCACGTCGCGGCTGCGCGCGATGATCTCTGCCGAGATGCCGATCGACCGGCTTGACCGGATCCTTGATGCGCCGCGGGTCCGGGTGCCATGGTCCGGCGTGCAGCAGTCCGGCATCTGTGAACCGGGCTGACCCCGGCTCAGTCCAGCCGCTGGATCTCCCGAAGGTAGGCGACAAGGTCCACCACCGGCTGCGAGGTCAGGATGGGCTGCCCGGACCGGGTCTTGATGGGCACGTCATAGGCGCGCTCGAAGTAGTCGCCGTAGACGGGCATCGGAGAGCCGTGGCTGACCAGAGGATCGCGACCGTCGATGCGTTTGATTGCCCGCAGCAAGGAGAAATCGCCCTCGTTGGAACGGCTGAGCAGGGTCAGATCAACAGGTTTGAGGATCATGGCCCCCGCCATGGGACCATCCCCCTGCCCCTCCAACCCGTGGCACGTGGCGCAATGCTGGTGGAACAGGGCGCGCCCAATATCGGCATCCTGCGCCGAAACCGGCGTGGCGATGGCCGGCGCGGCCATAATCGCAAAGACCTTCAGACAGTGTTTCATCTCGTGTTCCTTTCGCCCCCATGCCTCAGTATGGCGCGAAACGGGGCGCGGGGCCTTGACCCGGATCAACCCACTGGCGAGACGGCTGCGCGGCGCTACTGTGTCTTGGGGGACTCGCTGGGCAACGGAGGGCGCGATATGAAACGAGGCTGGACTTGGGTGACGGGGCTCTGCCTCGGGGTTTGGGCGCTGGCGGCCCAGGCGCAGGACACGGATCTGGAACTGGTGTTGCTGGCCGACGCCTCCGGCAGCATCGATTCGCGCGAGATTGTCTTTCAACGTCAGGGCTACGCCGAGGCAATCACCGATCCAGAGGTGCTGGCCGCCATCGCCAACACCGCCTATGGCAACATCGCGGTGACCTATGTCGAATGGGCCTCGAACCAGGCGGTGGTGGTGGACTGGACGCTCATCGACGGAGCCGCTTCGGCCGAACGCTTTGCGACGGACCTCATGGAGGTGCCGCGCCTCGCCTATGGGCGCAATGCCATCGGCGCCGCGCTATTGGAGGCGCTGAGGCTGATGGACACCAACGACCATGATGGCTGGAGGCGGGTCATCGACTTTTCCGGTGACAGCGTTCGCAACTTTTCGGGTCCATCCATTGCATCATCACGGGAGACGGTGCTGGCCGCAGGTGTGACGATCAACGCGCTGCCTATTCTGCGCCCAAACGACCCCGGCCGCGCGCAGGGTGGGCTTGAGGCGCTTTATGAACAGCAGATCATCGGTGGGCCCGGCGCCTTTGTCGTCGCCGCGGAAAACCGCGCAGTCTTTGCCGAAGCGGTCAAGCGCAAGCTGATCCTCGAAATCTCCGGGCAGATGCCCGCGCGCCGCTTCGCGGAGCGCTGATTTTTGACTTGGGCGCCGCTTCGCGGAGCGCTGACTTTTGACTTGGGCGCCGCTTCGCGGAGCGCTGACTTTTGACTTGGGCGCCGCTTCGCGGAGCGCGGGTTTTTGAATTGGCGCAGCCAATCTGACAAACCCACGCCACCACGCGCTGAGACAGTATCAGGGATCATCCCCCCCGACTTGATACGCTTCTCCATAAGATCCCCCTGACAGCGTGTCGCGTGAGGGAAGGCACGCGACACGCTAGACCACCGCGGTGAGGTGAGCGGCAGCCGGGGAGGATTCCTGTGGCCAGGCAGAGGCTTGGCCCTCGACACGCAGCTCGGCACTGCCGCGTCCAAAGTGGCGCGGGTGCGCCTGGATCTGCACCGCGCGCCCGTCAAAACCGGTGAACCCAAGCGTCGCGCTGCGGTTGTCAGAGGCCATACGCTCACGCAGAAGCTGAAGCGCGATGGCCTGACCCAAACGCAGGTCCTGATCGTTCTCCGCGGAATGGAAGCCGCCGCCGACAAGCCGCGCAAGGCTGATGTTGGCCGCCATGCGGTCCGCTTCTTCGCCAAGCGCGCGTGCGGTGCCATCCGATCCCGCCATCTGCACCTGCGCCCGGCGCGTGGTGTCGAACACGGCCTTGAGCAGAGTGGCCAGCGCCCCCGCAACAGCCACATGACAGGCGAGATCGCCGGGCATATGCACCTGCGCATCGCTGCGCGTCAGCGGCAGAAAGAGGTTGGTGTCAAAACGCCCCGGACCACGCAGGGCCCGGTTTGACCGGCTGACCCAGGCCAGCAGGTGCGGCGCCGCCTGTGACAGTTCTTCAGCGGCGGCGCGGTAGATCGCGGCAGTCGTATCGTCACTGCGCTCTTCGCGGGCGAGGTGCACGGTCATCCGGGCCGCCGTCACCGCAGGACGGGACAGGCGATCCTGCCGACCGGCCCGCATCAGCACCACGCGGCGCACCCGCATTTCGGCCTCGGCCATCAGCGACAGCAGACGCCCGCCCCCCCAAAGAGAACCGGCAGCGGCCAGACCGACATCCGTCGCGGTGCCAGTGGCCAGCGCCGCAAGCGCCGCGTTGTGGAAGGGGCGCGCAGGCGGCATGGCATGCAACGCCGTGTGCATCTGTTCCAGCGTACCAACCGGCAGTGTCTGCGCTGGCATGCCCGGAAACCGCAGACGTGCGCCGCTGTTCTGCCCGCACCATATGAGCCAGGCAGAGATCGGGGCGTCTTCGGCCGGGCGGCCCGGTCGGGGATCCGGGGTCTGGACCGCGCAATCATTGTGCCAAAGGGTGGAGAGACGTGTGCTTTCCCCACGTTGCGCAACCCCCGCCTGAAAAAGCGTGCGTAGCGTCAACTGGCCCGACGCGTTCAGGCACATCGCCCGCCGCGTCCCTGCGTCGCCCAGCCAGGACCGGTCGCCATCTGATGCGTCCGAGGTTTGGTCCCACCACGACAGGTTGCGCAATTCGCACATCACCTCGTTCAGGGAGACCGCGGCCCCCTCGGTCTGGTCAAGCGCGAGATGCGGATCGCCGAGATCAGACAGCGCGTGGCCGCGCATCAGCGACACCGCAAAGATCATCGCCATGTCTGCGGCAAGCTCTTCCGCGTCCAGCGTCAGCGCAGGCGGCACGCGGACGTCAACCCGCGGCGCAGCAGCCGAGGGGCCTGCGCCGTCGATGACACGCCAGCCTTCGGGTCTGGCCCACAGCTTGTCCCGAAGAACGGTCCGATGATTGCCGGTCATGGTATCCCCCTGAGGTCTGACAGATTGCGCCGGGTGGTGACCGGGTGGCTGTCTGTCGGTTGACGGTGCGTTAACCTCACTCTGCGGGCGCATCGTGATTTCACCGTAAATGCTCCGCAAACCCGGCGTGAATGAATCATGAAATAAACGGAATACCTGATGAAGCGCCGCCCCTTGCGCCGTGAATTTCCCGCAATTCGGTGTGGGATCTCAGCGGCTTGCTTGACCGACGCCGTGAAAACGCCTTTTGTGAAAAAAAAAGGGACAAGGGGAAATTGCGATGACGCTTCACTGGACCGCGCCGCGCACAACCGTGTTTCGGGATGCTTATCTCGATTGGTCACGCCTGTTGGGCAAGCGCATGGAGGCCTTGCCACCGGTCGCCCCGGACCGCGGCGATCACTTTGAGCCGATCTTTGTCAGGCTGATCCCGGGCGAGGCTGCGCAAGCGGCCCGTCGGGCCCTGCTGGCAGGGGTGGCCCGGGCCGGTGCCCTGCTGATGGATCCGCATGAAACCACCCGCCTGCAATCGCGTATCGACACACCGCAAAGCCTGGACGGTCTGCCGGACGAATACGCGCTTTACCGGCGCGTGGGTACGCCAGACAGCGACTTTGCCACGCTTTTCGATGTGCTCGACACGGGGGTGCCGCTGCATTTGCGCAGAGCGAACGCGCCTTCCGGACAAGACAGCCTGCCCGCCCGAAATGCGCCACGTGGTGCGCCGATCATGGCGATCATCGACGACGGCATCGGATTTCTGAACAGCCGCTTTTGCCGCCGCAACAGGAACGGCCACCTGCGCTCGCGCTTTCACGCGGTCTGGCTGCAGGCATTGGAAAGTCGCAGTGACACGGGTGGTGTGCTGGCGGGGGACGTGCTGGACTACAAGGAGATCGAGGCGCTTTTTGACCAACCCGAAGGCGATGCCTACGCCGCTCTGAACGCCCGGGTGAATGGTCCGATGACCCGTCCGGCGACGGGGTTCATGACCAGTCATGGCACCCATGTGCTGGATCTTGCCGCGGGCGCGGACCCGTTGGACAGCGAAGATCCGGTGCGCAGCTGGCCTTTGTTGGGCGTGCAACTCCCGTCCGAGACCATCGACGACACCTCTGGCATGTGGTTCGAAAGCTACATGATACAGGGATTGCGCTGGATCCTGATGCAGGCGCGCGAGATCAACGCACAGGCGCCGGTCATCGTGAACCTGTCGCTTGGCATCTCGGCCGGACCGAAGAACGGCAGCCGCTTTGTCGAACACCAGATGGCCCGCGAGGCCCGCCTCTGGGAAGAGGTGACCGGCCAACCCGTGCGCCTTGTCTGGTCCTTCGGGAACATGCACCGCGGCGATCTGATCGCCAAATGGGATCTCCCGCAGGACAAGCAACAAAGACCGGCGGAGATGGCGCTGACCTGTCGCATCCAGCCCGATGACATGACCGCCAGTTTCGTCGAGATCCGGACCCGCAGACTCCCCATCGACGGCATCACAGTCCACCTGACCGCCCCGAACGGAACGACCAGCGGCCCTGTCGCACTCGCGCCGGGGGAGACGATCTCGCTTGAAGATGGCAGCGACGCGGTGGCGCGGTTGTATCACCAGCCCGCGCGCCGCTACGACGCAACCGTGGAAGAGCCCGCGCATTACGTGCTTGCGCTCGCCCCGACCCGCGCCCGCAAGACGGCCGAGCCGGTGGCTCCGGCAGGGGCATGGCGCATCGGGGTGCAATATGAGGGCGACGCCGAGGCACAGGTGCTGTTGCAGATCCAGCGAGACGACGCGCTGGGAGGCAGCCAGTTGCGCGGCCGACAAGCCTATTTCGACGACCCCAAGGGCTATGGCTGGGACACCAGCGGCGCCTCTTACAACGCGCCGCAGACCGGCTGCCCGATTGCGCTGGACGGCACGCACAATGCTCTGGCGACAGCCCCTGCACGACAGGTGTTTTCTGTGGGTGCCGCGGCCTCTTCCGGGCGCGCGGCAGGGCCGGATGTGCGAAACTTTGCCCCGGCGTATTACACCGGCGCGGGCGCCACATGGTCGGTGGACGGGCCAACGGTGTCGACCTTGGTGGACCATGGGCCCTTTGGACTGGGGAGCCGCGCGGCAGGCACGCTCACCGGGTCGACCCGTCGACTGGGGGGCACCAGCGCCGCGGCAGGTCGGTTGAGCCGCGCGCTGGGCCTCTCTGCCAGCCTGATCGCACATAACGCGACCCGCCCGGAAACGACCCAATTGGACGATCTGAACAGGGCGATGCTGGATATTTTCGTGGTGCCGGAAGCGGTGCAAAACCGACTTGGCGGGCAGGTCGTCGTGGTGCCTGACAGCGGGTTGTCCTTGTAGTGTCCACGGGATCCGCGCTGATCGTCAGGGACAAGAGAGCGTCAGGTTTGCAGACAAACACGCACAGAGTATTACGCCCTGAGCCGCTTCTGGACAAATCCGGGTCGCGGCCTGCGTCGCTCGTTTCGGTTGCAGATCGGCTGCACGGCATGTCGGACATGTATGGCAGGCTGCATCGGCGTTGACGCCGAAACATTTTGGCCAGAGGCAAGGCGCCGGTGGCTGGCTTGCGGCGCTGGTCTCTACGTTGGAAAGCCACGCGGGCCTGCACAAGCGTCCAAGACAGATCCGGCGCGCCCCGAACGAGCACCAATGCGACCGTCAGGCAGCGGCATCCTTTAGACCTCAGACGCCCAAAAATCCGACGCGATACACGTTTTGTTTTCCGAATCGCCCCAGGATAAAGGTCGGTAGGGAGAGGGATGCGCCGCGCAAAAGCACCGGGTGAAACGCCCGGTCCCATTGGTGTGGCCCGCTTGCCCGCACCCCCTTGGCCATCACCTGAACCGAAACGAAAAAAGCCGGAACGCCACGAAAGCGTCCCGGCCCACTGGTAAATGCCGGAGGTACAGGCTCCAGCATACTCGCAATCCTGTCTTACCATTCCGCCTTGGCGGTATCCCACATCTCACGCATCCAGGCAGGCACCAGGGAGGGATCCAGCGTCACGGTCGACGTCTCGACCATCGTGCTGTCGTCCAGCGCCGCGCTGAGCGCCGCAAGCGTAAAGTCCCCGGCATAGGTATCGCCGCGGAAGACCCGCATCGGCGCCTCGGTTTCTCCGTCCAGCAAACGGACCAGCGCTTCCGCGATGCCCAGCCCGAGGATGGCACCTGCCATGCTGTCGGTGGGGAAATGCACCCCGGCAACCGTGCGGTTCATCGCGATGCGCTCGGCGTGCCGATATAGCTCGTTCCCCTGCGCGATCTCTGTCACCGGGCTAAAGGCCCGCTGATAGAAGAGCCGCGTCAACAGGGTGGCAGAGGCAAAACTCTCGGTCGCATGCCCGGAAGGCCAGGCCCCGTGGCCGGGGGTCTGGATCACCGGCTGCACCTTGCTGGACATCGCAATTGGCCGGGCCACGTCAAACCCGTGTTTGAGCGGCATCTCCAGCGCCACGCACAGCCGGAACAGCGCCTGGTTCAGCGCCAGTGTCCACTTCGTGGCGTCGGGCGCCATGTATCCCACCAGTGCAAAGAAACTCTGCACATCGCCGGTCTGCATGATCGTTTCAGACAGCCGGTCGCCCCGCAGATCCGCATAGGTGCGCAGATAGGGCAATTGCTCCGTCGCGAGAAAAGCATTGGTCGGTTTCTTCAGTGTGACGATGCGTTGCCCGCCAAGAGCCACATGCCCTTCGTCATGCGCACCGGTGCCCGAGGGCAAGGACACGTCAAACAGGCTCTGGATGGACTGGTCCATCACCGCGCGGCGCGGTCCTGTTGCCATGGTCTTGAGCGCGGCAAAAGACGAGCGCCCCTCGCCGATCGGCGTGCGGTCGGCGCTGCCGTCCCAGAACCCCACAGTCCCGTCCCGCGCCATGCCCAGCGCCGAAGAGGTAAAGCCGCTGTCCGGTCCGCCCTGATGGTTTTCCGTCGCCTGATGGTTCTGGTGGTTTTGATGGTTCTGGTGGTTCTGATGATTTTGATGGTTCTGGTGATTTTGATGGTTTTGATGGTTTTGATGATTATCAAGTCCGAATAGAGGCATGTCCCAACTCCGCAATCCCACGCTGGTTACGTTGACTCTTCATAGCGTCATTCGTCAAAACCCTTCGCCAAACCCTTCGCAATATTAACTAAGATTTCACGCCTGTTGCCGAACCGCCCCCCCGGTGCTAGCTTTTCATCTGGTTGCGGGGGCCGGGGATGTCTTCTAGCAGAGACAAACGTTTCAAGATCGAAGTCCTGGGACCGTTCCGGGCCACTGGCGCGCGTGGTGTGGATCGCACCCCCAAGGGCGCGAAGAACCAGGCGCTGCTGGCGATGCTGGCGCTCAGCCCGGGCATGAGCCGCCCAAGGCGCTGGATCGAAGACAAGCTCTGGTCGACCTTCGGCCCCGAACAGGCCGGGGCCAACCTTCGCCAGGCGCTGTCAAAGATCCGCGCCAGTCTCGGCCACGAAGCTGGTGTCCTGTGCGCCGACCGCCTGACCATTTCGCTGTCCGAAGCGCTGCTCGATGTCGACCTTCTGGTCGAGGTTGTGCCGTCAGACGAACGCACCGAGTTGCTCGAAGGGCTGGACGTCCGAGATCCCGAATTCGAGGACTGGTTGCGCCAGGAACGTGCGGCCCTGCAGGCCAAGGTCGCAAAGGCCACGCCCTCGGAAAGCCGCGGCGTGCTGATCAATTGCCGCGCAGATGCCACGGATGCCACGCCCCATGGCCAGATCATGGGGGAAGTGCTGGCCAACCAGATCGGCGAGAACATCGCCGAACAGGTGCGCGCCTGGCGTCAGTCTGACCCGGATGAGGTCGGCAGTTCCACGCCGGCAGAGAGCGACATCCAGATCAGCACGCAGATCGTGCCCAACGGCGAGCGCCTCGCGATCTTTGTCAAGGCGCTGCACCGGCCCAGCGCCCGCATACTCTACTCCAAGCTGCAGCATCTGAAACATCCCCAAGACGTGCTGTCGGACGAAATCTACATCTCGCGCATGGTGTTCGAGGCCGCCGACCAGGTGCTGGGCAAACTGCCCCACGTTCTGGCAAAGGACCGCCCCGAAGCGCGCAGCACCGCGCTTTCGCGGCTTGGGCTCTACCGGATGTTCAGCTTTGATCAGGACGCCCTGCGCGAGGCTTTTGGTCTGATGGATCAGGCCTTTCGCCACGATCAGAACGGCATCTATCTGGCGTGGTGCAGCCTGATCCGCATGACCCAGATGATGGAAATGTCCGAGGCACATCAAGGCGACTTGATGGACGAAACCATGGCGCTTTATGCCCGCGCGACGGAACTGGGGTCCGAGAACGGGCTGGTGCAGGCCATTGTCTCGAAGGTACGCGCCACCGCCCTTGGCGACACTGCCGGTGTCATCGACATGGCCATGGGCGCGGTGGAACGTAACCCGGCCAGCGCCTTCGCGCTCAAGTCGCTGTCCGAAGGGTACATGCTCGCGGGCGAATTCGAGAAGGCCTTTGAAACCTCTTCCCGGGCCTGCCAGATCGCGCGCACCTCGCCCTTCAAGCATTATTGGGACACCGGGCATTGCGTGATTGCCATCGCGAGCAACCGCCCCCTCGAAGCAATCGAGGCCGGGGAAGCCGCCGTGCGCGCCGCCCCCCTGTCGCGCCCGGCACACCGGCACCTTCTGGCGCTCTACGCGATGCAGGGAGAGTTCGAAAAGGCGCAGGCCGTGGCCGAGAAATTGGCCAAGATCGAGCCCGGCTTCACACTGGATCGGCTGGTGAACGACGAAACCTACCCGGTGCGGACCCTGCGCAACAAAGGGTTGCTTGAACCCCTAAGGACTCTGCTATAGACCTCCCAAACCCCTGTTATTAATAAATAATTAAGCACCAAAAATTGAATTTCGGTGGGATTACCCCGGGTTCATCCACCGCTGTGCACATTTCGAACACAATCCGGGCGCTTCTTTTGGGCCGAGGCAAACCAGCTTTGCCCGAACCGCCGCAAAACAGAACCGTCCGACGATGCCCGGCCTGTCCTTGCCCCGAAAAACCCGCAGGTCCGGGGCGGCAACTGCGCTCGGCACCTGACCGGCATTGTGACGTTGTTAGTGAAAAAGGACCATCGAGATGGCCATCGTTGTTGTCACCCTTGCTGATTGGGACCAGCCTGCCTTCTGGTCTTCGCTCTCTGCGGACAATCTTTCCACGCTTGATCTGTCCGGGCTTGGACCCGACTTCACCGCCGACCTTGATGCCTCGTCGGACACGCTGACGCTGTCAGACGGCGCGACGACCTTCGTGGTCGGCAGCGCCGGGACCTCGGGGGCGGACAGCACGCTGGCCAGCGGGGCGGTGCACGACTTTGACAATCTGATCCTGCCGGACGGCAACAGCACGGCCCGGTTTGACAGCGACGCGCAGGACATTCTCGGCGGCGCGGGCGACGACGACGTGGACGTCACCGACGGGGATGACTACGTCGACGGCGGCGCGGGCGATGACACGATCCAAAGCTCTGGCGGCAACAACACGCTGAGCGGTGGCAGCGGCGACGACAGCCTCACCGGAGGCGCGGAGGCAGACACCCTCACCGGCGGCACCGGCGATGACAACATCGAGGGCGGCGGGGGAGATGACCTGATAGAGGGCGACGGTGGCGCGGGCACGGACAACCTTTTGGTCAACGGCAGCTTTGAAAGCACCACGCTGGGCGCAGGCGGTCTGGAC
>JBELMB010000085.1:0-20726 GCA_042088665.1 Sagittula sp.
CGTGTGCTCTTCCGATCTCCTTGACCTGATAGATCGTCTCGCCATCGGCTTCGACCCGGCCATCGGCCACGCCCATGGTCAGGCGGCGTGTCTGCAGCGCCTTGGTGAAATCCACATAATAGGTCAGGAGCTTGCGGTCCGGCCGCACCATTCCGGTAAGCTTCACCTCGCCCACGCCCAAGGCATAGCCGCGCCCCTGCCAACCGCGCCAGCCGAGATTGAACCCGGTCAGCTGCCACAGCCCGTCGAGGCCCAGACATCCGGGCATGATCGGGTTACCCGGGAAATGGCAGTCAAAGAACCACAGGTCCGGTGTGATGTCGAATTCGGCAACCACATGGCCCTTGCCATGCAAACCGCCATCGCCGGACACATCCGTGATGCGGTCCATCATCAGCATCGGCGGTTCGGGCAGTTGCGCGTTGCCCGCACCAAACAGCTCGCCCCGCGCGCATTTCAGAAGATCTTCTTTGTCAAAGCTGGTAGGGAAATCGGCCATGCCGTCGCGCCTCTTGTCTGGTGTCATAGCCATGTCATACGCGGCCCCCTCTATCACCGGCCGCGCGCGCCTTGCAAGTGGGCGACCGCACGCAGTGCGACCACGCCGCGCAACGAAAAGATTTGAAATCCGGCGCGCTTGCCCCTTATATACTTGGTGGAACACGCACAAAAGGTCAGCGGCACGATGTCCGAGGCGATCGAGCTTGGCAAAACTTGGCTGGCGCGCAGTGATTTGCGCCCGACCCGTCAGCGGGTTGCTTTGGCTGCGCTGCTCGTGGGTGATGGCCAGAACCGGCATGTCACCGCAGAAAGCCTATTTGCCGCGGCCAAATGTGACGGTGAATCCGTGTCCCTTGCCACGGTTTACAACACGTTGAAGGCATTTTGCGACGCTGGCCTGATGCAAGAGGTGACCGTGGACGGGTCAAAAAGCTACTTTGACACCAACACCCATGACCACCCGCATTTCTATTGGGAAGACGAGGGACATCTGACCGATGCCCCTGCCGACCAGTTGGAAATCACGCGGCTGCCCAATGTCCCCGATGGGGCGGAAATCGCCTCTGTCGACGTGGTGATCCGTCTGCGCCGGAAGTGACACCGCGACCCTCGGCCGCACCCGAAACGCCCTGCCAAACGCTTAAAATGACGTCCTGCGGCGCGGCGCCCGTTGCGCAACCGTTGTGCGATAGGGTTTTCCCGGATTGGCCCCGTCCCGACCGGGGTCTCGCATCGCCCCCGCGGCCCTGCGACCGCGCCCGGACCGCAGCCGCGCATCTTGCGAAGGCCCCGCATCCGAACCACTGGTACCCGCGGCCGGATTCGAACCGGCACGGCGTTTCCGCCTGGAGATTTTAAGTCTCCTGTGTCTACCATTCCACCACGCGGGCCCGGTGCGGACAAGTTTACCCGTTCAGAAAAGCGTGTAAACCGCGGCGCGTCGTGAAACCGCATCCGGCATCACAGGACAAAGTCATTCGCGTCCACGCCGCTGGGCAGGTCGAGCAGGATCAACGTGCCATCCGCCGCCCCGTCGCCAGTTTCATCGAACTGTACGAACGTCGCCCCGAAGGCATTCATGAAGTAGCGGATCTCCATGTCGCCACCGCCGGTGAACCCGGAGGTCCCGACAAAGCTGAACGATGCCTCTTCGTCGATGCCCGAGACGTCCAGCACGTCTATGCCACGCTCGAAATCCTTGATCCGGTCGGACGCCCCGTCCTGCACTTCGAACACCCTGTCGAAAACAAAGGTATCCGCACCCGATTTGCCGATCAGGATGTCCACGCCCAACCCGCCCTGCAACACGTCATCGCCACCGTCGCCGGTCAGCGTGTCATTGCCATCGCCCCCCAGCACCGTGTCATTGCCGTCGCCGGCGAACAGGCGGTCGTTCTCTGTTCCACCGTCAATGAAGTCTGAATCCTGCTTGCCATAGATGAAATCCGCGCCACCACCACCCGTCATGGAATCCTGCCCGAATCCACCGTTCAGGCTGTCCGACCCATCGCCGCCGTCCAGAACATCCGCCCCATCATCACCCTGAAGGTTGTCGGCGCCTTCGCCCCCGGCCAGTGTGTCGCCACCCGACCCGCCAGCCAGCGTATCCCCCGCCGCGCCGCCGTTGATCTCGTCGTCACCGGCATTGCCATAAGCCAGATCCGCCCCGTCATCGCCATAGATCACGTCATCCCCGGCGCCGCCGGAAATCGTGTCGGCCCCGCCCTGCCCCGACAGAAGGTTGTTCCCGAGATTGCCGACAAGCTGCTCATCCCCATCCGATGCAAAGATCTCGAAGTTGCCAGCCCCCAGCAGCACCAGCACCTCTGCTTCAAGCACATCTAGGATATCGGCCCGCGCGATCACCGTGTCACTGCCGGTCCCGCCAAGGATCGCAACGCTGTCATCTTCAAGGTACAAACGGTCATTGCCGGGCCCCAGATCGATGCCGCCCTCGAAACTGCCATCATGACCATAGAGCGTGTCATCGCCATACCCCATGGCCAGCGTGCCTGACCAGACACCGGACTGGAACACTGCATCGGCGCCGGACCCAGCCTCCAGATCCCCGCGGATGGTGCCGCGATTGGTGATGATATCGGCGGTTTCACTGCCCTGGATATGCACTTCGCCAGCGCTCGTGCTCAGAAAGCTGCTGTTCTCCCAGCCTTCGATCGTGCCTGAATTCGTCAGGACCAGCCCCTGCACCGCGTCCGCCGCGATATTGATGACCTCCATCAC
The DNA here is from genome assembly GCA_042088665.1 of Sagittula sp. Lineage (GTDB taxonomy): Bacteria > Pseudomonadota > Alphaproteobacteria > Rhodobacterales > Rhodobacteraceae > JBELMB01. Next base: position 2,743 of record JBELMB010000085.1, read on the forward strand.
GCCGGAATTGTCGAGATAGGCCCAGCCGGTGCCCGACAAGGCCACTTCGCCGCCGCGCATGATGCCGCTGTTGTCGACCGTGACATTTGCCACAAACGCGCCGTCGCGCAGCAGATCGTGGCCAAAGGTCGCCTGCATCAGACCGTGGTTCTGCAAGGTATAGGAAAACGCGGACACGGCGCCCTCGATGTTCACCACGCGGCCCGCACTGAGCATGTCACCGTTGTTGACGATCCGGTGCGACCCTGCGCTGGCGATCAAGAGCGCACTGCCGAGGTGCGCGGCATCATCGTTGTTGCGGATCAGCCCGTGGTTCTCAACCACGGCAGAGCCCGCCGACATGTAAACCACCGCCTGGGCATGGCCGATGATGTCGCCGTAGTTGATCAGGTAGCTGCGAAATCCGCCGTACACCATCTGCACGGTATAGCTTTCGTCGCTGGCAATGATGGTGCCGCGGGTCACCTGCACGGTGTCCCCGTTGGCGATCTGGTAATTGGACCCCGTGTAAATGTGATCCGCGTTCTGAAAGACGAAACCCATGGCCTACCGCACGGGCACGCCGCCAGCGAGCCACGCAAAGCGTGCCGCGTCACACGAGCCCCCTAGAGGCGCACCCAAGCGGTACGCCACGGCACATTGCCGCCGGATCCGTAAATTTCGCGTTTCGCCTCTGCGCGTTTCGACGCAAAACCTAACCCGTTTTGTTTCAAATCCTTCCGACCCCGAACAATGGCCCCAAACGACGGCCTCGAACGACGCCCCCGGCGCTCAGCCCCCAGACCCCGCCCAGTGCTAGAGGTCCTCTCCGGGCGCTTCGCTCTCATCCTCGCGCAGGAAACGGCGCTCTGACATCCAGGGGTTCATCGCCAGCGCCGCGCGCAAAACCTCCTGGCCCTCCGCGTCTCGGCCCATCGCAAAGAGGGTCAGCGCCTTGCCCGACAAGGCCCCAAGGTGCCGCGGGTTCAACGCCAGCGTCGCGTCCAGATCCGGCAGCGCCGCCGCATGGTTGCCAATCAGGAAATTCACAAAGGCCCTCTGGTTGTAACCCTCCGCATAGAACGGGCAGTAACTCACCAGCGCCTGCAAACGGTCGAGGGCAGTGGCATAGTCGCCAAGGGCGCGCGCGCGCATCCCGTCATCCAGCATCCTCTGACTGGGCTCGTCCGGGGCATTGTCCCAATAGGTCCACATGATGTTCGAGATGCCCCGCGCGGTCATCTCGTCCGGCGCGCGCAGCAATTGTTCGTACAGGGGATCCATCTCCGCCGTGATATCCGGCGCAGTGGGACAGCCATCTGCCCAAAGGGCGGTGGCGCAACAGGACAGGGCAAGCCCGCGGGTCAACATCATCATAGCCATGTGACAAGGGTGGCACGCCCATACGAGAGGTCAAGGCCATCCCCCCGAAACGCCTCACACCGGGCGCAGGAAAACGGCGGGCGACACGCCGTACAGCCACAGGCGCACCCGAGGTAGCGCGGGGTTCACCCCGCGTGCGCGCGACGTCACTTCGGCAGTGGACCTCCTCCGCGGCGGCGCATAGGCTCGACACATGTTGCCGATCCGCGATCACAACCCCTCGGGCAGGGTGCCCTATGTCACCTACGCGTTGATCGCGATCAACGTGGTGGTCTTTCTCGACACGATGACCGAGCTGAACAACAGCCGCTTTCTCGCGGACTACGCGCTCGTCCCCCGTTTCCTGACCGAAGGCTACGGCTACAGCGGCCTGCTGACCTCCATGTTCCTGCATGGGGGATGGATGCACATCGCGGGCAACATGCTGTTTCTCTACATCTTCGGCGACAACCTCGAAGACGAGATGGGCCACGTCTGGTTCACCCTGTTCTATCTGGCCGCGGGCATCGGTGCGGGCCTGCTGCACGTGGTGTCCGGGCCAATGTCCATGGTGCCCACCGTCGGCGCTTCCGGCGCAATCGCCGGAGTCATGGGCGGGTACCTGCTGCTTTTTCCAAGGGCGCGCGTGGATATCCTGATCTTTCTCGTCATCATCATCCGCATCATCCCGGTCCGCGCATGGATCGTGCTTGCGGTCTGGTTCGGGATGCAGATCCTCGGTGGCGCAGGCGCCAGCCCGGATGAGGGCGGCGTCGCCTACTGGGCCCATGCGGGCGGCTTTGTTGTCGGGCTGGCGCTGGCATTGCCCACCTTCTGGCGGCTGGGCGGCCCGACCTTCTGGCGCGTCTGGGACGGTCATCCGCCCCATCCGGAAGCCACAACAAACGCCCCATGGGGCAGGCCCGGTGCCCGCAAGACCGCGCCTCAACCCCGCATCAACCACGGCGCCAAAGCCCCGGAAAAGAGCCCGAAACCCGGCGCGCGTCCCTCTCCATGGACAACCCGCCTGCCCGGCCTGCCCCCGTCCGGCAGCAACACCCGCGTTCCGAGGATACACCGCAAATGACCCCCACCCCGCTCAAGGCCACCTGCCACTGTGGCGCTGTCGAACTCGCCGTCACCCTCTCCGAAGGCACGCATAGCGAGCGCCGCTGCGACTGCTCCTACTGCCGCCGCCGCCCGGCCGCTGTCGTCTCGGCATCACTGGACGGGGTCGATGTCCTGCGCGGCGCAGAACACCTCGCGCACTACAGCTGGGGCACCCACACTGCCAGACACCACTTCTGCAAGATCTGCGGCATCTACATGTTCCATCGCCGCCGCTCCAACCCCAACGAGTTGGGCGTCAACCTCTACGCCATCGAGGGCATGGACCCAAAGGACCACGAACCCCTGGTCTGGAACGACGGCGTCAACCACCCCTCCGACAGGTGAGCCCATGCATGCCTTGCTGACCCAAGACACGATCGAAGCCTATCACCGCGACGGCGCGGTGCTGGTCAAAGGCCTCTTTGCCGACCATGTCGAGACCCTGCGCGCGGGTGTTGCGCAAAACATGGCTGAGCCCGGCCCCTATGCCGCCGAGAACCTCAAACCCGGCGAGACCGGTCGCTTCTTTGACGACTATTGCAACTGGACCCGGATCCCCGAATTCGAAACGGTCATCCGCACCAGCCCCGCGGCCGAAGTCGCCGCAGACCTCATGAGATCAGCGACCGCGCAGGTCTTTCACGACCATGTGCTGGTCAAGGAACCAGGCACATCCAAACCCACCCCCTGGCATCAGGACGGCCCCTACTATTTCGTGGAAGGCCGCCAGACTGTCAGCTTCTGGTCCCCGCTCGATCCCGTGCGCGACGCAACACTGCGCTGCGTCGCCGGATCTCACCGCTGGGACAAGCCGGTGCTGCCCACGCGCTGGCTGTCAGAGGACAATTTCTATCCGGATGAAAGCGCCTATATGCCTGTCCCGGACCCGGATGCCGAAGGCATGACCGTGCTGGAATGGGAGATGGCGCCGGGCGACGCCGTGGCGTTCAACTTTGGCGTGCTGCACGGCGCAAGAGGCAATACGGCGCAGACCCGCCGCCGCGCCTTCTCGCTGCGCTTCGTCGGTGACGACGCGCGCTACGTGACCCGCCCGGGCCGCACGTCACCGCCATTCCCGGGACATGACAGAGGGCCAAACACTGCGAGAAGACTGGTTTCCCGTGCTCTTCGACCGGCAGGCCCACTAGCCGGCTGGCCCATTAACTGGCTGGCAATGCGGTTCGGCTGAGGATCGTTTGAAACAGGTTTGGTGACAGGCCCACCGGGGGCGAGGGGCGCGGGGTCAACCCCGCGCAACACACCGTTCCACCTCTGGCAGGGACACGGTCGCCCGCCACATCTCCCGCAAGCCGTAGCGCGGGGTTCACCCCGCGTCCGCCACGATCAATCCTTGCGCAGGATCCGCGCGAAACTGCCAAAGATCTCGTTGTTGGCGCATAAGATCTCGCCGCTTTCCAGGGGATCCTGGTCCGCCCGCACACCTTCGACCAGCGCACCGGCCTCCTTGGCGATCAGATAACCCGCTGCGATGTCATAGATCTGGACTTCGCGCTCCCAATAGCCGTCGTAGCGCCCGGCGGCCACGTAGGCCAGATCCAGCGCGGCAGAGCCCCAACGCCGCACTCCGGCGCATTCCGGCATCAACCGCGCAAGGTCCGTCAGCGTCGCCGGCAGGGTTCTCTTTGCCCCGAACGGCACGCCCGTGGCAAAGACCGCCTCTATCATGCGGCGGCGCCCCGACACCCGCAACCGCTTGGAATCGTTCAGCCAGGCGCCCTGCCCCCGCTCCGCGTAGAACATCTCTTCCTTGGCGGCGTCAAAGACCACGGCGGACACGATCTGCCCCTTGTGCTCCAACGCAATCGAAACGGCCCAATGCGGCATCCCGTGCAGGAAATTCGTCGTTCCGTCCAGCGGGTCCACGATCCAGCGTCGCGTCGGGTCGGCGCCCGGCGTCTCGCCGGTTTCTTCGCCCAGCCAGCCGTAGGTCGGTCGCGCGCCCATCAGCTCTTCATGCAGGATCCGCTCCGCTTCAAGATCAGCCTTGGACACGAAATCCCCGGCCCCCTTCATCGAGACCTGAAGGTTCTCGACCTCGCGAAAGTCCTTGACCAGGGACCGTCCCGCCTTGCGAGCGGCCTTCATCATTATGTTCAGATTAGCGCTGCTCTGCATGACCTGGCCTTATGTGTTCCCAAAACGACATCAGGCCGCGGCATACGCGGCCTGACGAGGCTTGCCAAGGGCGAACGGCCCCTGTGCTGCAATGTGCCTGTGGCGCGTGTTCCCCGCCAGACGGCGGTGCACGGCCTGCCCTTGGGCGCCCATGGCCGGACGCCCAGGATGTTTCCTACCCAAGTCCATGCGCCCGGATCATCCCGTTCAAAGCGGTTGCTGAACACATCCGCAGCAAACGGGGCGTCTACGCATACCGCCTCAGCGGTACACGGGACATCTGCGCATACCGCCTCAGCGGTACCCAAGACGTTTACGCATACCGCCTCAGCGGTACACGGGGCGTCTACGCATACCGCCTCAGCGGTACACGATCCCCTTCTCACCTGCCGGCGCATAAGCCCGCGGCGCATGAGACACAGGACGGTACACGCGACCCGGACGATCCACATAGGCACCGGCATTCGGCGTCCCACAGCAGATCACACCGCCCGCCATGACCGGCTGCAACCCGGCCGGGCAATAGTTCGGCGCATGCACACTGTGCTGTAACATCACCGAATTGGGATTGTTGGTGGTGTCGCCCATATACATATCGCCCCAGGCCAGGGCAGCGCCGGACGATAGCGCAAATGCGGTGGCAGCCGCAAAAAGAGTTCTCATGTTGTCCCCCATGGTGACTCGGTTAAAACCATCCCCAAGGCTATCAGCCCTTGGGGGTAAGTCAAAGTTTTACCGCGTTTTCCGAGCATGGCACGAGAAAAATTCTCGTCAAAGGCCCTTCACCGCCCCCCGACAGGGGCAATAACGGCGGATTCGAACACCACGGCGGACCAATGGCGCCGGCCGCTCCTTCTCCGGATGCGCCCATGACCTCCAGCGAAAACCCAGCCGCAAGATCATGACATCGATTCCCCGGAACCTCGCCCCCCCCCCCCCGCGACCAGTCATCCCCCGACCACCGCGGCGCGCAAATGTTTCAACATCACCGCCCGGCCCACACGCCGCCTCACGTGTCCGTGTCGCCCCCTCCCCGACAGCCCGCAAAGCCTGCATCTTTGTCGCAGTCACGACAACACGCACGACCCGAACTCTCAAGGAGACAGCCCCGATGACCAACCCCTCCGCCTTCACCCGCCGCAACCTTCTGGGCCTCGCGCTGGCAACCCCGGCCCTTGCGCTCGCCTTCACCCCACGCCGCGCCCTCGCCCGCGAACCGGAAATCTACGCCGAAAACGGTGTGGCAATCGATGGCTCCGATCCGGTGGCCTATTTCGCGGAAAAAGGCCCCGTACCCGGCGCCACCAATGCGGTCGACTGGAAAGGCGCCACCTGGAAATTCACCGACACCGCCAACGCAGAGGCCTTCGCCGCCGACCCGATGGCCTATGCCCCCCAGTTCGGCGGCTACTGCGCCTTCGCGGCTTCACGCGGCTACCTTGCCCCGACAACCCCCGAAGCCTGGACCATCTACGAAGGCCAACTCTTTCTGAACGCCAACCTGCGCGCCCGAGAGCTTTGGCTGCGCGACGTCCCCGGCAACATCGCCGCCGGTCGCGCCAACTGGCCGGGCATCCTCGGCTGATCGACGAGGCGCATGCACGGACATCCAAGCAGCGCTGACCCCAAGGGACGGTGGGCGGGGCGAGGTCCGCAGGACCAGCGCCCGCCCCCTCCCGAATATCCGCCGCACCCAAGCGCGCGCGCCAAAAATACCGCAACAACCGGCCAGGATAGCGATCCCAGACAACCGTCAAACGCGCCAGAATGGCGATGTTGCGGTCTCAATCCGACCAGAAAATTCGACACCAACAGGCCAGACCGCCACCAAGAGACATGCAAACGCGGTCCCAAATGACGCGGCATACGTCAACGCGCCCCTAAACCGCAGAAGAAGCGCCCGCCTCGGACCCCTCCAAAAGCGCGCGTATGGCGTCAGGGGTCAATGGAAACAGCGGACGGTCCAGCATCAGGACCGCACTCGTCGGGGCAAAGCTCAGCGCATGTGTCATCTTCGTCATGCGCAAAAGATACGCCGCCAATCCCCCCCTCCAAAGGGGGAATTGCTGCGACTGCGAAACCACCGGCAAGCGCCCGCGCATGCACACCCGCGTTCACGGAGAGGTAGCACGCCGCCAGCACCAGAATTTTATCTGATCAAAACCAGACATATAGCGCCACACCCACGATGCCGACCCGCCCGAAACCGCCAGCCCGAGGCCCAGCGCGTCGCGCCACAGCCCCGTCCGCACGCGCATATTTCTTGTGCACCCGGCCCGCGCCTTGAGCGCGCTCAGTCCTTAATCACGCGGTCAGCCTTCTTGCGCACCAGCACACTGCGCAAGTCGTGCATCGCCAGCAACAGCGCATCCGTCACCTCTTCCAATTGGTCATCTGTCGCCCGCGACTGCGCCCATTGGGTCGTCGTATTGAGATGATCCACCGCCCGGTGAATGTCGTCGATGTCACGCATCGCCAGCAAAGCCCTGCGCTGCGCCATCCAGCCCCGGATTTCTGCCAGGTCCGCTTCGTTCAGCACCGTATCGCCATGCGGCTTTATCTCGTTACGATTGAGATGCACCACTGCGACCTGCACCATGTCGATGCGCCGCTGACGGTTTTCCGTGTCCACACGAAACACCATCGCGCCATTCTCACGCACACGAAAGTAATACTCCGGCAGATCGCTCATGCCTTCTCCTCTTCTTTGCCGCCCGGATCTTTGGCACAGGGATCCTTGCCAAACGGATCAGCCCAAAAGGCCTAACCCGACGTGGTCAATCCCGTGCAGAACGCCGCGATCCGGGCGCAGGCCTCCGTCAGCACCGCGTCAGAGGCCGCGTAGCTCACCCTGAAATGCGGGCTCAGGCCAAAGGCCGCGCCAAAAACCACGGCCACACCCGCCTCTTCCAGAAGCGCCGTGCAAAAATCCTCGTCGGTGTCGATCCGGCGCCCGGCGGCAGACACCTTGCCAAGGCAGCCGGACACCTCCGGGTAGACGTAGAACGCGCCTTCCGGCACCGCGCAGCTGATGCCGGCACAGGCATTCAGCGCCTCGACCACCAGATCCCGGCGCCGCAGAAAGGCCGTGTTGCGTTCCGGCAGAAAATCCTGCGGTCCGTTCAAGGCCTCGACCGCGGCCCACTGACTGATCGAACAGGGGTTGGTCGTGGACTGCGACTGGATCTTGCGCATCGCTGCGATCAGCGGCTCCGGCCCACCGGCGTAACCAATCCGCCAGCCGGTCATGGCATAGGCCTTGGACACGCCATTCACCGTGAGTGTCCGCTCATACAGCGCAGGCTCCACTTCCGCCGGGCTGACAAAGTCGAACCCGTCATAAGCCAGATGCTCATACATGTCGTCGCTCATCACCCAGACATGCGGATGGCGCAGCAGAACATCGGTCAGCGCCTTGAGCGCCTCGCGCGAATACCCCGCGCCGGTGGGATTCGAAGGCGAGTTGAAGATCAGCCATTTGGTCCGGGGCGTGATGGCCGCCTCCAGGGTCTCGGCCGTGATGCGAAACCCGGTCTCCGCCGCGCCCTCGACAATCACAGGTGTCCCACCGCCAAGGCGCACCATATCCGGGTAGCTGACCCAAAAAGGCGCCGGGATGATCACTTCATCGCCCGGGTTCAGCGTCGCCATGAGCGCGTTGTACAGCACCTGCTTGCCCCCGGTGGAGACACTGATCTGCGCGGGCGCATATGTCAGTCCGTTTTCACGGGCAAACTTGGCACAGATCGCCGCTTTCAGCTCCGGGATGCCATCGGGGGCGGTGTACTTCGTTTTCCCTGCGTCGATTGCCGCAATCGCCGCAGCCTTGATATTGTCGGGCGTGTCAAAGTCGGGTTCACCGGCGCCCAGAGAAATCACGTCTCGCCCGGCAGCGGCCAGTTCACGCGCCAGCTGTGTCACCGCCACGGTCGGGCTCGGTTTCACACGGTCCAGAGTTTGCGACAAAAAGGGCATTTGGGCCTCGTGAATTTGTAATCGGGTGAGGCCTGTCATAGGCTCCGCCCCATCCACGATCAAGCGGCTTCGCCGTGCGCAGGCTTCTCAGGAGAGACCAAGACATGGAAGACACCCAAGACTGGTACGGACCGGACGTGGCAACGCTGGGCGACCGCCTGGCCGCGGCGCGCGAGTCGCAGGGCATGACGCAGGAAACTCTCGCCAAACGGCTGGGCATCAAGCACAAGACCCTGCAGACATGGGAGGAGGACCTCTCCGAGCCACGCGCCAACAAGCTGTCCATGGTCTCGGGCCTGCTGAATGTTTCGATGGTCTGGTTGATCACCGGAGAGGGCGAAGGCCTTGGCGATCCGGAAGAGGACGCGATTTCCCCGGACGTCAACGAGATCCTGCTGGAGATCCGCACCCTGCGCGCGCAGTTCAAGGCCCGCGCCGACCGTCTGGGCCAGCTCGAAAAGCGCCTGCGCCTTGCCCTGAAGTCAGAGGCCGCCGAATGACAGGGCCCCAGCCCCCGAGAGAGAGCGGGGCCACACCGTCCGAGACTCCGCAGACGCGCCTCAAGCGGCTGCACATGCGGTCCATGCGGCGCGGCACCAAGGAGATGGACATCCTGTTGATCCGGTTTGCCGAGGCGCGTCTTGCGGCCCTCTCGCCGCAGGACCTCGACGCCTATGAGGCGCTCTTGTCGGAGAACGATCAGGATCTCTACCAGTGGATCTCGGGCCAACACCCGGCGCCCGAGACCCATGCGGAGATCGTGGCGCAAATCACCAGCGTGGCCGCGCGCGGCTGAACCGCGGGCGCGGGGTCAACCCCGCGCTACGGGGCGTCGTGCATGAGGCCATGACCGGGTCCCCGCCAGCCGTGCTTTGCGGCGGTGCCGGGGCCCTTGTTCCGGGGGGGCGAGGAACGTGTTAACCAACCCACGAAAATCATTCGAATTTTCGCGGCTTTCCCCACGGTTTAACCCGATATTTGTGATTTTCTTGGAAGTCTTTGTTCAAGTAACACAGGCGGAGAAAACATATGAGCATTCATGCCTCCATGGACAAGAGCTCTGAGCAGGGCTTCATGGCGAGCTATCTGGATGCGTTGAGTCTGGTAGAACGGTTGCACCGTCTCCTTCTCGACGTCATCAAGGATGAGTTCGAACGACTGGGGATCATCGACGTCAACGCAGTACAGGCGCTGCTGTTGTTCAACATCGGTGACAACGAGGTGACGGCCGGGGAACTGAAATCCCGCGGCTACTACCAGGGCTCCAACGTGAGCTATAACCTCAAGAAACTGGTAGAGATGGGCTATATGCACCATCAACGCTGCGAGATTGACCGCCGTTCCGTGCGTGTCCGTCTGACGCAGCGCGGGCGCGAAATCCGGGACATCGTCACGGAGCTGTTTTCACGCCACGCCGATGGCTTGCAGGGCAAGGCGGTGCTGAGTGTCGATGGCATCGACGAGATCACCACGGCCCTGCGCCGGGTGGAGCGATACTGGACTGACCAGATCCGCTACATCTACTAGGTTTATCGACCTGCCGGGCCTCGACGCCCTGGCATTGAAAAAACCGTCCGCGCGCATCCGCAGTTGCGCCAGACCTCGGGCACTCCCGCGTTTCCAGAAGGAAACGTCTGGCCCTCCCCCCCCTTTTCAGACAGATCAGACCAGACCGTCGCCCCATGGCATGACCATGCGCAGCGCGTTCCTTGACCTTTGGTCAATGGTGGCGGGTCCTTGGTGCCGCGCACCCAATTCCCTTGAAAACGAACGCCTTGATGCGGGGACCTCGCAGCCAGACGCGGTCGAGCGAGACAGGCCTGGCAATCCCTGTTCCCGGGCAACCGCCTTCGGCGTGAAGGACCTCGAATTCGGCCTCTTCTGCTTGGCACCGGGCATGTCGACATCGGACCTTGGACCGTCGCGCTTGACCAGACTCACGCAAGCGCCTGTCAAAGCACGCCTTTCCTTGCGGATCCACGCCAGGCAAACCGCGAAACCGCCCTGCCAGAGACATCGCCCAACACCTTTGAAACCAGAAACAAAGCGGCGCGCGCGCCCTGCTCCAATCCCCAGGCAGGTCACAGAGTTGCCCGAACCACCCCCCGCCACGCGCCCCGCCCAGGCAGACGCCTGCGCACGAACACGTTCAGGGATGCAAAAGACGCGCGGCCCCTGTCCTGCAAGCGTCTTCCAACACCCCAAACCAAGCGGACGCTCCAGATCAACACGCGTCACGCGCCCCTAGCCCGGCGCCTCTCGCCCCGGAAGGGCCACTTCGCCCACCACGCGATCCTGAATTTCCCGGTAAAGCTTGCGCACCATCGCGCGCTCATACCCCGCATAGCCCGGCGCGGTCTCAAGGAAGGCGCCCGGGCCATGCAGCACCTCGAACTCGAAATGCGTGATGACCCCGGGATCCGCGCCCAGCACCGCCAAACCGTTGACCGTCACCCCGGCAAAGGGAAAATGCTCATAGGCCAACTGCGGCCAATACCCGTCGTTGGTGATCCCGTCGCCGGAGAGGTCGATCACCTGCCGGTCACATCGCGGCGCGGCGCGCAACATCCCCGCCCCGAACCCCAAGGCATGCCCCATCGCCGTCGGAAACTGGGAAAACGACCGCTTTGCCCGCCGCAACCTGTCCGAAACCGCGGCGATATCCGCCCGGTTCCGCAACATCACCCAGTCCTGGATCACAACCGACTGCCGCCGCCCGCTCCATTCGTAAACCGCAAAAGCGATGCCACCGGGGGAGTGCACGATGACGTCGACCACGTCCTGATGTTCCAGCGCAGCGGCCAATCCGTCGCGCTGCAGCACATATTCCGACGCGTCCACCGATGACGAGACGTCCAGCGCCAGCAAAAGCGCCAGCCGACACTCCGCCGCCATCGCCCCGGAGCACCAGACGGCCATCGCCAACACACTGCAAACGCGGGCAAAACATCCCCAAACGCAAGACACCCGGGCCACAACAGCCCGGGTCAAGCGCCCGTCCAGAGAGGTCTTGAACCACCTCCCCATGGTTTGCGTCACCAGTGACCCGTGTTGCCCATGCTCGTCCATGGCTCCGCCGGGGCCAGCGAAGAACCCTCTTGCAGCAACTCGATCGAGATGTTGTCGGGCGAGCGCACAAACGCCATGCGCCCATCCCGCGGCGGGCGATTGATCACCACGCCGTTGTCCATAAGATGCTGACACATCTCGTAAATATTCGCCACGCTATAGGCCAGATGCCCGAAGTGGCGCGAATCCGACGGCAACCCCTCGTCCCCGTCCCAGTTGTAGGTCAACTCGACCGGGCAGTCTTCCTGCCCTTCGGGCGCCATGAAGATCAGCGTGAACCGACCCTTTTCATTCTCGCTCCGGCGCGTTTCCTTCAGCCCGAGCAAGGCATAGAATGCAATGCTGGCCTCCAGATCCTTCACCCGCACCATGGTGTGCAAATACTTCGTGGACATGTGGCTCCCCCCCTGTGTGTGACGCGCTGGCGTCGCGGCAACCGGTCAGAAGACCGATTTCAACCCCAGCCGCAGATCCGTACTGCGGCTTTCGTAGAGCGTATAATTGGACTTGCGGTCGGTGAAGGAAAGCCCGATCTGCGGCGCAAACCCGTAATAGTCCAGATCCGGCAACACCACGTCCAGCCCCAGCGCCCACTGGCTGTCACGCCGGTCCGGGCCGGTGGGATCGGCAATCCATGGTTCATCGTAGTTGAATGCGCCATATTCCAGCGCCACCGACGGCAACATGCCACGCACCGGCTCGGCCAGCGCATAGCTCAGGCGCACTTCGCCATCGGTGCGGCCGACGTTGTAGGCAGCGGATTTCGTCTCTCCGACGCCCAGATCCAGCGTCAGCGCGCCGTGTTCAAAGCGCTGCGTGATCTCCAGCCCGAGCGCGCGGCGCTGCGAATCCCCGGTCGAGGAATCCTTGCGCGACACATCCTCCAGACCGAGATTGACCCCGAACCGCAGCTTTGGCGTCACCGCGCGATGCACGGACAGGTCCAGCCGCGCAATATCGGCCAGCGGCACGCCGCCCTGCCAATGGCGCAGCAGCGTCAGACCACTTCGGTTGATCTGCGCCCCATCCGCGCTGAGCGTTTCATAGGTGGTTGTGCTGCCAAGGAAAAACTGGCTGTAATCCGCCGCATCCGCGCCCGGGGTATCACGGTCCGAGGGCGCGATCCGCACGAAACTGCCACCGACAAAACCACCCAGATGCAACCGCCGCCGCGCCGCCAGCGGCAAGGTATAGCGCAGTTGGACGCTGCCGCCATACCGCTCTCCGGCGAGTGGCGGCGCAACCTGAGGCGTCCAGCCCGACGGTGAGACCGCCACATCCTCGGACGCATCGTTCAGATTGTCGGAGGGCTGCGCATAGAAATCCAGCGCCAGCCGCCATGGCGTCATCCGGCGCACGTCACGGAAATCGCGCACGGCCAGTTCGCGCAGATCCTCTTCGGGGGCCAGTTGTGCCGCCCGCCGCAGCCAAAGCTGCGCAAGACCGTTGTTGCCCGCAAAAGAGCGGGTCTGCGCCATCATCATTGCCGCGTAAAACCGGTCACGCGGACGACGCGCGGCCTGCCATGCATCGCGTGAGGCCTGCATGGCCTCCGATTCCCGGTCAAGGTCACGCAATGCGCGCGCCCGGATGAACAGCGCCGGGACGTCCTCTGGCGCCCCCAGCAGGACCGCTTCGGCCAGCAACAGCGCGTCTTCGGGTCTCCCCGCCACCATGGCAGAGGCCGCAGCGCGGCGCACTTCGTCGAGGGAGATCCGCAAGGCGCTCTCGTCACGGGGCGCCTCCTGGGGGATGGCAACCCTGTCTGTCAGGATGCCCTGCGCCACCAATTGTCCCGGGGCTGTCAGCGGCAAGACCAACGCCAGCGCCCAAATCCAGAGCGGGGACAGCCCGAGGGCATGCGCCTGCCGCGCGGCAGGGTGACCTGCCCTCGAACGCCAAGACAGCGCCACAAACGCCTCCGAACGCGGCATCGACCTCGGGCTGCCGCGACTCCACGTCAGGCGCGACCGGGCCGTGCTCCGGCGCAAAAGGGAGGCAAGCCCGGGCATGACGGGCGTCAGCGCGTGGCGGTAAAGACGCCGGTTTCCCGGATGGTCTCTTCGGTCAGGACAGTGCCGGTGCCCACGTCGATGCCAATCGGGCCGGTGCCTTCGACAAAGACAAAACCAGAGATTTCCTCACCGTTGGGTCCCGCAAACAGCCCGTCCCACGTGCCGGTCTGCGACTGGGTCGACGGCGCGTTCAGCGTGCCGCCATTGGGATCCGGCGCCGAGTTCGGAATGACCAGCGCCGCTTCGGTCGAGGTGATCGTCCAGTCGTCAAAGTTGATCTCTGCCGTCGCGAGCGCGATATAGTCGACCCCCGCGATCGACGTGATCTCGACCCCGTTGGCATCAAAGAAACGGCGGTTGGCGATGATGCCTTCGACCGCGCCGATATTGTCGAAATCCTCGATGTCCACTTCGATCCGCGACGTGCCCGCCACGTATTGGATGGAATTGCCCGCGTCGTCCTGAATGGTGCGCACCGCGGCGTATTCGCCGTTGAAGACATAGCTCTCGTTCGCCGCCGGCAGCGAGCCGTCGCCGTTCAACCGCTCGACCCCTGCGCCGCCAAAGCCGTAGCTGATATAGCGGTCGGTGCCCATGGCCCCCACCTGGCTGTATTCATTGGGCGACCGCCTGAAGACCGCGTAGTAATTCGAAAACCCGGCGGTGTTGTTCACGATGTCAAACGTCGTGCCAGAGGCGCCCTGCACCGCCGTGGTCACGGCAGCGTTGCGGGTATAGACGTTGTCATCGCCGTCAAAGGGCACGTTGTTGAACACCACTTCGCCTGTGGTCGCATCATAGGCGATGTCGTTCACGGTCAGGTCGTCACTGGCCTCATTGGCATAAAGCGTGTCGCCCCCCGTCTCTGACGCGGTGGTCGTTATCTCGGTGGTTGTGGTCGTACAGGCCTGCGTCTCGGTGGCCAGCGGCTGGTCACAATCGCCGATGCCGGTGGTGCCTTCCGCGATCAGAGGGTTCTCTCCCGAAGCGGAGTCGGGGGTCGTGGTGGTGGTCGTCGTGGTGGTGACCACGCCGGTGCTGGCGTCGGTGGATGTGGTGACGGATGTCGTGGATGACGAGCCAACCGGCTCACATGCCGCAAGCGCGCCCGTCAGCGCCAGCGCTGCGAAGATACGATACATGATGACTGCCTCAGGTCTTGCGTTTATAGTTTTGCCCACAGGGTGCGGCCCGCCTGTGGAAAAGTCAACGGCGCAAGCAGGAGCCGCCCCCATGTGAGGCAAAATCGCCCCAGTGCCGCCGCATATGGGTCCCGCCCGGAAAACCGGCGGAATATATGGGGGATTCTTTGTCAACCTATACCAATAGTACAATGACAGACGGCCGTCGCGACGCCATGTTACGGTAACACTGCCACAGGACGCGAGTCGCGCTTTGGGAACCCGGATCGACATAGCCCGTCAGGGCCGCTCCCTCTCCGTTGTGGGAAACCTCGCGCGGGGCGGGCTTCGCGATGCCGGGCCGATCCTCATCGTTGACGACGACCCGACGCTCGCGCAGGCCCTGCACGACCAGTTGGACGACGCAGGTTTCGCGCCGCTGCCGCCCTGCACATCTTACGAAGCTGCCCTGCGCTTCCTGATCAACCACCGGCCAAGGCTCTGCGTGCTCGAAATCGACCTCGGCCGCAGCAAAAGCCCGCTGCCCGGCGTTGGCGAAAGCGGGCACCGCCTGCTCGCCCTTCTGCGCAGTCGCCTGTGCCGCACGCTGGTCTACACCCGGTCGCCCCATCAGGATCCGGCGCTGTTGCGCGGCCTCGACCCGCAGGTCTCCGTGCTGCAGAAATCGGCCCCACCCAGCGCCGTGATCCGCCATCTCAGCCAGTGCGCCGCCGCCTGAGGCATCGCTTTACGTCCCCCCGGATCGGCTATATCTTGTGGTGAGGGCCCATAGGCCCCCATGATCCTGCGCAGCCCCGGGGGACCCAAGATGCAGCAGTACCACGACGCTCTTCGCACCGTGCTGGAAAAGGGCGAAGACAGCTCTGACCGCACAGGCACCGGCACCCGCGCCTATTTCGGCCTGCAGTGCCGTTACCCCCTCGCGGATGGCTTCCCCCTCGTGACCACGAAAAAGCTGCACCTGCGCTCCATCGTGCACGAATTGCTCTGGTTCCTCTCCGGCGACACCAACATCCGCTACCTCAAGGACAATGGCGTCTCCATCTGGGACGAATGGGCCGACGCGACCGGCGACCTCGGCCCTGTCTACGGCCACCAATGGCGTCACTGGCCGTCGCGCGCCGGCGAGATCGACCAGATCACCACCCTGTTGGACCAGATCCGCAACAGCCCCGACAGCCGCCGCATGATCGTCTCCGCATGGAACCCCGCGGATGTGCCACAAATGGCGCTGCCCCCCTGCCACACGCTCTGGCAACTGCGTGTTCAGGGCGACAAACTGCACCTGCAACTTTACCAACGCTCCGCCGACATGTTCCTCGGCGTGCCTTTCAACATCGCCTCTTACGCGCTGCTGCAATGCATGATCGCCGAAGTCACCGGCCTCACGCCGGGGGATTTCATCCACACCATCGGCGACGCGCATATCTATTCCAACCACATGGACCAGGTGACCGAGTTGCTCTCACGCGAGATGCGCCCCCTGCCCAGCCTGCGCTTCACGCGGGACGTCACCGACCTGTTCGATTTTCGCTACGACGACATCGCCTTTGAGGGCTACGACCCGCATCCGGCGATCAAAGCGCCCGTCGCCGTGTGAGGAGAGCCCCATGATCACCCTCATCGCCGCCCACGACCGCAACCGCGCCATAGGCAAGGACGGCGACATCCCATGGCACATCCCCGAGGACCTCGCGATGTTCAAACGCGAGACTCTCGGCGGCGCATTGATCATGGGCCGCCGCACGTGGGAGAGCCTGCCGTTCAAGCCCTTGAAAAACCGCCTGAACATCGTGGTGTCGCGGGACACCTCCCTGCATGAGCACGTGGTGGCCTCAGTCGAAGACGCCATCGCGCTGGCAAGGTCCGAGGGCTATTTCCGGGTCTACGGCATCGGCGGCCAAAGCATCTACGAGGCGATGCTCCCCTTGGCGGATCGGTTGTTGATCACCGAGGTGGATTTGGAAGTCGAGGGCGCGGACACCTGGTTTCCCGAGGTGGGAGAGGGGTGGCGGGAGGTTGGGCGGTTGGGGTTGGCAACTCAAAAAATGGCTGCGCACTCATACGAAAGACTTGCGTTGAATAGTTGGGCCACCAATAATTGACAGTAGAAATGAACCTTGGGGCGAACGCTTTTGAGTGTTCCCTTGCATCAACTGCACCCTAAGACACACAACACTTTGGACTTAAGCTTTGAGGGCCTCGTCATGGTTTGGATTATTCACGCAAGCCATATTCACGGCATTCGACCAGGCAAACCGGCTGGGAAAAAATTTCCAAAATTTGGAAGGACCTCAATCTCAACCAAATCCCAAAGCAATTGCCTGCCAGAGGAAGCCCTATACAAAAACAGTAAGTCAATTTCCGAAAGAGAAAGAGAAGCAAAGCTTAAGCTGCGCCAGAGGGCCGACCAAGCAGAAGCAGAGCGCAGAAACCTCCCGACCGTCAATGAAGACAAGAAACAGAATATAGCGAACAAAAACTGCAAAAAAAATAGATCTGAAGCGGAAAACTTAGTCCGCCTATCCCTTCTAGAAGTCGGTTTATTATCGGACGAAGCAACCAGAAAGAAAAAAAGAAAAAAAGAAAAAGAAAAGAAGAAGAAGAGAAGCCAAAAGCATAAAATACAAAAGAAACCCTCTATAAATGCCAAACACTCCTCAAAGCCCACTGTTTCTTCCAGTGAAAGGTCGCAACGGAACGACAAAACACCGTTAGTCACAGGAGGCGCGAAGTTTCAGGCTAGCCAGGGCGCTCAGAAGACGCGCTCCGCAGCGAAAATCCTAGGAATAAGCGAAAGTGAGTTAGATCGAAAGTTGCGCGCCCTTAAATTATATCATTCAAAAAATAATTAGGCGCAGCGCTCACATAAAAAATCTCTTGGTGAGGCAATACTACCATTTCACCTATTAGTTACCTTACTTTCGCTTGACCGCGCCATCGACGGGCCGCGGTGCGGCGATCCTGACCGCTGAGCCTCTCGATTTATCCCGGCCACGTCCGAAAGACCTCAACACAAAGCGCCCAGCCCAACCAAATCGCCGTGCCGTGGGGGCGGCCCGTCATGTCGGAGACATGCCTCTGGCATGATGGCGCGGCGGCTTCGCCTTGATTCCGCGCTGGGGGACTGAGGCTCAGGTGCAGGAAGAGGCTGGCCACAGGGTGTGTGCTGCCTCATAAAAACGACACGCCCAGC